>CAZLDK010000080.1:5337-12090 GCA_964558285.1 uncultured Spirochaetaceae bacterium | reverse complement strand
GGACCGGTCGGAGGTCCTCCGAATTCTCCACGACATTTCCGTTGACTACGAGGATCTCGAGGCGGCGGTGAACATAGATGAGGCCCTCGCCGTCAAGGGCGGGCCGATCTACGGAGATGACAATCTCTTTGCCGAGATCGACCTGATCAAGGGCGATCCTGACGGAGCCTTTGCCGCTGCGGACCGCGTCTTCGAGGGTACCTACGAATCGGGAGTTCAGGAGCATGTCTACCTGGAGCCCCAGTCCCTCGCCGCCCTGGTCGAGGACGGAAAGCTTACCATCTACGCCTCTACCCAGTGCCCCTTCTATATCCGCCATTCGGTTGCCACCGCCTTAGGCCTTCCTGAGGAGGAGGTGAGGGTAAAGCACACGGTCACCGGTGGCGGCTTCGGTGGGAAGGAGCACTATCCCGACGTTATCGCCGTCCCGATTGCCGTTGCGACCCTCAAGATCGGCCGCCCGGTGCAGCTTGTTCTCTCCCGGGAGGAGGATATGGCCTTTACCAGTAAGCGCCATCCATCCCGGATCAAGATCCGCAGCGCCCTGGCCAACGACGGATCTCTCCTTGGTATGGAAATCGACACGATCATAGACGCCGGGGCCTACGAGAGCTCTTCCATGGTCGTTCTGCAGCGGGCGCTTTTTACCGGAACCGGAGTCTACGAGGTGCCCAACATCCGGGCCCAGGGCCGGGCGGTGGCGACGAATACCGTCCCCGCCGACGCCTTCCGGGGTTTCGGCGCCCCCCAGGCGCTCTTTGCCATCGAGATGCACATGAGCCAGATTGCCCGGGAGTTCGACATCGACGAGGACGATTACCGGAGCCGCTACTTTCAAAAGCAGGGAAGTCCCACCATTACCAACGGCCGGATTCACGAAGAGGTGAAGCTCCCGGAGCTGATCGACGCGGTCAAGTCGATGGCCGATTACGAGGCCCGCCGGGCGCGGTGTACGCCGGGGAGCGGCCGGGGCATCGCGATGTCCTTTGTGCAGCATGGCAGCGGGTTTACCGGCAGCGGCGAGAGGGACATCATCAAGGCCAAGGTGATGCTCCGGAAAACCGACGACGGCAAGGTGGAGATCCACGCTTCCTGCGTCGAGATAGGTCAGGGAGTCGACACTACCCACCGGAAGGTGGCCGCCGACATTCTCGACATCCCCTACAACGATATCGTGTTGGTCAACACCGACACCGACCTTACCCCTAACTCCGGCCCCACCTGCGCTTCCCGCTCCGCATCGGTCGTCGGCTTTCTGATTCAGGAGGCCGCCCGGGACCTTAAGCCCCGGCTGACCGAAGAGGGAACCGTCGAAGTGATGAAAGAGTACACCCAGCCTGAGGAGATCGTCTGGGACTCCACGACCTTCCAGGGGGATGCCTATCCGGCCTACAGCTGGGGGGTGAACTGCGTCGAGGTTGAGGTCGATCCCGTCACCATGGAGGTGAAGACCACCGGCATCTGGACCGCCTACGAGATCGGCCGGGCGCTGGACTCTCTGGTGGTGAAGGGTCAGATTGACGGGGGCATGATTCAAGGGCTTGGCTACGGCCACATTGAGAAAATGGAAAGCCGGGACGGCAGCTTTCTCCAGACCACCATGGCCGATTACGCCATCCCGACCTCCCTGGACTATCCCGAAGTGCACAGCGTCCTTATCGACAATCCCTTTGCCTACGGGCCTTCCGGGGCAAAGGGCGCCGGGGAGGTAGTCTTTGACGGCGCCGCGCCGGCTTTTGCCCTGGCGGTGCAGCGGGCCCTCGGCACGCCGGTCAATCGCATTCCCGTTACCCCCGAATACCTTATGGAGGCTCGATCTCATGCGAGAGATTTCGTTCACGCTCAACGGTAAGGCCGTTGTAACCAAGGCACATCCTCTGGCCCGACTCCTGGATGTACTGCGAGAAGAGTTCGGAACGACCGGTGTCAAGGAGGGGTGCGGCGAGGGCGAATGCGGAGCCTGCGCCGTCCTCAAGGATGGTCGCATCGTAAACTCCTGCATTCTGTCGGTCGGCATGGTAGAGGGGGCCTCCATCGAAACGCCGGAAGGCATTTCTCAAACCGCCGAAGGCGCCCTCATCTCCGACGGATACGCCGAAGCGGGGGCCGTACAGTGCGGCTTCTGCATGACCGGCATGCTCGTTGCCACCGAGTCGCTCCTCCGGCAAAACCCCGACCCGGATGAAGCGACGATCCGTACCGCCATCTCCGGCAATCTCTGCCGCTGTACCGGTTACGCCCTCATCGTCGACGGCGTCAAGAAGGCGGCCCAAATGCGAGAACAGATGCGACAACAGACGCGACAACAGACGCGGGCTGCCCTAAGCGAGGGCGCGTCATGACCGAAAGCGGTCCCGATTTCTACAGCCCGAAGAGCCTAAAGGAGGCCCTGGAGGTCCGCAAGACTACCGGCGCGATTCCGTTGGCCGGAGGCACGGATTTGCTGGTACGCCGTCGAAGCTGGGCGGGGACCCTCCCCGATATTCACGAGCCTGTTGTTTTTGTCGGAGCCCTTCCGGAGCTTCAGGGAATCGAGGAGCAAAGCGCCGCCGTCCGCCGGACCCTCCGGGTCGGCGCCGGGGTAACCTACGCCGATCTCTTGGCCCATCCCCGGCTCCCGGAGCTTCTTAAAGGCTCCATAATCGAGCTTGCCGCTCCGGGGCTTCGAAACGTCGCCACGCTGGCAGGTAACGTCTGTAACGCCTCGCCGGCTGGAGACGCTGTCTGTGCTCTTTACGCCCTGGACGCCTCGGTAGAGCTTGCTTCCGCCAAGGGCACCCGGACGGTTCCCATCGAAGAGTTTATTACCGGCCCCGGCCGGACTACCCTGGCCACCGATGAGCTGGTCGTTGCGGTCAATATTCCCCTGATCGAGGGAAACCGTGTCCTCTATCAGAAGGTTGGAACCCGCCGGGCGAACGCGCTCTCGAAGCTGTCGATCTGCGCCCACGCCACGGTGGAGGATGATACCGTAGCCGCCGTTGCAATCGCCTTAGGTGCCGTAGCCCCGACGGTGGTCCGGGTCCCGGAGGCCGAGGAATTGCTGCTTTTTAAGCCGGTCTCGAAGGTCTCGGGACAGATCGATTCGGTAATCGATGCCCTCAGGCCCTTCGTGTCCCCGATCTCCGATCAGCGCTCCACGGCGGACTACCGCCGAGAGGTAGCCCTTGGTCTCGTAAGGCGCTTCCTCGGCGAGCGCGTAGCCGGCGTCGCCGCCGTTGCAAACCCGGCGTAGAATCGAGGACCAATCTTCGAATCATGAATATCACAACGATTCGCCATGCAGAGCTTCTTGCCACCTTCGACGGTCCCGAGACGACCGCGGGCCGGGAGATAGCAGACGGTGCGGTGCTCATCGAGGGCAACCGAATAGCCTGGGTGGGCCCGGACAGCGGGCTCCAGGCCGAGTTGGCCCGGCGCACGGTGACGCCTACCTCGGAGATCGACGCCCGGCATCACGTCGTTATTCCGGGCTTGGTGAACACCCATCATCACTTCTACCAGACCCTAACCCGGAACCTTCCGGCGGGGCAGGATGCCGAGCTCTTCGACTGGCTCGTGGCCCACTATCCGGTCTGGGCCCGGATGGACCGGGAGGCGCTTGCCGCTTCCTCACAGGTAGCCGCGGCGGAGCTCATGCTCTCGGGGTGCACCACGGCGTCGGACCATACCTACCTCTGGCCCAACGATGCCCGGGTGGATGATCAGATCGAAGCCGTCGCGGAGATGGGGTTGCGCTTCCACTGCTCCCGGGGCTCGATGTCCGTGGGGGAGTCCGCCGGTGGGCTGCCGCCGGACAGCGTCGTAGAGGCCGAGGATGCGATCCTCGCCGATACCCGGCGGGTTATCGAGAGCTACCACGACACCGGCGACTACGCGATGACTCGGATCGTGGTGGCCCCCTGCTCGCCCTTTTCGGTCTCTCCGGCGCTGATGCGGGAGAGCGCCGACCTTGCCCGGAGCTACGGCGCGCACCTCCACACCCACCTAGCGGAAACCCGGGACGAGGAGGCCTACTGCCTGGAGACCCTGGGGGCTACGCCGGTGGGATTCGCCGAAGGGGTTGGCTGGACCGGCGAGGACGTCTGGTTTGCCCACATGGTTCATCCCCGGGAGGAGGAGATCGGCCGTCTTGGACAGCACCACTGCGGCGTTGCCCACTGTCCAAGCTCCAACATGCGCCTGGGCTCCGGCATCGCGCCGATAGCCAAGATGCACGAGGCGGGTATGCGGGTCGGCATCGGGGTAGACGGCTCGGCGTCCAACGACACCTCGAATATGCTCGCCGAGGCGCGGCAGGCGATGCTCCTGCAGCGTCTTTCCGGCGATATGTCGATGAGCGCCCGGAGGATACTCTGGTACGCCACCGCAGGCGGGGCCTCGGTTCTCGGCAGAAAGGATGTCGGCCGCATCGCCCCGGGTGCAGCGGCGGACATCGTCGGCTTCCGCCTGGACACTCTCGGTATGGCTGGCGGGGCGGTTCACGACCCCTTGGCGGCGCTTCTGTTCTGTAGTAATCCCACGGTCTCCTTTTCGTGCATCAACGGTGTCCAGCGGGTCATCGATGGGCGGCTTGCCGGCGTCGACCTCCCGGGCTTGATATCCCGGCACAACCGGGCGGCCATCAAACTGATCGAAGGGTAGGAGACGCCGGCCGGAAGCAGGAGACGACCGCTTCGGGGAGGCAGTATTTTCGCACCTGACGCGAAGGAGGATGGAAGATGAGAAAGCAAACGGAACTTCTCAGTAGCAGGACCCGGGTTGAGGCGCGGTACGCCCTCATCCCTTTGGAAGGCATTCCCTTTTCCCGACTCCCGGAGTGGCCCGAGGCGGAGGTGCAGGTCCTTGCCGCACCGTCTCTCGGCGCGGATTTCGCGGAGTATCGCCTCCATCTGCCGCCGGGGGCCGAGGGTAACCACCCCGCCGACGGGGAGATCGAGCACTTTCTCTTTGTCCTCGAAGGGATCGTCGAGTTGACCCTGGAGCCCGGGGGTACGGAAGGCCAGACCGCCGGAAGCCATCGGTTGACCGCCGGCGGCTATGCCCTGGTTCCCCCGAGGGCGGGCTACCGTGTTCGGGCCTCCGAGGAAGCCACCCTGCTCCTCCTGCGAAAGCGCTACGAGCGTCTCCCCGAGGGCTCCGAGTTCGAACCGATCGTCGGTAAGGAGCAGGACGTACCCGGGGAGGTCTACATGGGGGACGAAGGGGCGCTGTTGCAATCCCTGATCCCCGACGACTTTGCCTACGACCTGGCGATGAACATCTTTACCTTCGAGGTGGGCCATAGCCTGCCGGTTACCGAAACCCACGTGATGGAGCACGGTCTCTACGTCCTTTCGGGAAAGGGCCTCTACTACCTGGGGGATACCTGGATGGAGGTGGAGGCGAGCGACTTTATCTGGATGGGTCCCTTCTGTCCCCAGAGCTACTACGCGACGGGCCCCACGGCCTCGCGCTACATCTACTACAAGAACGTAAACCGGGAGATATCCCTTCCAAGGAGCGACGCATGAACGAGAAGATCTACCGCGACAACGATGTCGATGCCTCCATACTCGAGGGCAAGACCCTGGCGGTCATCGGCTACGGAATCCAGGGCAAGGCCCAGGCGATGAACGCCCGGGACTCGGGCTGTAATGTGATAGTCGGGACCCGCCCCGCTGCCCGGAGCCGCTCCCGGGAAGAAGCCAAGGCCGACGGCTTTGAGGTCTACGACTACGGAGAAGCGGTGAAAAAGGGCGATGTGCTTTTGATCGAGCTTGCAGACCCGGCACAGCCCCCGGTCTACGCCGCCGACATCGAGCCGAACCTCCGGGCGGGACAGACCCTCATCTTCTGTCACGGCTTCAACGTACTCTACGGGGCTATCAAACCGCCGGAGAACGTAAACACCGCCCTCTATGTACCCAACGCCCCCGGCGCCTTTGTCCGGGAGAAGTACCAAAAGGGAGAAGGCATCTACGGCTGCGTCAGCGTCGACCACGATGCCACCGGTGACGCCCTGCAGATTGCCTTAGCTGTGTCGAAGGTAGTCGGTTCGACCAAGGCCGGGGTGGTGGAGCTGACATTCCAGCAGGAGACCGAGGGCGACAACTTCGAGGAACAGATCCTCTACGGCGGGGTGATCCACCTGATGCGCCTCTGTTTCCAGACGATGGTGGACAACGGCTATCCCCCGAGCTTTGCCTACGCCAAGTCGATCCGCTCCTTGCGGAGCGTCATCGATGTGATGGACGAGCACGGTATCGAGGACTACCTCACCGGCCGCTCGAGCCGGACCTGCGAGTTCGCCGTCCGAACCCGGGGACCCCGGGTAATCAACGACGAAGAGGTCCGGAAGATCTTCGCCGAAACCGAGGCGGGGATTTTTGCCCGGGACTGGATGCAGGAGTGGCAGCTGGGCATGCCGCAGATCCATCGCCTGCGCCGGACCCAAGCCGAAAGCAGCATGGAAGAGACCGGCCGGGAGTGGCGGGAACAGTTCGGCGTATGACGATCAGCGCCGAGCGGATCGCCGGGGACATCGAGGCTATCGCCGGTTTTTCCGAGACCCCGCCGGAGATCGGCTACAGCCGGCCGACCTTTTCCCCGGCCTGGCGGGCCGCCCGGGACTACGTAATCCGGGAGGCGCAAGAAGCCGGCGCGGAGCACATCGTCGACGCCGGGGGAAACGTCCACATCCGCCACCGGCGTGTCGGCTGGGAAGGCCGGGTCTGGCTTTCCGGATCCCACGTGGACTCTGTCCCCTCCGGG
>CAZLDK010000080.1:0-5327 GCA_964558285.1 uncultured Spirochaetaceae bacterium | reverse complement strand
GAAGTACGACGGAGTCATGGGGGTGGTTATCCCCTTGGAAATCCTCCGGGTCCGACCGGAGCTACCTCTAGAGCTCGTGATCTTCGCCGAGGAGGAGGGGACGACCTTCTCCCTGGGGATGCTCGGAAGCCGCGCCTGGAGCGGCGCGATGGATCTCGATCTGTTGGAGCAACTGAAGAATCGTCACGGCCGGAGCCCGGCGGAGGCGGGGGCTAGCGACGGCTTGGACCTTACGCGGCTCCGGGCAGCGGATAGCAGCGGGGCGCCGGCTCCCTGGACCGACCGCCTGGACCCCAGGCGCTACCTCGGACTGGTGGAGGTCCACGCCGAGCAGGGGGTCAGCCTCTGGGACGCCGGGCTGCCCGTGGCGGTAGTGGACCGGATAAACGGCCGGCGGCAGTTCGAGATCACCGTGACAGGACAGGCGAATCACGCCGGCTCCACGGGGATGACCGGCCGCCGGGACGCCCTTGCCGGAGCCGCGGAGATGGTGACCGCCATCGAGGCCCTGGGTCGGAAGCTCGACGGTCAGGCGCCCTATTCGGTCTGCACCGTCGGGAGAATGGTCGTCGCACCCGGGGCGGTGAACGTCATCCCCGGGGAGGTCTTCTTCTCAGTGGACATGCGGGGCCAGGAGGAGGAGCTTCTCCAGGAGGGAGAGGATGCCTTGCGGCAGGCGGCCGGCGAGATAGCCTCCCGCCGGGGGCTTGGCCACGTGGTTACCCGAAGCGAGGCCATCCCACCGGCGCCCCTTTCTGCCGAGGTTGGCCGGGCGCTTCATGAGGCCGCCGCCGAGGTGGGGCTCGACGTGCCGATCCGGCCCAGCGGCGCCCTCCACGACGCCGCGATTCTCGCAGACCAGGTCCCCACGGCGATGATCTTTGTCGCGAGCCGGCAGGGCATCAGCCACAACCCTGCCGAGTTCAGCCGGATCGAGGATATCGTCCGGGCCGCAGAGGTGCTCTCCCGGATGATCGAGGGTCACCCCCGGGGCGCCGGGACCACCACCGAGGAACCCATCACCCTGGCGCAGCTCAATACGCTCCCAATGGAGCGGGTGGAAGGCCACTGCGGCGGCTTCTTCGAGGACTCGCCCTGGATCGTGAAGGAGGCTCTGGGCCGCCGCCCCTTCAACTCTCTAAAGGAGTTCCACGCCGCATGCCTTACGGTAATCGCCGACGCGGGGGAGGAGGCCCAGCTTGCCTTGATCCGGGCCCATCCGGATCTCGTCGGTCGCCTGGCGAAAGCGGGACGCCTGGGGACCGAGTCGACACGGGAACAGTCGGCGGCGGGGCTCGCCGAGCTGACGCCGGAGGAGGCGGAGGCCTTCGACCGGTACAACGCCGAGTACCATACGCGCTTCGGTTTTCCCTTCGTCATCTGCGCCCGGAAGAACCGCAAGGAGGCGATTCTCGAGGCCTTTCCGGTTCGCCTGAAGAACGATCGAGAAGCGGAAATCGCCACGGCTTTGGAACAGATTGCAGAGATCGCCTGGCTGCGGATGGCCGACGCGATTACAGAGGAGAAAAGATGGCAGAGTTAAGAGAGAACTCCTACGGGAAGCAACGGGTCAGGCTTACGAAGATAGTCCGGGACGCGCCACAGGGTGGAGCACCTTCGACCCATCATGTCTACGAGTACACGGTGGAGATCATGCTCCACGGCGCCTTCGACAAGATCTATACAGAGGGTGACAACTCGCCGTGCGTGCCGACGGATACCATGAAGAACAGCGTCTACGCCGTCGCCGGGACCAGCGACTTTCGCTCCCCGGAGCAGTTTGCCGACCTCCTATCGGCCCGCTTTATCGATCGGTTCGAACAAGTGGAGGCGGTGGAAATCGAAGTCGAGGCCCAGCGCTGGCAACGTATCGAGGTGGACGGTGCGCCCCATCCCCACGCCTATGAGAAGGCCCACGGCACCGCGATGGCGTGGATCCATCGGAGGGGCCGAGATCTAGCCTCCGCCGAAACGACCCTCGCCGGGGGGATTCGGGGCATGGAGGTATTCAAGAGCGGCGGCTCGGCCTTCACCGGCTTCTACCACGACGAGTACACAACGCTCCCGGATGCCACGGACCGAATTCTCGCCACCACCGTCGACGCCCGGTGGGAGTACCTTCCGGGTATCGACATCCCCGGTAGAGACTTCGCTGCTCGCTGGGAGACTATCCACGGGACCCTGGCCCGGGTCTTTGCGGAGCACGAAAGCCCGAGCCTTCAGGCGACTCTCTGGGAGATGGGGAAGGCGGTCTTGGATGTGGTCCCGGAAGTGGACTCGATCCGCTTCTCCATGCCGAATCAGCATCATATTCGTTTCGACATGAGCGCCTTCGGGCTCGAGAACCCAAACGAGATCTTCTACGGTACCGACTCCCCCTTCGGCATCATCACCGGAACCGTCGGCCGGGAGAAGAAATCGTGAGCGCCAAGCTGAGCACCCACGTCCTGGACACCGCCTCCGGGCAGCCCGCGGCCGGTGTCAACATAGAGCTCTGGAGAAAAACACTAGACGGTTGGGAGCTGGTCAAACAGACGACGACAAACGCCGACGGTCGCACCGACTCACCGCTTCTATCCGGGGACGAGGTCGAAAGCGGGGAGTACCGGCTGCTCTTCGACGTCGCCTCCTACTTCCGGGCCCAGGAGCACCCGGACGCCGGAGTCTTCCTCACCGAGGTGCCCGTCGCCTTCCGGATCGCGGACCCGGGAGCCGGGTATCACGTGCCGCTTCTGGTATCACCCTGGTCCTACTCTACCTACCGGGGGAGCTGAGCCATCGCCTACGATCTGCTTATTCGCGGCGGAACCGTCGTTACCCCCGACGGTTCCAAAATCGCCGACGTCGCTGTAGTAGGGGAGAGCATCGTCAAGGTGGCCCCGGAGATTGCCGGTGGCGCCGGAGCCGGAAGCACAGCCCGGGAGATCGACGCCCGCGGGCTCCACCTCTTCCCCGGGGTGGTCGACGCCCATGTGCATTTTAACGACCCCGGGCGGGCTCACTGGGAAGGGGTGGCCACAGGATCCGCAGCCCTCGCTGCAGGCGGGGGCACGGTCTTTATCGACATGCCCCTTAACTCCTCCCCACCGACTCTCGACGGCCCCTCCTTCGACGCCAAGATGGCCGCCTGCGAAGGTAACTCCTTTACCGACTTTGCCCTTTACGGCGGCCTGACGCCGGCGAACCTCGACTCGATGGACGAGCTCGCGGAGCGGGGCGTCGCCGGTTTCAAAGCCTTTATGTGCCCCTCGGGAATCGACGATTTTGCCTGGGCGGATGATGTGACCCTCTACCGCGGCATGGAGATCGCAGCCCGGCTAGGCCTGCCGGTGCTCCTCCACGCCGAGAGCGCGCCGATCCTGGCCGCTCTGAGCGGTGGGATAACCGGGGTCGACACCGGGGCCCCGGCCATCCGGCGCTTCCTCGACTCCCGGCCGGTCGTTGCGGAGCTCGAGGCTATCAACCGGGCGCTCCTCTACGCCGAGGAGACCGGCTGCCGGATTCACGTGGTCCACATCTCAACCCGCCGAGGGGTCGAGCTTGTCCGCCGGGCGGTAGCGGCGGGGCGAGTCGACGCCACCGCCGAGACCTGCCCCCACTACCTCTTCTTTACCGACCGGGACCTGGAAGAGATAGGTCCCCGGGCCAAGTGTGCCCCCCCTTTGCGTGAGGATGCCCTCCGGCGGGAGCAAATCGAGGCGCTCATGGCGGGGGAGATCGACACTGTAGGTTCGGACCATTCCCCGTCCCCCCCGGAGATGAAGGACCTCGACGATTTTGACGCTGCATGGGGTGGCATCCCCGGAGTCCAGACCACCCTGCGGACGCTATTGACCGTCGGTGCGCCGCCGGAGCGGATTGCCGAAGTTGCCGCTCGGAATCCCGCCGACCGTTTTGCCCTCCCGAGGAAGGGTCGAATCGCCGTTGGTTACGACGCCGATCTGGCGCTGGTGGATCTCCGGGCCGAAGGCACGCTCACCCGAGAGGAGCTTCGCGACCGGCATCGCCTGAGCCCCTACGTCGGGCGGCGACTCTCAGGCCGTATCGAGAGAGTCTTTTTGCGGGGCCAGGAGATAGACGATACCCCCCGGGGGCGCTTTCTGCGCCCCGGCGGTTGAAGGCACCGGGGGCGCGTTCTTCGGCCCCGCGGGGCCCGGCCCGCCGGCTATCCTGCCTCTATCGGTAGGAAGTCGAAGGAGACCACGTCGAAGAGGCCCATGTCGGTGAGCTTGAGCTCCGGGATGACCGGAAGGGCCATAAAGGAGAGGGCCGTGAAGGGGTCCAGGGTCCTCTTTACGCCGAGGCGCTCGAAGGCGATGTCGTTGAGTTCCTCTATCCGGCGGCTTACCTCCTCGGCGGGTTCGTTGGTCATGAGCCCGGAGACCGGTAGGGGGAGGCTTCCCAATACCTCGCCCCGACTGACGATGCACAGGCCGCCGCCGATGCGCTGAAGCTCCCTGGCCGCAAGAAGCATGTCAGCGTCCGAATCCCCGAGGATCAGCAGATTGTGGGAGTCGTGGGCTATGGTGGAGGCCATGGCCCCCCCGGTGGCCCCGAAGCCGGTTATGAGGCCTAGACCGACGTTGCCGGTTTTCCGGTGGCGTTCGATTACCGCAAGCTTTAGGACGTCCGTCTCCGGGTCGCCCTGGAAGTTGCCCTTCTGGTTCCGGGTGACCCGAAGAACCACCCGTTTTGTGATGAGGCTGTCGGGAAACACCTCGATGACGTGTACCGTGTTACTCCCGAGTGGCAGGGCAAAGTCGGCCTCGGTCACCGGGGCCGCGTTTACCGTATCGGACACCTTCCTTCGATCCGGCAAGCCGACGGCGAAGAGAGGTGTCCCCTCTTCGGCGACCCGCTCCCCGCGCTTGTAGACCTCTCGGACCCGAAAGTCCGCCAGATCGTCCACCAGGACTAGGTCGCCGAGCATCCCGGGTGTCACCGCACCCCGGTCACCCAGGCCGTAGCCCCGGGCGGCGTTGATGGTTGCCAGGGTCACGGCGGTTACCGGGTCCAGGCCCCGGGCCACGGCGATTCGGAGGATGTGGTCTATGTGCCCCTCGGCGAGGATGGCCGCCGGCTGCTTGTCGTCGGTACACAAGGAGCAGAGATGGCCGCTGTACCCGTCTATGCCCTCCATGAGCGCCGACAGGTTCCGTGCCGCCGAGCCTTCCCGAATCAGTACCCGCATTCCAAGGCGGAGCCGCTCCTTCATCTCCTCCAAGGTCGAGGCTTCGTGGTCGGTAGTGATGCCGGCGGCACGGTAGGCCGACAGATCATCCCCCAAGACCATCGGGGCGTGACCGTCGGCGGGCTTACCGGCACCG
>CAZLDK010000079.1:668-12129 GCA_964558285.1 uncultured Spirochaetaceae bacterium | reverse complement strand
CTGGATAACCTAACGACGCCGAAAGGCCCGGAGGCTCCGGTGGCCCTTCTCCGTCAGATAGATCCTGCCCTGACGCTTCTCCGCAAGGTCGCGATTCCAGAGGCGGCGGAGTATTCGCCGGGTCCGCCGCTCGTTCCACCGGAAGTGCTCTTCCAGGCCGTCGACTGCGAGCTCCGCAGCCGCCTCCGGTCTCCCGGAGTGGTGATCGGCGTGGCCGAGGACCACCTGTTCGGCGAAACGGCGCTGCTGCCGGTAGTGCCGGAGAAGGGCGGAAACGAGGCCGTATTTCGGTGACGTCAAGAGGACGACGAGAAAGAGAAGAAACATCATCAAGACCATGGAAGCGGAAATCGACGAGCTAAAGTTTCCCGGAAGGTCGATCAGCCCGAAGAGGCTTCCCCGAGCCAGGTCGTACCCGAAGTAGGCGCCGGAGGCGCCGATTAGACCACTTACCCCGAGCATTACCGAGACCCGGTCGGTTAGTAGATACGCCGCCGCCGGAGGCAGGATAAAGAAGGCGATTACCAGAATCGACCCGACGGCGCTAAAGGCGCCGACGGCGACGAGGCTTACGAGCACCATCAGCGCGTAATGGAGGGCCGCCGGGCGGAATCCGAGGGCCTTGGCCAGTTCGGGATCGAAGGTTGATAGCTTGAGCTCCTTGTAAAAGAGCAACACGAAGGCCAGCGTCGCCACAACAAGTATCGCCATGACGGTGATCGACTTGGGCCAAAAAACCGTCACCGGAGGGGAGTCCACGAGCCCCTCCCTCCACGCCCTCGAAGGTGAGTAGGTACCGCAATTCACGCAGATTTCGGTAAACTCCGCATCCGGGTGTCTCGGGTCGATCCCGAGGCTCCGGCAGTTCGTGCACTGTCGGGCGAAGCGGGCGGTCTCGTCCTCCGGAGTAATGGTTACCTCCTCGCAGTTCGAGAAGCAGTGGCTTTGGGTGTCCGCCCAGGCCATACCGATTTCTCCGACCATGACCGCGTCTTCGTCCAAGTGCACATCGTCGACGCCCCGGGAGACGAAGATGACGGCGACGGCGAATAGCAGAGGAAAGACAAGGCCAAGGGCGGCGTCTTGTTGTACAAGTCCGGAGCGAAAGAGGAGCTCGGTCAGCACTACGGTGAGGACCCCGGCTCCTGCGGCTCCTACTATCAACCAGGGTGAGGAAAGATTGCCCTCCCTCCCGAACCATCGGGTCATTATCAGAAAGGCGACGACGATGCCGAGAAGGACGGTGTGGCTGATCGCGTCGCTCGTCAGGGACATGCCCCGGAGGAGCAAGTAGGACCCGAGGAGCCCTCCGGCTACTGAGATAAGCACCCCGAGTATGGTCGCCGTTGCCCGAGGGTCCCGGAAGAAGGCGTTGATGGTCTCCGCATCGAAGAACACCAGGACGCCTTTCACCAAAAGTTGCTCAATTCCGAACACGGGGTTCCGCTCCTTTTTCGCCGAGAAGCCCCGACAAGCGTGAAACCGTTTCCTCCGGAAGGAGGGCACGGATGTCTCGGTTTCGCTCCTCCGGGACGACCGGAAGGTCCAGTTGGTGTCGGAGCTCTCGGTAGAGATCCCAGAGCCGCTGATTCCGGGCGTCTTCCGCCGCTACTTCTGCCCCCTTATCCGTCAGTTTCCACCGCATCTCCGTCTCTTCGTCGTCGATTCTCCGGGCAAGGTCGGAGGAGGACAGCGTCTGAAGCCCCCTCAATCCCGGGCGACCCCGGAGCCCGAAGAGAAAAGACTCGGGAACAGTGCCCTTGGCGTCGCCGTGGTCGTAGGCGTAGTGATAGAGGTCTCTCATGATGGTTCGTGCACCGAAGCGCCGGCGGTCGCCTATTCGACGGCCAAGGCGCCACACCACGCCGCGGCCCGGAGCCAGGGATAGAGAGAGGGCCACCAGAAGAAAGGCTACGATGATGATGGTCGGACCCGTCGGAATATCACGATCGATCGCGCTGATGACCGCTCCGGTGCCCCCGGCGAAGGCACCGAAGAGGCCGGCGAGAACCACCATCTGGTCGAGGCGGTTGGTCCATTGCCGGGCCGCGACACCGGGCGCTATCAGTAGGCCGACCATCAACACCACCCCCGCCATTTGAAGACCGAGGACGACGGCGACGATCAACAGCAGGACGAGAATTCCCGAAAGCCACTCCACCCGAAAACCGTTGGCGCCGGCAAACTCGGGATCGAAGGTGACGAGCTTAAACTCTTTCCAGAGGACCGCGACGATCAGCATCGAGAGAGAACCGACGAGGGCGATCAAGAGGACGGCGCTTCGGCCGATTGCAGCGGCCTGGCCGAAGATAAAGGTGTCGAGGCCCGCCTGGCCGGCGTCAGGGAGGCTCTGGATGTAGGTCAGCCCGGCGATGCCGGCAGCGAACCACGTCGCGAGGACGATTCCCATCGCAGCGTCTTCCTTTATTCGGGTCCGGCGAGTCAGAAGCCGTACGAAGAGGAGGCCGAGCCAGCTCGCGATACCGGCCCCGACCAGGAGGGCCGGGAGGCTCCTTCCTGCCACCAGGAAAGCCACCGCGACCCCTGGGAGGGCGGCGTGGGAGAGGGCATCGCCGAGGAGACTCTGGCGGCGAAGGACGGCAAAACAACCGAGGGCCCCGGCTACGAGTCCGAGGACGGAGCCACCGAGGGCTACGACTCTCAATGTGTAGCTGTAGCGTACTCCGATCAGCGCCGGAAACAGCGGGAGAAAAAGGCCTACGAATAGGGCCGTTACGATAATGGGCGCCCAGCCGCGCCGAACCACCGTCATGTCCGGGCGCTTCCGAGGGCCGCGACCGCCCCACCATAGGTCTTCTGGAGAAGCTCCGGCGTAAACACGCCTGCGGTGGGTCCGGAAGCGACGACTTCAACGTTGAGGAGCGTTACCCAGTCAAAGTACTCCGATACGGTCTGGAGGTCGTGGTGGACCACCAGAACGGTTCGGTGTCTCCGCTTTAGCTCCTTCAGCACAGCCACGATAGCCTTCTCGGTTACCGCGTCTACCGCGGCAAAGGGCTCGTCCATGAAGTAGAGCTGAGCATCCTGGACCAGGGCCCGGGCCAGAAAGGTCCGCTGCTGCTGTCCCCCGGATAGTCGGCTTATCTGTCGATCCGCGTACTCCACAAGACCGACCTGTTCCAGGGCGTAGAGAGCAAGCTCCCGCTCCCGACTCCCGGGGCGCCGAAACCAGCCTATCTTTCGGTAGAGCCCCATGGTAACGACGTCGAGAACCGTCGTCGGAAAGTCCCAGTCGACGCTTCCCCGCTGTGGCACGTACCCCACGAGGTCACGGGCTTTTTCGTAGGGAAGGCCGAAGAAGCGGACCTGTCCCGCCGCCTTCGGAATGAGATTGAGAGCTGCCTTTATGAGGGTGCTCTTCCCGGCTCCGTTCGGTCCGACGATAGCCATCAACACCCCCTGGGGCACTTCGAGGTCCACGTCCCAAAGGGCAGGTTTGCTGTCGTAGGCAACGGTCAGGTCGTCTATCGTAACAGCCGGAACCTCGGCGTCAGTCACATTTGACATTGAGTACCTCCTCCGGGGGAACCGGGGTCAATCCTTCCGGCCACGCCGGAATCTCGATTTCGACTCCGGCACAGCGGTAGGACTGGAGAATGGTCAGCACGTTCTCCGCGAGCATCCCGACGTAGGTGCCCCCGAAGGTGCCCGGGACCCCCATCGCGTCGGAGTAGAGCTCCCTAAGCCCGGTTTCGATGCGACCCCCTTCGGCCTCGATCGCTTCGGCAACGGCTTCGATAGTGTTCGGAGGAATGCTGCTTTCGACGAAGAGGACCGGTATATCGTTGTCGACTACGAAATCCACCGTCTCTTCGATATCGCCGACCCCCGCTTCGTCCTGGGTGCTGATGCCCTGAATCGCCGCTACCTGCCATCCGAAGGCCGCTCCGAAGTACCGGAACGCGTCGTGGGACGTCACCAGGTAGCGTTGCCCCGGGGGCACCTGCGTCATTCCCTCATCTGCCCAGGCGTAGAGCAAAGCCAACTCTTCGGAATAGGTGTCGGCGTTCCGGGTGTACTCTTCGGCCCCTTCGGGATGGAGCCTTCCGAGGGTTTCCCCGAGGGCGGCCGTCGTCAGCTCCCAGTTTCGCGGGTCGAACCAGAAGTGGGGGTCGTCGGTCTCCGATCCAACGACGAAACCGGCCTCTTTTACCGGGCGAGACAGGGCGTAGACCTCGACATCCCGCTCCCCGAGGGCCTCGAAGACCGTGTCGAACTGGCCCTCGAGATGGAGACCGCTATAGATGACCATATCGGCTGCGTTCATCGCGGCGATATCGCGCTCGGTGGGTTGGTAGAGGTGGGGGTCGACTCCGGGTCCCATGAGGGCGGTAATCTCGATCCCGGCTACCCCCTCGGTCAGGATGGTTGCCAGGTCCGTGGCTTGGGTTGTCGTTGTCACGATCCGGAACCGATCGTCGTCCGCACTTCCGGTCTCGCCCCGGCAGCCGCCGAGGAATCCGGCCGCTAGGAGCCCAAGCAGGAGACAAGAAACGACTGCCTTCCACCTTCTGTGACTTACACTACGTTGTCCCATGCGGTTCGCTCCCGAGTTATTTTGACTAGTCAAAATAGTACTGTTGCCAGCCCAAAATATCAACAGACTCGGTGGGGCGGAAGATGGCTCGAGTAGGTTGACAAACACGCGGGCCTGGTTTAGAATTAGGTCCAACTTACATTACTAGTATAGCCTAACTTTTATCGGGACCATCAAAGGAGCACCAGTGGTGGAGCAAGGCACCGTCAAACATATTAAGGACCTGTCGCCTGGAGAGGGCGCGCTCATAGTCGGGTACGAGAAGGCCGATCCGGCGTACAAGGCCAAGTTACTCTCGATGGGCCTGACGAAGGGGATAGAAGTACGCTTGGTAAAGCGGGCGCCCCTCGGGGATCCGGTAGAGTTGGAGGTCCGGGGTTACCGGCTGTCGTTGCGGAAGGACGAGGCCAACACGCTGATTCTCGACGCCTCGAACGGTAGAGGTGCGGCATGAGCGAACCGAGAGCCGCCGCAACCATCGCTATCGCCGGAAACCCCAACAGCGGGAAGACGACCCTCTTCAACGGTCTGACCGGAAGCCGGCAACGTATCGGCAACTGGCCCGGTGTTACCGTCGAAAAGAAAGAGGGGCCGGTCAAGCTCGACGCTCTCAGCGAGCTCTTGGTCGCCCCCTATATCCCGGCACCGGGACACACCGATATCGCCCACGAAGGCAACGTCGCTACGGCCGACGGGATCGCACATCTGGTGGACCTTCCGGGTATCTACTCGATCTCCGCTACCTCGGAGGACGAGATTATCGCCCGGGACTATCTTTTGAGCGGCGACGCCGACATGGTCCTGAACATCATCGATGCGACGAACTTCGAACGGAACCTCTACCTGACGATTCAGCTTATCGAGATGCGTATTCCGGTAATCGTCGTGTTGAACATGATCGACCTGGCGGAGAAAGACGGGATCGAGATCGACACCGAGCATCTCTCTGAACACCTCGGTGTTCCGGTAATCGCGGTAAGCTCAATCCGAAAGGACGGAATTCAGAAGGTCAAGCGCGTCATCGCCGAGGCCATCCGGGACCAACGGGTTTCGGAGGTCTCGATTCCCTATCCAGATGCGATGGAACGGCAGATCGAGACCTGGGCCGCCCGGCTCTCACCCGTTGCCACCCAGATTGGCACGACCGAACGGTGGATCGGAATCAAGCTTCTCGAGGGAGATCCCTGGATTCTCGCCCAGGTCGCCCAGTCCGGCACTCTGAGTCGGCAGGAGATCGCCGACGGAATCGAATCCCTGGAGTCGGAGCTCCACGAAGAAGTCGATGTTCTCTTGGCGGATGCGCGGTACGGCTTTATCCATGGTCTCGGTCGCCATGTTTCCCGGAAGCGGATCGACAGGGAACGGGCGACGTCTATGGTCGACCGATTTGTGATGAGTCGCGCCTTGGGTATTCCCATCTTCCTAGGGGTGATGTACCTGGTGTTCTGGCTGACGATCTTCGTCGGCGGCGCCTTTATCGACTTCTTCGATATTCTCTTCGGCACGGTGTTTGTCGACGGGTTCGGGGTCCTCTTGAGCTCCTTCGGCGCTCCGGAGTGGCTGACAGGCATTCTCGCCGGCGGTATCGGGGCAGGCATCCAAACCGTCGCTACCTTCCTTCCCATCATCTTTATGATGTTTCTGATGCTGGCTCTCTTGGAGGATTCGGGCTACATGAGCCGCGCCGCCTTCGTGATGGACCGATTCATGCGGGTCATCGGGCTGCCGGGTAAGTCCTTCGTTCCGATGATGGTCGGCTTCGGCTGTACGGTTCCTGCGATCATGGGAACCCGAACCTTGGAAACTAAGAAAGACCGTTTCATGACGATCTTTATGTCGCCTTTTATGAGCTGCGGCGCCCGGCTTCCGGTCTACGCCCTCTTCGCGGCGGCGTTCTTTCCCCGAGCTGCGGGACTGGTCACCTTTAGCCTCTACATCGGCGGTATCGCCCTGGCCATTCTTACCGGTCTCTTTCTCAAGACAACCATCTTCAAGGGAACGGTTTCCCACTTCGTCATGGAGCTTCCGCCGTACCACGTCCCCCGACCGGGCCACATCTTGCGGAGCGCCTGGCATCGCCTCCGCGTCTTCGCCGTCCGCGCCGGTACCACCATCGTAATCGCTGTTTCGGTCCTTTCCTTCTTCAACTCCCTCGGGGCCGACGGAAGCTTCGGCAACGAGGACACCGAGCAATCGGTTCTCGCGTCCATCGGCAGGACCATTACCCCGGTCTTTACCCCTATGGGAATCGAGGAGGATAACTGGCCGGCCACGGTCGGCCTCTTCACCGGACTCTTCGCCAAGGAAGCCATCGTCGGCACCCTCAACTCTCTCTACAGCCAGAACGAAGCCCCTGAGCTCGACGCCGAAGAGTTCGACCTCGCAGGTGGGGTTTCCGAGGCCTTCGCGTCGATACCGGAAAACCTGGCCGGTGTTGGTGCCGGCCTGGTGGATCCCTTGGGCATCGGTCTGATAGGGACCGACGAAGATACGCTTCTCGCAGAGCTCGAAACCGACGGTGCGGTATTCCGCCGGATGAGGAACCAGTTTACACCCGTCGGCGCCTACGCCTACCTGCTGTTCGTCCTTATCTACTTCCCCTGTGTCGCCGCTCTTGGCGCGGCGGTGCGGGAAATGGGGCGAGGGTACGGCTGGTTCCTCGCGGGCTACCTTACCGTCCTCGCCTGGGCGGTAGCGACCCTCTTCTATCAGCTTACCTCGGGACCCCAGATAGGGGCGGTGGTCGCTGCTGTCTCCGTCGTTGCCGGTCTCGCCCTCGTCTTCGTCATCCTCGGTCGAACGACGAGCCAATTTGGCAAATCTTAGATGCTCCTCACCGAGGTCCGGACCGCGCTCCGAGCCCGGGGGAGCGCGACCTTCTCCCAGCTCGCCGCCGAAACGGGGATAGAGCCGCGATTTCTCGACGCTGCTCTCGCACACTGGGAGCAGCGGGGCCAGGTCCGTCGGCACCGAGGTCTTCCGTCGACCTGTTCCCCGGTGGCCTGCAAGAGCTGCCCCCTCGTGCCGTTATGCGGCGCCGAGGGTGGGGAAGGGCGAGCCGAGGAGCGTGAGTACCTTGAGTGGGTCGAATCAAAAGAGGGATCGAAGACGGCTTAGGAGCCGACTGCTTCCGGATCGTTTATGCAGTCGATTGTGTAGCGGGTTTCGCAGAGGCCGGTGCAGTGGGAATCCCAGAGAAACTTATCGCCGACTTTAGTTGCGTAGTGGGCGTTGAACTGCACCAAGCGACAGAGGACCGCAGAAGGGAGGCTGTGCTCGATCTGCCCCGCGACCTGCTCCGCAGTCGACTCCGGAACCCCAAGGACATTATGCAGGAAATCGAGGGTCGCCCGGTGGCGGAGCATAAGGTCCCGCCCGGCCTGGGCTCCCTCTTCGGTCAGGGAGATGATGCCGTAGGGCTCGTAATCGACCATCCCCTTGTCGGCGAGGCCCTTGACGATGTTTGTGACCGTCGGGGCCTTTACCTTGAGCGTCGCCGCGATGTCCTTGACCCGGGCGACTCGGTGCTCCGTTTCAAGTCGAAAGATAGCCTCAAGATAGCGTTCCTGGGTATCGGTCAGTCCGTTAATGACACTCACATTGTTAGTCTAGCCGAACTCCGGCCGCAAGTCAACGGACGGCTTCGCCTCGGTAGGACTTGCCCCTTTCGGGTATCGACGACTACTATGCGACAACACCATGCCGAGTAGCACGGTCGAGCAATACATCAAGAAGATATATCAGGCCATGGAGGAGGAGACCGGCGACCTGCTCCCGATGAAACGGGTGGGCGAGGTGATGGAAGTGACCCCCGGTACGGCGACTTCGATGGTAAAGCACCTCCACGGTTTGAATCTTCTCCGGTACCGTCCACGGCAAGGGGTGGCTCTGACCAACAAGGGCGAAGAGCTCGCTCTGAACGTGATCCGACGGCATCGCCTCATCGAAACCTTTCTCGAGAAGACCCTCGGGTACGACTGGGCGGAAGTCCATCAGGACGCAGAAACCCTCGAACACGCCGTTTCGGACCTCTTTGTCCAGCGCCTCGACCGGTACCTCGGCTTTCCGAACGTCGATCCCCACGGAGACCCGATTCCGACCGCCGGCGGAGAGTACGCCGAAGAGGAGGCGATGCCTCTCGACCGGTGCTCTCCGGGAACGCTGCTACAGGTTATGCGCCTCCGGGACGACGACCCTGCCTTCTTGGATTTGATGAAGAGTCATAACCTTGTTCCGGGACAACGGGTGGTTCTCGAGAGTCTCGATGCCGTCGCCGGGACCATTACCGTCAAGGATCCGGGCTCGGCGGAAGCCTTCGTTATGAGCTTGCTCCACGGTCCCCGGATTCTGGTCGCGCCGGTTTAGCCTCGACGGGGCTCGATGTGGGTGATGACGTGAGTTTCGCGCCCGAGGACTCCTCGAAGGCGTCGCTCGACGTCGCTCGCCAGGTTGTGGGCCTCGAGGACCGTCGCGTCGTCGTCGATGCGGATATGGACCTCCACCGCTACGGTGCTCCCGAGGCGCCGGGTTCGAAGGTCGTGGGGGTCCGATACGCCGGGAACTTTGAGAATCTCATCGACGATCCGGCGCTGCTCCTCTTCGGGCAGACCGACGTCGGTCATCTCCCGGGCCGCTCGGAGGCAGGTAGAGACCCCTACCCAGACGACGGCGCCGGCCACCAGTATTCCGGCACCGGGATCCAAAACCGCCCACTCGGCCCCGAGAAGGCGGGCTGCGCCGATTCCGAGAACGGCGGCTACCGAGGAGAGAGCGTCAGCCCGGTGATGCCAGGCGTTCGCAGCGACCGCCGGGCTATTGCTCTCCCGTCCCATCCGAGCCGTAAGTTGATAGAGGCCTTCTTTCACCAGAACCGAAAAAACCGCCACCCAGAGTGCCGCCAGGCCGGGGAGAGCGAGGGGGGCGCCACCGAGGGTCGCAGCGACCGAGATACCGGCGCGCCACCCGAAGGAGCCACCGGCTAGGATAAGAACAATGCCGACAAAAAAGGCCGCGAGCGTTTCAAAGCGCCCGTGGCCGTAGCGGTGGTCGGCATCGGCGGGCCGTCGGCCCGCCCAGATGCCCCAGAAGACTGCCAGGTCCGTAACCAAGTCCGAGAGGGAGTGGATTCCGTCGGCGATAAGAGCGAAACTATTCGCGACGAAGCCGACGACAACCTTTATTGCCGCCAGGGCGACGTTGACGATGGCCCCGAGGATTGTGACGCGCTCCAGCTTCCGGATATCCACGAGTAGTACCCCTAAGCGACGGTGTACCCAGCCTCCTTGACGGCTTCGACGGCGAGATCTCGTTCAAAGTCGCCTTCAACTTCGGCCTTCTTGTCATCGAGAGAGACGTGCACCTCGGCTATTCCCGGGACGCTCTTGAGCGCTTCCTCGACTCTCTTTACGCAGTGGCCACAGCTCATATCGGGTATCGAAAAGGACGTCATCCTCTTCCTCCTTGTGATGTATTCGGGAGTCCCATGTAGCATACGCCTCTGTGGCAGTAGCTCTCACCGCTCCCGCGCTTTTGCATAGCATGTATCGGAAGATTCTTCCACTCCAGCGGTGTCGGCGACTCGACCTCGAGGAAGAACCCACCGGCGACCAGGGCGGCGATGTCGAGAAATGCGTTCTGCACCTTCCCGGAGGCTCCGATCTCGTCGTAGAGTTCTCCTTCTTGAATCTGGTACCGCAGTCTCGCAAGCTCCCCGAGGGAGATACTCGAGGGGTAAGGCATGTCGTAGTTCGACGCCGGAATCGGCTGAAAGTCCGGGTTCTCCGCCTCGAACCATCCCTCCGTTCTACGGAAGGCCAAGACTCCCTTGGAGAGAGCCGCAAGAATCGCGGGGTCTAGAACCCGGTCCTCCCGGAGGTAGGTGGCGAAAAGAAACAGCGCGGCGTAGTCGCCGAGAAACTCATCCTCTTGGAGAGCCCCCTCCAACGAGCTGTGGGCCAATGTGCCGTCGTTCAAGTGATTGGTGATGAGGGCGTTGAAAAGCTCCTCGGCCCGGTCACCCGCCTCGGTTACACCGAGGTTTCGGTGGAGCTGGAGTAACGCGATGCCCGTCAAGGCGTTCCAACTGGTAATGAGCTTTCGGTCCACCTGCGGTTGAGGACGTCGACTCCGATGATCGAGGAGCCGGATCATCACGGCGTCGATCTCTTCCTGGGACATTCCCTCCGCCGACAACGCCCCCGGCCTGCGCATCGTCAGATGGTTTTGGCCTTCGAAGTTTCCCTCCGGGGTAACGACGAAGCTTCGCTCGAAAGCATCCCACTGTTTTGGACCTACGAGCTCCCGAAGCTCGTCGTAGGTCCACAAATAGGTTGCCCCTTCCTTGTGGTCCGTATCCGCATCGTGGGACGATACGTAGAGCTCGTCGAGGCGGAAATCTCTTTCGAGACAGGCGAAGGTGCGGAGTGCGGCGCGATGGTAGAAAGAATCATCGAAGATGCGGGCAGCCAGACTCAAGTTCCAGAGCATCATCGCCTGGTCGTAGAGCATCTTCTCGAAGTGGGGTATCTGCCACCCGGGGTCGACACAGTAACGGTAGAAGCCGCCGCCGACATGGTCGTGAAGCCCCCCGTAGGTCATCGCGTCGAAGGTTTTCTTGAGCACCTCGGGGACACCGACCCTGGTTTCGGAGCCGCTCTCCCCGGGGGGGCCTCCCGCCGCCGCTTCCCCGGCGTAGAGGAGGAAGAGGTTGGGAGAGTGAGGAGGGAATTTTTGCCGCCCAGTAAGGCCCCCTTCCTCGACGTCGTAGCTCTCGGCCATCGACGAGATCGTTCGTGCGAGTCCCGCGTCGTCGAGGAAACCCCGGGAAAGCTCCTCCGACGCCGGGAGCTCAAAGGGTTGAATGTTCTCCCCCTTCTCCCGGTAGAAGTCGGTTACCCGCCGGAG
>CAZLDK010000079.1:0-658 GCA_964558285.1 uncultured Spirochaetaceae bacterium | reverse complement strand
CCTGAAACGGCGGAATACCGTGGACTGCCGTCGGCGCCGCGTAGGTCATGGCGAAAAAGGGATGCCCTTCCGGGGTCAAAAAGGCGTTCAACGGCCATCCGCCGTTCCCCGTCGTCGCTACCAGAAAATCCATCAGGTATTGGTCGATGTCGGGGCGCTGCTCCCGGTCTACCTTGATGCTGACGAAGTCTCGATTCAAAACGGCGGCGACATCGGGATGGCTAAAGGCGCCTCGGGCCATCACGTGGCACCAGTGGCAGGTTGCGTATCCCACGGAGACCAAGAGCACCTTGTTCTCCTTCTTCGCGTGCTCCACGACTTCCGGTTTCCATTCCTGCCACCAGACCGGGTTGTCGGCATGCTGCCTGAGATACGGCGAGGAGGCCCCGTCCAAATTGTTTTTTTCGAAGTTCATAGGCATACACGTTAAAAGGGCAAGACGTAGACAAACTCCGGCTCGTCGAGAATCCGAGTCTCCTCTACGGAGATAACCGGACGTTGAACCAAACTGCCCCCCTCTCTGACCACCGTCGTGGAGAGGCGTCCTGAGACCTCTATCCAGGTCCCTTCGGGGACCTCTGGTAGCTCTCCGTCGAGAGACATTCCCAGAAAGAGCGCGTCGCTTCCGCAACACCAGAGGAGGTAGCGACCGATCACC
>CAZLDK010000078.1:0-12221 GCA_964558285.1 uncultured Spirochaetaceae bacterium | reverse complement strand
GCTGTGGAAAGACGATGGGTGACCAGACCGAGTCGATTCGCCAGGTCTGGCTCGGCCGCCAAGCCATGGCCGCACCGGGGCAAAGCACCCATCGCCGGGGTGCACGCCGACTGGACCGGGGTCCCCCTCGAGACGATCGGCGAGGTCACGCGGTCATTTTTCACCCGGCGGTTGCGGCCCCGGGGGTGCCTGATTCCCGAGTCGATTCGCCAGGTCTGGCTCGGACTCTTGGACACACCCCCGGTCCGGTGGAAGAAGAAGCAATGGGGCACTACGGAACGGATTCCCGCCTTCGCCTGCCGGGATCTAAGGCTGATGTATCAACAGGCTTGTTGATACGTCCCGCTAGGAGATTGAGGCGGTGTTAGGAGCCTCTTCTTCCCGTCCGATAGCAACTTCGGTGTCCATATCGAAGAAGGTTATCTTTTCCATCTCCGGTACGAACCGTGCTTCGTCTCCAACCTTTAGATCTACGTTGGGGTTTATTCGGGCGATAAACTGATGGCTTCCGGTGCTGACGTAGAGATGGGTTTCCGCGCCGAGGGGCTCGATCACTTCTACATTCGCCGAAATGAAGGTGCCTTCCTTCGCCTTGTCGTCGTACCGCAGATCTTCCGGGCGAATCCCGAGCACGACCTGTTTTCCGATGTGGTCCTGAACCTTCTTGGCGGCTACGTCTTCGAGCTGGAGGGTGAACCGCTCTTCCTTCGCAACCACCTTGTTGCCCTCTTTGTCGATCTGAACGGTAATAAAGTTCATCGCGGGTGATCCGATAAAACCGGCAACGAAGCGGTTTACCGGAAAGTTGTACAGACTAAGGGGATCGCCGATCTGCTGGATCAGTCCGTCCTTCATAACAACGATCTTGTCGCCCATCGTCATTGCTTCGACCTGGTCGTGGGTAACGTAGATCATGGTCGCCTGGAGGCGGTGGTGGAGTCCGGAAATCTCCGTCCGCATCTGCACCCGCAGTTTGGCATCGAGGTTCGAAAGCGGCTCGTCGAAGAGGAAGACCTTCGGCTGGCGAACGATCGCCCGGCCAACAGCGACACGCTGCCTTTGTCCACCGGATAGCGCCTTCGGCTTTCTGTGCAAAAGCTCTCCGATATCGAGGATCTTAGCGGCTTTGTCGACTCGCTCCTTGATCTCTTCCTTACTGAACTTCCGGATCTTCAGCCCAAAGGCCATATTGTCGTAGACCGTCATATGGGGATAGAGGGCGTAGTTTTGGAACACCATGGCGATGTCCCGGTCCTTCGGCGGGATGTCGTTGACGAGCTTGCCGTCGATGTAGAGCTCGCCGCCGGAGATGTCCTCCAAGCCGGCAACCATCCGAAGAGTCGTCGTCTTTCCGCAGCCGGAAGGGCCGACGAGAACCACGAATTCCTTGTCTTGGATCGTGATGTTCGCGTCTTTGACCGCAAGTACGTCGCCGTCGTAGACCTTTGTAATGTTCTTGAGTTCGACTGTAGCCATAGGGTACCTCCACGTGGGGTTATATTATGACTCCTATCCTACGGCGAAGGGCGGGATCTGTCAAATAAATCGTCCCCGGGGCAGGCTAATCGCCCCGCTGGAGCATCCACGCTCGGATGAGGCTGTCGAGGGGGCGTAGGCTCGGCCGGCGATCGATCGCCCGGGAAAGCCAGGGTTCGACGACCTCGGCCTTGATGAGCTCCCACCCGCCGGGGATTCCTTCCGGAAACGTGAGTACCTCGGAGGGGGGCACTATTCCGAGGAGGGAGGAATAGAGGTCCGGCAGAACCCACTCGTTTATCTCTCGATGGGCGGAAAAGCCCCCAAGGACGCCGAAGCTGCCGAGACGACGCTTTTCGGCGTTGAGTAGAATCTTTCTATGAGTCTCCGCCGACGCCAGCCATGCGACGAAATCGAGAGATGCCTGCTTATGCCGAGAGTCGGCGACAACCCCGGCAAAGACCATCGATTCCAGTACAGGAATATTCCCCTCATGGGAGAGCCACCGTATGCTGAAATTACGGCGGCGTGTCTCCGGCATCGCGAAGAAGTCTGAGGCTCGAGTGTAGGAAAAGAGCACCCGCTCTCGGAGGACCAACTGCGGCATCGGATCGTAGAGAAACTGCTCTTGAAACATCAGCTCCGCCTGGAGCCCCTGGTTGGTTTCCTCGACCCAGCTCGTCGCGCGCTCCAAAGCCGATTGAAGCCGAATCCTGTCCCATTCCGGGAGCCCTTCCGGGCCCTCCGTGAATCTAACTCCCAACGTTCGGACCACGGTGTAGAGGAACTCTTGAGACCACCGGGGAGAGTAGCCGACGCGAGTCAACCGTCCGGATTCCGTCTGGTTGAAAGCGCCGCCTCGTTCCCGGAGCTCTTCGATATCGATCATAAAATCCGGAAGGTCTTCTCCGGTTTCCGCTAAGGCGAGTATTCCCGGTAGGTCGAAGGAGATGGGGTAGAGGCGCTGTCTTCCGTTCGAACGGCCGTGAGACAGAAGGCCCTCGTAGACATCCCGGGTATCCGGCGCGAACCTGCGGAACCGCCGGTCGAGGACCAAGAGCGAGTCCATCGTTTCCGAGCTGCCTAGATAGTCGGCAACGATAACGTCCGGGCGGTCGGCGCGCTTTCCGAGCGCCTCCGCCGGCGACGGTACGTATTCTACCACGGCGTAGAAACCGCGATCTTCCACGTTGAAGAGCTCCGCGTGGGTGACCAACTCGATTCGATCGGTCCAGACGCGAATCTCCTGCGTCCGGCCGACGCACCCGGTCAGGGAGAGAATGAATAACAGCGAAATAGACCTAGTCAAGAGAGCTTTCACGTTGGGCCGAATCTTAGGGCTCTCGGTAGCACAGAGTCAATGTAGGCTGTAGACTCGTGAATCGGAGTGAGCTCACCATTTCGTCGATACTCAACCTATCTTCGCGAAAAATACGGTAGCCCGGTATACAGGGTTCCCGTGGACGCCGGCTTCGGCTGTCCCCACCGTCCCGACGATAGCCCCGGATCCGGATGCCGTTTCTGCGGCGCTACGGCCGGCAGAGCTGCTTTCGTCGACCCGACTGAAAGCCTCGCCGCACAGATCGCGAAGGGAACGGAGTTTCTTCGACGCCGCTATAAGGCCGAACACTTTCTTCTCTACTTTCAAGCCTATTCCGGGACCCACGGCGCCCCGGAGCACCTGAAGAAGCTCTACGACCGGGGGCTCGCGGCAGCACCCTTCCGGGAACTGGTGGTTTCGACGCGGCCGGATTGTATCGACTCCGGGGTTGCCGACCTCCTGTCCTCCTACCGAGGGACCGACCGGGACGTCTGGGTAGAGCTGGGCCTCCAATCAGCCAGCGAGGATACGCTTCGTCGGATAAACCGGCAACACGGAAGACGAGAGTTCGAGGACGCCTTCGCACTGTTGCGCCGCGCCGGGGTCAAGGTGGCCGTCCACGTTATGTTCGGCCTTCCGGGTGAGGGCTTACACGAGTGCCTTTCGACGGTTTCCTACCTAAATCGCTTTCATCCCGACGGCATTAAGATTCATAATGTTCACGTAACGGCCGACGCCGCCTTATCCCACGACTTCCGTGCGGGAGAGGTTACCGTTCCCTCGCGAGAGCGGCACCTTGGCTACGTTGTCGAAGCGCTTCAACTGCTTCCGAGGGATGTTATCGTCATGCGGCTTACCTGCGACGGAGACGCCGATCTCCGCCTGGCGCCGAAGAATCGTATCGAGAAGCAGCAGTTCTACCGAGACGTTGAAGCTCGGTTGGAGGCTCTTGGAGCCTCTCAAGGATCGCGATACTATGAGGAATAGCAATGCAGGTTAAGAATAACGAAGTCTTCGCGTTAATCGACCGAATAGACGCGCACTTCAACGCCAACATCAACAACCGATATCTCCGCCAAGCCTTCACCGGTGTTTCGATTGATGCCCGAAGCTGGGACCTCATCGAGAGCCTCACCGAAAAGTCGAGTCATTTTCGTCTTCAGGGCTACCACTTCGACGAACTCTACGAACGGATTCTCGCCGTCGCCCGCTTTGTCTACGTCGCTCGACGCGAAGTCGCCCCCCATCTAAGGAGCCGCCTCGGCGGAGGCCCGGGAAGCGCCGGCACCGACCGGGTTATCCGAGAGATGGCGGTAAACAACTTCGCCTCGAACCTTAACGTCCTCTCGGATCTCCTAAACGCGCTATTTCAAAAAGTCGTCGAGCTCGATTCGGAAGCGCACCGTTTCGAGACCCCGGTTTTTAAGCAGATGAAAGGGGTCTCCGAGATGGGGCGCTACCTGGTGGACAAGTAGGGTGACGTATCAACAGGCTTGTTGATACGTCACATTTCTACTTCTTCCGCAGTTCCGCCGCCGATTGAAAGATTCTCGAATAGAGCTCCGGCAGAAGCTCTTCGTCTACGGCGGCGTAGGCAACCCTCAGAATATCGCTCCCGAGGGCGATAGTCCCGACTCCCTTCTGCAAGAGCGCCTTCCGCAGCTCCTCCGGCAAAATACCGACACACCGAAATGCCATGAAATACCCCGAGTTGAATGGAAGGGGGCTCAGGCCGGTATCGGAAGGCATACCGGCGACGATATCTCGTACCCGCCGGTAGCGCCGTTCCAAAATTTGCCGTAGCTCCTGCTTCTGCTCTCGATGCTCGGGGTGCGATAGGAGTCGGAGCACGAGATGCTGCCCGAGGTTGCTGGAGTTCGAGATCGACGCCCGGAGGCTGCCGGTTAACTTCGTCGCCAAGGCGTCTCGTCCCTCTGGGGTGGTACCGGCGCCCCCGAAGGTCAGAAACCCGACCCGGAGGCCCCAAGCAAACTCTTCTTTGGTAGCGCCGTCGACTTTTACCGCCACGACGTTCTCCTGTGCCGTTGCCAAGAGGCCGAACAGCGACTCCTCGAAGCTCTCAGCCTCGTAGTTTAGGCCGAAGTATGCGTCGTCGCAGACCGCCAGTGTGGCCTTGCCGGTGGCGCCGCGGTCGGCAAGGACCTTGACAATACCCTCCGCCTCGCTGCGGGTCGGCGTGTACCCGGTCGGGTTATTTGGAAAGTTCAAGAGAACGAAGAGCTTGTCTCGGTCCCGAAGGTTTTCCACCCCGCGCCGAAACTCTTCCAGGTTGAACCCTCCGTCTGCGGAGAAAAAGGGGAAGGTGATCATCTCTCCCTGCTTTCGCTGAGAGAAGATCAGGGTGTAGTTCCCCCAGAAGAGGTCCGGGAGAAGTACCGCGTCCCCGTCATCGATAAAGAGATCCGCCAGCTGGGAGATGCCGGCGGTTAATCCTGGAGTCACCACCGGAAGACCGAGAGTGTTCTCGTCGCAGCTCGGGTTCTTGCGGAGAATCTCCCTGCGCCAAGCCTCCCGGAGCGGCTTTATACCGCTGGTAGGGGCGTAGTCCACGCTCTCCTTCGGCGAAATAGACGGAAGCTGGGCTTCGAGGGCCGGCAGGGTCATCGGAATCCCAGAGGCGAGGGCTAACCCGGCGGTCGCGTTGAACTCCGAGCTTTGCTCCCGGGCCTCGGCCGACTGGGCAACTATGCCCTTGGGAAAGTAGATCCTGCGTCCAAAGTCGGAGAGCAGCCGATACGCGGCGCTCGAACCAAGAGTCTTGTTTAGCTCTTCTGCCAAATGGTGCATGCCTTACTATAGTTTTCCCGCACCACTGCTTCAAGCGGGGATGTAATCGACGGCAGCGTGGTGGAAACCAGGGTGGCGACGGGATAGAATGGGAAGATACATGAATTACTCAACAAAAGGATGGATGGTATGCGAAGAATAAAGAAGGCGGCTGCCCTGGCGTTCCTTACGCTCGGAGCGGTCATTCTACTGAGCGGGTGCTTACAGTCCCAGACCACCATAAAGGTCGGTCGGAACGGCTCCGGAGAGGTCGAGCGGACCTTCGTGATGAAGCACGAGATAGTAGAGATGCTCGCCGGTATGTCCGGGACCGCCCCTGCGGATTTTAGCCTCTACGAAGACGGGGAGTTAGAAGCAGAGGCGGCCTCGATGGGCTCCGGTGTTACCCTGCGATCGGTGGAAAACATAGACGACTCCTTCGGCCGGGGGTACAAGGCTGTCTTTGTCTTCGACGACATCAACAACCTACGGGTCAATCAGAATCCCGGCGATGCAGTGCCGTCAGGAGACCCCGGGGAGTCTACGCAAGAGTTGGTCACCTTCTCCCTTACCCAGGGCAACCCCGCCAGGCTTGTCGTAATGATGCCGCAATCGGAAGAGGACGAGGCAGGCGAGGTCGACACGATGGACGACGAAGGCGCTCCGACGAGCGAAGAGCTCGAAGGGATGACCGAGTTCTACCGAGACATGCGGATCGGATTCGATCTCGAAATAGAAGGCTCCATCGTCGACACGAACGCAACGCACCGCAGCGGTAGCACCATCACCCTGATGGATATCGACTTCAACCGGATCCTTTCGGATCCCGAAGCAACCCGGCGGCTAATCGAGAATCAGGCGGACAGTTTGATCGAAGTCCAGGATCTCGTTAAGAACACCGAGGGTATCTCCGTCGAGTTTCAGGAGGAAGTCTCGGTCCGCTTTCGCTGATTGACAGGTATTGGAGATATTTCGTAGTGTAGCGGTATGGCTGTCCCAGCTGACGAGGTTTCCGGCGTCGATAAGAAGGCGCCGGGACCGTCGAACTTTCTCGACCGACTCCTATCCTCCCTCTTCAAAAGCGACGATCCGGAGCGGGAGAAGCGACGGCAGCTGCGCCAGATAGCCAAACAGCTCTCGAAGGCGAAGCAGAAGCACTACAAGGCAAAGGGCGAGGAGGTTCAACCGAGCCTCGCTCGATTCTTTTTTGATATCTACAAGGTCGTCGGACCCGCTCAGAATCTGCTACAGAACGCCCAGGAGTCCCAGGCCCTCAAACAGATCGCCGTCGATGCCTTTCTGACGGATGCCCAGCGCGAGGCCCGGGACTTCTTCGCCGAGGAGCAGATTCGGCAGGTCGCCGACGGCATGGAGCCCAAGGCACTCGCCTCCCTAATAAAGGAAAAGATGGTCGCCCTCTTTGGCTCCTTCGATTCCAAGCTCGTAAAGTCCATCAACGTCACCTACAACGCGATGCTGCTCCTGCTCCGGTTCGTTCTTTTCGACTACTACTTCGTCGTCAAAAAGTTCGACTCCTCGGTGCCGGAACACGACTACTCTTACAAGCCAAAATTCGAAGCGCTCAACGGGGAGTACGTCTCCGACGACATCAAGGACTTCCTTGAGATTGCTATCCCCTTGGAGAAGGACCTGCCCTGGGATAAGGTTCTCGACATCCTTGTGGCCTACAAAGGGGTGGAAGTCATCGCTCGGCCGGCCTGGAAGAAGATTCTATCCGCCGTCGAAGACCTTCGCCGCTCCGGTGTCTTTGTCTTGATGGTCCAACACATCGATAAGAATCCTCAGTACATACCGACACCAAGAGTAGCTCGAGAACGGATCGTCGAGGGCTACTTGAACACCCTCAAGGGCGCCACCGAGGTGACGGTTCAAAAGATCATGACCGAGCGGCGGAAGGGGCGAATAGACCAGTTGGCCATCCAGGTCTTCGGCACCCCGGCGGTCGCCCGGTCCAAGAACTACACCGAGAAGGCCAACGCGATGTTCGCCAAGCGAATGGTCGCAGGATTCGTCCACACCGAAGCGCTCAATTACCTAAAGGCCTTTCTCCTTGATTACTTCAAAAAAGACATCCGGGAGGTCGTCCAGGACCAGCTTCTCGTGCGAGGCAAGTGGACCGCAAACCTGACGGCGAAGCGCTTCTCCGACGCGTACCATCAGACGCTTCAAGTCTCGGAGGGGGTCGTTCAATTCGACGACAGTCTCGGCGACGAGGGAGAGCTCGGTGTCCGTCTTCGGAAAGCGATGGGGCGGGTGGTCGATCGAGACGCAAACTCGAACCGTCTCCTAAAGCAACTCGTCGACCAGATAAACCAGCAGGCGAAGACGATGGTCAATCAGGCCGCCCAAAACCTCATCATTATCGCAAAGCAGATCAAGGAGCTTCTCGAAGACCTAGAGAAGGATAACCCCGAGCTCGTGATGAACTGGAAAGAGCTCGAGGCCGGGGGCGAGGATCCACTAAAGGAACGCCTTCTCGACATGTACAAGAAGATCTTCTACCTAGTTCAGCTTCTTCAGATTTTCGTCAAGCAATAAGAGACAGTTCGGGCTGGTCGGTGGTCAGCGCTCCTTCGAGGTGCAGAAGCCACTCCTTCGCGGTGCTTCCCCGGCCGTTTAGGCTCGCGACGGCGTAGTTCCCGACAGCCCCCGACGCCGGAAGGACTCGATGGCACGGAACGATCAGTGCCACCGGGTTTGCAGCCACGGCGTTCCCGACCGCTCGAGCCGCGCCCCGCTTTCCGACCTTCTGCGCTATCTCGCCGTAGGTGGTGGTTGTTCCGTAGGGTACTTTGACAAGACGCGACCAGACCGAGCGTTGAAACTCGGTTCCCTGGAAAGCGAACTCCAGGCTGAACCGCTGCAAACGTCCGGCGAAGTAGTCGTCGAGCTGGTATTCCACCTCGCCACAGGCGTACTTGTTTTCTTCTAAGCTGTATTGGGAAAGAAAACGACGTTGGTCTTCGAAACCGAGCCGGATTACACGTCCTTGCCGGTCTACTGCCAGGAAGAGCTCCCCAATGGGAGACTGGTATCGGTGGGTGTACAAACGGACTTCCGGTACCTTCACCGCTCTAAAGTATAGCATGCCGCAGAGATTTATCAAAGGGCGAAAGGCGCGTATACTTCGATCCATGTCAGGCTCGCCTACCGTCGTCGAAATTGGCCCGAAGGACCGTCACGCCATCAAGGATTTCGTGCAGCTACCCCACACTATCTACCGCGACTCCCCCTACTGGGTCCCGCGGATGCGGCGAGACGTCCGGGAAATCGTGGAGAAGCGACATCCCTTCTTCGAGCATTCCGACGCTGCCTTTTTCGTGGCCTACGGAGGGGACCGTCCCGTCGGCCGGGTTGCCGTCTTCGACAACCGCGCCTCGAATACGCAGAACAATCGATCCCGGGCCCACTTCTACTTCTTGGATATGGAGGACGATCAAGAGGCTACCCGAGCCCTCTTGGATCGTGCGGCGGAGTGGGGAAAGGGGCGGGGACTCGACGAGCTCGAAGGGCCGATGCTCTTCGGAGGGCCCTCGGGGAGCGGTATCCTTATCGACGGGTTCGACCATCGAGCCGCCATGACGATGATGCTCTACAACTATCCCTACTACCGGAGTCACCTTGAGAGCTTGGGCTTCCACAAGCTGGTAGACTTTATTTCCTACGCCCTTACCCCCCAGACATTCTCGATGCCGGACAAAGTCGAGCGTCTTGCCCAGGCTGTTCTGCGGCGGGGCCGGTTTAAGGTGCTCCGCTTTGCCTCGAAGCGAGAACTGGAACGCGAAGCGAAGAAACTCGCACCCCTGTTCAACGAAACCCTCGGAGAGAATTTGGAGAACTACCGCTTTTCCGAGGCGGAGCTCGACCGTCTCGTCTCTGATCTGTTGTCGGTGGCCGATCCCGAGCTGATCAAGATTCTTACCTACGACGACCGCTACGCTGGGTATCTCCTTACCTTTCCGGACCTCTCCGCCGCGCTTCGGCGCTCCGATGGGCGCCTTACGCTCCGGTCGATCGTAGACATCAAACGAGAGGTCCGGCGAACCCGGCAGCTCATCATCAACGGCGCCGGTATTCTTCCGGAGTACCAACGTCTCGGGGGCAACGCCCTGCTTTACTACGAGTTAACGCAAACCGCCGGGGGCCCGAGGTTCGAGCACGCCGACCTTACCCAGATCGGAGAAACCACCGCGCTGATGCTCTCGGATGTGGAAACGCTCGGCGCCCGGCCGTACAAGAAACACCGGGTCTATATCAAGGACATATAGCGGTCGAAGGGGGCGAGGCGCCGCAACGTCGGCGCCGGGACCTCCGCCGTAAGGTGAATTCCCTCAGCGTCGTACTCTTCCCGATGCACCAGCCCCGTCCGCCGCGCCAGGGCGACGAGGTCGCTGCGTGCCGGTGGAAGCAGGCATTCTATGAGCTGGTAGCTACGGGAGGCGATCTCCCGAATGCCTTCCCGAATCGCATCGAGACCCGACGCAGCCTTAACCGACGCCGTGACGATACGCTCCTCCTCTTCGAGAAGGGGCGGGCGAAAGGAGGGGGAGTCGCTCTTGTTGACGACGATCAGCCGCGGCTTATCCCAGGCACCCATCCCGGAGAGCACCTCTCGGGTGGTCCGATACTGGCTCTCTGCTTCCGGGTCGGAACCGTCGATGACGACGATCAGAAAGTCGCCGACGACCGTCTCTTGAAGCGTCGCGTGAAAGGCGTCAACGATGCCCTCCGGGAGGCGCCGGACAAAACCGACCGTGTCGGTCAACGCCACGGTGGCGCCGCCTCCAAGCTCGACCCGCCGGGTGGTGGGGTCCAGGGTGGCAAAGAGCCGGTTCGCCACCAGGACGTCGGACCCCGCGAGGGCGTTCAAAAGGCTCGATTTGCCGGCGTTCGTGTAGCCGACAAGAGAGCCCACCAGGGAGCCGGTGCGCTGTTTTCGCCGGAGAGCCCGCTCGCCGTGGACATCCTCCAACTCCTTCTTTATTCGGTGGATCCGTTTCAAGAGGGTCCGGCGGTCCGCCTCGAGCTGTTTCTCTCCTTCGCCCCTCGTTGCCCCGGTACCGCCTCTCTGCCGAGAGAGGTGGCTCCAGGCCTTGTGGAGTCGCGGAAGGTAGTAGTTTAACTCGGCGAGCTCGACCTGGAGCTGTGCCTCCCGAGTGACCGCCTGCTGGGAAAAGATGCGCAAGATAACTTCCTGCCTATCGATTACCGAACGCTTGGTAAGTCGCTCCCAGTTGCGTTGCTGCGAGGGCGTAAGAACTCGGTCGAAGAGCAAGACCTCGGCGTCGGCCTCTTCTGCGGCTTCCGCGATAAGGTGCGCCGAGTCCGGAGAGTAGAGAAAGCCGGCGTGGGGGGATCGGAGGGACGCCTCTACGGTATCGACGACAGTTAGACCCGCAGCCCGCGCGAGGCCTGAGAGTTCCTTGACTTCGGCGGGCGGCGTTGTCTTGTCGACGACGAGCAGGGTGGCGACTAAAGTATTCTCGCTGATCGAGCCCAGAAAAAGTGCTCCTGCCGCAGCTCGTCCATGCTGGGCATCGGAAAGCTTACTATGTGCTCTCCGGCAACAACGTGGACTCCGTGGTTGATTATTTGATAGGAGAAGGAATCCATCGAGCGCTCGACGTTCTTGTTGGGCTTCTCCGGCTGCGTCTTTACGTCGCGAATACATTCCCGGAGATGCTCGAGGTTTCGGTCGTAGGTACCGCCTATATTGCCGGTTTTCTCGTAGTTCTCGAAGTCGACGGTCTTTAGATCCGCAAACACGACCTTCGGAACCGAAATATGATACTGCGGGTTGGTCAGATACTTGCCGAAGGTGCTCGGATCGAGGGCGCTGACGACCAAGGGGGTATTCGGAGCGATCTCTTGGTAGACGTAGTAGCTACGGTCATTTTTCCACTTCGACGAGTCGCCTGGCTCTATCTTGAGGCTTCGCCCGTCTGGGGTCGTCAAGTAGAGCGCCATAAACTTGTCCATCTGGACGTGCTCCAGAGCCCGATACGCCGACACCCATACGGAGTTCTTCGGCGCACCGTCTTCGTGAGGTACGCACCGTTTCTTGGCGTATTCCCAGTCGAAGTAATCGCCGAAACCACCCTCGACTTCGAAGAACATTATGCGCTCGTAGGAACCGTTCTTCTTACCCATCGACATGTAGTAGCCGAACTGTTCCGGATCCAATTGAGAGGCAATCAACGCCTCGAGGGGAGTTACCGACAAATAGTAGTGAATTTCCATAGGTCTCCTCGAAATACGCTTGAGTGTTTGAGTACCTAGAGAGTACCATATCGGTCCCGGTTTGACGAGTCTCGGGAGAGGCTCTACTATGGCGAAAACGATGCCCGAGTCCCCAACGGCGTCCCCCGGGAATAGCGCTCCGAACTGCCTAACCTGCCGCCACTTCTACGTTACCTGGGAACGCGCATACCCCCGAGGATGCAAGGTATTTGGCCTCAAGTCCAAGCGGCTGCCGAGCCTTGTCGTATTCGAGAGCACGGGACACCACTGCCCGGTGTACGAAGTAGCCCCGGGCCACCGTGAGGATCCCGAGAGATGAGGCGCTATGACGGCCCTTCACCGTCGCCGGGAAGCGTCAGGGGACTAAGAAACGGCG
>CAZLDK010000077.1:0-12347 GCA_964558285.1 uncultured Spirochaetaceae bacterium | reverse complement strand
TTCAATCAACAGGGTTGTTGATACGTCATACGTGTTGCTATGCTCTTGGTGCGATGGCACATTCTATTGTTTCGGAAGCAGAGGAAGTCCTCGACAAGGAGTTTCCCGTTCTCGACAAGGGCTTCGTCCGGCTCGTCGACTACCTCGGGTCGGACCAACGGATCGTCCAGTCCGCCCGGGTTTCCTACGGCGAAGGCACCAAGAGCTTTCGGCAAGACCGGGGACTGATCCACTATCTTTTACGAAACGAGCACACCTCCCCCTTCGAGCAGGTGGTGTTTACCTTCCATACCAAGATGCCCATCTTCGTGGCCCGGCAATGGGTTCGCCATAGAACCGCCCGGCTCAACGAAATATCCGGACGGTACAGTATCCTCAAAGAGGAGTTCTACCTTCCCGACGGAAAGGCGATCGCCCTTCAGAGCAGCGACAATAAGCAGGGCCGGACTGAGGAGCCCGTTCCGCCGGAAACCCAGGAAGCGATCCGCCGGGTCCTCGAGGAGGAGCAGCGCCGGGCCTACGACTCCTACTCCCGCCTGATAGACGACGGCCTCGCCCGGGAGCTTGCCCGGATCAACCTCCCGGTAAGCATTTACACCGAGTGGTACTGGCAGATAGACCTTCACAACCTCTTTCACTTCCTCAAGCTCCGCCTCGACGCCCACGCCCAGATGGAGATCCGCGCCTACGCCGAGGTGATGCTCTCCCTGGCCCAGAAAGTGTGTCCCCTCGCGGTAGAGGCCTTCGAGGAGCATATCCGTGGCGGCGTCGGCCTCTCGTCGAAGGAGCTCGTGGCGCTCAAGACGGCGATCGGTGTTTCAGAACACTGGGAAGCGGGGGTCTCCAAGGCGGCGGAAGCCGCCGGGCTGACGACCAAGGAGATCGACCGGCTTCTTTCCAAGCTCCGGGGTCCAGCAGGGAACCCGACGACCGGAGAGGTATAGGCAGTGAGCGACATTCCGGAGTCCGGCATCGTGCTTATCACGGTGACACCGGAACACGGGGCCGAGCTGGCACGGGCACTGGTCCGGGAACGGCTGGCGGCTTGTGTCCAGCTCGTCGAACGGGTAACCAGCGTCTACGAGTGGAAGGGCACCGTCGAAGAAGACGCCGAGGCCCTCCTCATCGTCAAGACGACCCGGGGGCGGGTGGCCGCGATCTCCGGGTACCTCGACGAGCATCATCCCTACGACGTTCCCGAGTGCGTCTTCGTCCCGATAACCGCCGGGAGTCCGGCGTATCTTTCCTGGTTGGGGGAGACTCTTGATAGCGATTCTTAACGACTGGCTCTCCGCTTTCGACCTGGGCCCCCGGTGGCAGCCGGTGGTATCCCGAGGGGTGCTGGTCCTTGCCGTCGTTCTTCTCGCCGTTATTGCCTGGGCCGCCGCTCGGATCCTTCTCGGAAGGGTGGTTTCCCGGCTGGTGCGGCAAACAAAGAGCCGGTGGGACGACGCCATCTACGACCGGGGGGTTCTAACCCGCCTCACCCGAATCGCCCCGGCGGTGGTCATTTACCTCTTCGGGCCCCAACTGGCGCCCGAGCTACCGTGGCTGACGGAGCTTATCCGACGGGTCTCGGTGGCCTACATGGTGGGGGTCTCGGTTCTCGTCCTCGACGCCGTCCTCGAGGCGACGAACGACATCTATCAAGGATTCGCCTCGGCCAGACGGCGCCCGATAAAGGGCTACCTGCAACTCGTAAAAATTCTCGCCTACGTCGTCGGTATTGTCCTGATGGTAACCACGATCCTCGGACAGTCGGCGGCGGGAATCCTCGGCGGGATCGGGGCGATGAGCGCGGTGCTGCTCCTGGTCTTTCGGGATAGCATTCTCGGGGTTGTCGCCATCTTCCAAATAAGCGCCAACGACCTGGTGCACCTCGGGGACTGGATCGAAATGCCTAACTACGGAGCCGACGGCGACGTCATCGACATCAGCCTGCAGACCATAAAGGTTCAGAACTGGGACAAGACGATCTCCTCGATACCTATCTACGCCTTAATATCCGATTCCTTCAAGAATTGGCGGGGAATGGCGGAGTCCGGGGGAAGACGAATCAAACGCTCGGTGAGCATCGACATGCGAAGCGTCCGTTTTCTGACCCAGGAGGATATCGAGCGGTTTCGGCGCTTCTCCCGCCTCCGGAGCTATCTCGAGGCAAAGGTAGTCGAGATCGATACCTACAATCGGGAGCAGGGCATCGACACCGTCGACTCGGTGAGCGGCCGGCGATTAACGAACCTGGGCACCTTCCGGGCGTACATCGCCGCCTACCTTCGGGATCACCCGAAGATTCACAACGACATGACCTTTCTTGTCCGGCACCTGCCTTCGGGGCCAACGGGCATTCCGATCGAGATCTACGTGTTTAGCCAAGACCAGGTCTGGGCAAACTACGAAAGCATCCAGGCGGATATCTTCGACCACCTTCTGGCGGTGCTCCCGGAGTTTGATTTGCGAGTATTCCAAGAGCCCAGCGGTTGGGACATCGAGACGGCCGCCCGGCGCTTGGGGAGCCGGGAGTGAAGCCCTTCGACTACGTCGCTATCGTGGTAGCCGTTCTCGTAGTCGGTAGCTTCTCGCTTCGGGCGTATTCCGAGTCCGAGGCCGGAAGCCAGGTCCGAATCCAAACCGCCACGACCGAGTTCGTCTATCCCCTCGGCCAAAACCTGGACCTCGAGATCGAGGGTCCTCTCGGCATGACGCTGGTCGAGATCGACGACGGCCGGGTTCGGGTGACCGAGTCCCCCTGCCGGGAAAAGATCTGTATCGCCGCAGGGTGGGTCTCCCAATCCGGGGAGTGGATCGCCTGCCTCCCGAACCGGATCTTTCTCCGGGTAGAGGGAGGCGAGGACACGGGAGTCGACGCCCAGACGTTTTAGAGCTCTGCGAACCTATGACCCGGCGGGGGCGCGGATGACCTGGTAGCTATCGTCGATTACGTTGATGCTCATTCCGGAGGTTAGGTAGACGGTGTCGTCGGTCACAAAGGCGGCCTCGACTGTCGGCATGGTTTCGATGAGCTTCGTCCCCTCTTCGACCCCCAGGACGAAGACGGCGGTCGACAGGGCGTCGGCGTCCATGGAGTCTTCAGCGAGGATGGTGACGCTCCGGAGGCCGTTTCTCGTCGGATACCCGGTCTCCGGGTCAATAATGTGGTGGTACCGGACGCCGTCGACTTCGAAAAAGCGCTCGTAGTCCCCGGAGGTTACGACGGCTCCGGGTCCTGTCTCCACGATGCCGAGGAAGCGACCCCGCTGGGAGTCGGGGTTCTGTATCCCGATACGCCAGGGGCTCCCGTCGGGTTTCTCTCCGATGGTTAGAATGTTCCCGCCGAAATCCAGAAGGGCGCGCTCAACGCCGTACTCCCGGAGGATCCGCCGCGCCTCGTCGGCGGCGTAGCCCTTGGCGATTCCCCCGACGTCGACGCCCATCCCCTTTTCTTCGAGGAAGATGCTCCGGGAGGCCGGGTCCAATCGAACCTTCCGGTAATCGACCAAGGCGCGGGTCGCTTCGATTCGCGGTTCCGGTGGTATCGATGCGTCGGCGGTGCCGAATCCCCAGATGCGAACCAGGGGCCATATCGACAGATCGAAGGCCCCGAAGGAGATCTCCGAGTACTCCTTCGCCGCCTCAAGGACGAAAAAGGTGTCGTCGGAGACCCTCACCGCCACCTCATCAGCCCCGCGGTTTACCTGAAGGAGCTCGGTGGTGTCGTAGTCGTCGACCGAGGTGCTCATTTTCTCCTCGATCTCCCGTACCCTAGCGAAGACGGCGTCCACGGCTTCGGAAGCGGGCTCGTAGACGGTAACGCTTATCGTCGTTCCCAAGAGAAGCTGCGTTTTTGTTCGTGCTTCGCTTTCTGAGGGGCGACAGCCTACCAGGATTACCAGTACTATGAATAAAAGAGTCCCGATCGAAGCCGGGTACCAATGGGGTAGTTTCACTACTAGAGATTACTAACGAATGCGGCGGAAAAGTTCAATCGAGAAACCTTTACCGATTCGCTTTGAATATCGTAGAATGTCGACTTAAGGAGTAACCATGGCCGATACAACTAAGATTCTGGTTATGGGTGGCGGTTACGGAGGCGTAAAAGCTACCCAAGAGCTATACAAGCGCTACAAGAAGCGCGACGATGTCGAGATTACCCTAATCGACAAGAATCCGTACCACACGCTCATGACCGAGCTTCACGAGGTCGCGGGGCACCGAACCGAGCCGGAGTCGGTGCAAGTCAGCTTCGCCAAAATTTTCGGCGGATCCTCGGTTCGAGTCGTCGTCGACGAAATTCAGACGATCAACTTCCAGGAGAACAAGGCGATCTCCAAGGTAGGAGAGTACCCCTACGACTACCTGGTGATCGGAGCCGGTGGAGAGCCGGAGTTCTTCGATATTCCCGGGGTGCAGCAGAACTCGTTTACCTGTTGGTCCCTAGAGGACGCGATCCGGATCCGGACCCACGTGGAAGACATGTTCCGGGCAGCCGCTAAGGAGCCGGACGCCCAGCGGCGGCGCTCCCTTCTGACCTTCGCGATTGCCGGGGGTGGCTTTACCGGCGCCGAGCTGGCTGGGGAGCTCATCGAGTGGAAAGATGTTCTCTGTCCCAAGTATCACATCGATCCGAACGAGGTCCGGATCATCATCATCGAGATGATGGACAGCATTCTGCCGATCTTCCCGGAGAAGTTGCGCAAGAAGGCGAGCGACTACCTTCGGAAGAAGGGTGCCGAGCTGATGCTCAACGCGCCGATAACCAAGGCGGAACCCGGAAAAGTAATTATCGCCGACGAGGAGACCATCCAGACCGATACCTTTATCTGGACCGCCGGTATCCATGGGTCGGAGTTTACCTCCAAGATCGACCTTACCAAGGGTCAGTGCGCCAGGGGCGAAGACGCCGAAGCGTCCATCGAAGGTATCCACGGAATGGCCGGGTGTAGCTTCGACGAAGACGAGCGCTACGTCGTCGGTGAGCGGGGCCGAATACTCGTCGACGACCAGATGCGGTCGGTCGATTTTCCCAACGTCTACCTCTGCGGAGACATGATCTGGTACACCCACAACGAGAAGGTGGTGCCGCAAATCGTCGAAACGGCGCTTCAGACCGCCGAAGTAGCGGCCCACAACGTTATCGCCGACATCGAAGAGAAGGAGCGCAAGAGCTTCAAGCCGAGCTACCACGGCTTTATGGTCTCCCTCGGCGGCCGCTGGGGCGTCGCCCACGTCGTTGGCATATCCCTGACAGGGTTCTTTGCCATGGGGTCGAAGCATCTTATCAACCTCCACTATCTCTTTGGCCTTGCGGGTATCAACGCCGTCTGGGGCTACATACGCCACGAGTTCCTCACGATCAAACACGAGCGCTCCTTCGTCGGGGGCCACTTCGCCTGGAAGATACCGGTCTACTGGGCCCTGCCACTCCGGGTATTCCTCGGTGGCAAGTGGCTCGCCGAAGGCATAAAGAAAGTCTCCGAAGGGTGGCTTAATCCCGGGGCCGAAGGGCTGGCAAACGTCTGGACCGGAGCCATCCACCTCCCGGGGGTCACGTTCGAGGACGCCGCAGCCTCTGCAACGGAAGCCGCCTCCTCAGCGACGCCCGGAGCCAACGGAGCCGACGCCTACGGGGAAGCGCTCATCGAAGCCCTGGGTGCCTACACCTGGTTCGCCGAGAACGTCTTGAGCGCCTCGCCGCTTCTGGCCTTCCTTCTCCAGGCGGCGGTTGTCCTGGCCCAGATCGGTATCGGTCTTGCGCTTATCGGTGGCTGTTTTACCTTCCTCGCGTCGGTTGCATCCCTCGGTATGGCGGTCATGTTTATCGCCTCCGGGTGGGGTAACACCGAGCTGCTCTGGTACATGGCCGCGGCGATCGTAATGCTCGGCGGAGCCGGACGGGGTTTTGGTCTCGACCACTGGCTGATGCCGGCGCTAAAGCGATGGTGGAATCGAAGGACGATCGCGCACAAGACAAAGCTGTATACCGGTGAACCACGAATTAAGAACTGAGAACTCCCTCCGGCGCAAAGACCTCTGGGGCCCATTCCCGGCGGTGCAAGCGGATCTGGATCGAGTTCGACAGATAATTGCAGAGCAGGCGCGAAGCGGCAGTAGCCGTGTCGACGAAGCTCTGCAGAATTTCGCAAGCCGGACCGGCAAGATGCTCCGGCCGGCGTTTCTCCTCCTCTCCGCCCGGAGCAATCCCCGGAGCTTCGTGGGAATGCGTCGACGGTCCGGTGCCGGTGGGCGTCTCGAGCGCCCCCTAGAGGATCGCTTCTACCACCTTGCCGCTGCCGTGGAGCTCCTGCACCTCGCCACCCTGGTTCACGACGATGTCGTAGACCGGTCGGAGAAGCGTCGGGGAGAGCCGACGGTGAACGCCCTCTACGGAGACCGCCACGCGGTGTTGATCGGCGACCTTCTCTTCGCCCGTTGTTTCGCGATCGTCGCGAACCACGCAACGATGAAGAACGCCCAGGCCATGGCCGCCGCAGTTTCGCGCATTTGCGACGGCGAGGTTGCGGAGTCGATCGACGACCGAGGGGTAATCCCGAGTACTCGCCGATACATCCGGCGGGTCGTAGCCAAGACAGCCCTTCTCTTCGCCTTGAGCTTTCAAGTCGGGGCCGACGAGGCCGGCGCCGGGCAACAGCAGGTCCAGGCGTTTCGGCGTGCGGGGTACAACGTCGGTGTCGCCTTCCAGATCATGGACGATATTCTCGATCTGACGGGAAACACGAAGGATCTCGGGAAGAGCACCGGAAGCGATTTGATACAGGGTGTCGTCACCCTCCCGGTCGTCCTTGCCATGCAGAACGACGCCTCGGGTCGACTGAAACAGGACGTCGAGGGCATTCTGACCGGTGTTCGAGGGCCCGACGGGATCGCCGAGCAGGTCGCCGCGAACGGCGGCGTAACCCTGGCGAGGCAGCGGGCAATGGCGTACTCCAGCCGCGCGATAGCGGAGGTGGGGCGGGTTGCCGCCACCCCTGCCCGAGGAGTTCTCGAGCGGGTTATTTCTGATCTTACGATGAGGGCGTTTTAGAGAGTCAGGCGTCGGCCGCGAGGCGGTAATGCATGCCGAAGACGCGGTAGAGCTGCCCTGCGAGCCAAAGATCCGGTCCTATGTGCCGGTGGCTGCTCATTCGCATCGGCGAGTTGACCAGACGGCCGTCGGCATCCTGGTGCGCAGCGGGACGGATAAGATTCATCCGTTCCACGACGATTCCTTTCGAGTAATTGTGGTGGACGTACTCGATTGTGCCGTCGGACGCCGAAGAGATTACGATTCCCGCGTGGGTTAGCGCGTCGTTGAACTCACCGTCGCCGTTCCGGTCGTAGGTGTTGTCCCAAAAGACCAAATCTCCCGGCTGAGGGATCGGGGAGTCGTAGAGAAGCTGGTTTCGGTCTCCGATCTGATACAGACGGGCTACCCCATTGCCCTTTCCCTCGTTGAAGGAGGGCGTCAAATCGATGCCCGCCCGGTAGTAAATCGAGAGAATCGTCCCGCTACAGTCGTAGTTGAATCGTTTTGATCCGATAGCTACGCTCTGCGTATCGGCGGCATGGAGTGCCGAGGCGACTATTTTGCCCTGGACTCCTTCTGCATCGATGACTGTCCCTTCCGGGCCTAGGCCAGGGGAGGCTGAAGTGTAGTAGGCGGAAGGAATACTCTCGCAGGAAACGACGGCGAGGGACGCCGCTGTAAGAAACAGAAGGCGCCACCGGGACTTTCCAATCATGCCAAAAAGTATACCGCGCTCTTGTGCCATCTACTATATCTTATCGGACCGGTAGCCAATTCCCAAGAGATAGGTCTCGAAGGATTCGTCCCGGCTCGCCTTCGGCTTCGGCATCTTGGCGGCGTCAAAGCGCTCTCTAAAGGCGGCAAGAAGAGCCTGTTCCTCTCCCCCTTGGAAAAGCTTGGCCAGGAGGGTTCCCCCGGGGCGTAGAAAGACCGGAAGGGAGGCCAGGATCGATTCCACCAAGGCTGCGGACCGGGCGGTGTCGACGGTCCGGTTTCCCGTGGTCGAGGGAGCGGCATCGCTCAGGACCACGTCGAAAGGAGCGTATTTCCCGACGGCCTGCATCGTGGCTTCCTCGGTAAAGTCTCCCTCGATGGCGACGACGTTCTTTAAAGCGGCGAGCCCCTCGAGGCGCCCGAAATCGACGGCGACCACCAGGCCCCGGAAGCCGACGGCCCGGGATGCGTACTGGCTCCAGCTACCCGGTGCCGCCCCGAGGTCTAGGACCCGGGCGCCGGGTCGAAGAATGCGATGCTTGCCGTCGAGCTCCGAGAGCTTGTACACCGATCGGGCGGCGTAGCCCTCCTTGCGGGCTGAGTCGCTGAAGTGGTCCGAACGGCTCCGGGGGCCCTTTCGAGACTGTGCCACGGTTAGACCGGTCGGATGTTGTAGACCTCGTTCAGGAAGCGGTTTAAGGCCTTCAACACCAGCGTCGGATGCTCGACCGGGGCGGCGTGGCCGGTTTCCGGGACCCGAACGAATTGGGCGCCGCTTATGCGCAGGCCCAGGTCTATCATAGCCTCCGGGGGGGCAAATCTGTCCTCGTGTCCCGTCACCAGGAGCTTCGGAATCGGAGATTCTTCGACCGCCTCGCTGGTGTCGGTTCGGGTCATGGTCGCGATGATTTGACCCGCCAGGAGACCGGTGTCCCGGGAGACCGCCTTCGCCAAAAGCTCTTCGAAGGGAGAACCGTCCTCCTCCCGGGAGGACTCGGCAAAGAGGTCGGTAAAGACACGCTTTACGGTGTCCTGGGCGTCGCCCTCGTAGAGCTGATCGAGAATTTCGGCCCAGTAGATAAGCTCCGGATTAGACGGCGCCCCGGGATGGGCGTCGCAGAGAATGAGTCCGGAATAGCCCTTTGGGTTCCGCTCGAGAGCCCGGAGGGCGACGTAGCCCCCGAGGCCGTGACCGCAGAGAACGGGTTTTTTCGCCTTGCTCTTCTTGACAGCGGCCTCCACGCGACCGACTAGGGTCTCCACCGTAAAGGGGCGGTGGGTTCCGTCGGTGGTAGGGGCCTCGAGGTCCAGCAGAAGACAGTAGTAGTCCTGGCTCAGGACTTCGATGTGGGTCGCCCACATAAAAGAATCTAAAAAGAGTCCGTGAAGAAAGACGACGCTCGGCGCCTTCTTCGGCCCGGCGTCCCGGTACGAGTTTGAATCCTGCATTGTTCCTTAGAATAGTTCGATACGCCGTATGCGGCAAGCTTGACCGGGATTGCGCCGCCGCGTACCTTGAACCCGTGGATAGTCGTTCAATACTAAAGCGGTCTCTGCCGTATCGACAGTACAACGCCGCCTTCTTCCTAATCGGAATCAACGTCCTCGTATTTCTCTTTCAGCGGGCAGCGCCTCAGAGCATACGCTATTTGGCGATGAACCCGGTGTTCGTCCTTGAGGGCAACTACTGGTGGCAGCCATTTACCTACATGTTCGCCCACGCCGGGGTGTCCCACCTCTTTTTTAACATGCTGGGCCTCTTCTTCTTCGGCACGCAGGTCGAGCGGCGGTGGGGGAGCAACGAGTTCCTTCTGTACTACTTGTTGACGGGCTTTCTCGCCGGCGTCTTTTCTCTGGTTTTCTACGTTCTTACCGGGAACATGATGGTGTTTCTCCTCGGCGCCTCCGGAGCGGTGTTCGCGGTGCTTTTGGCCTTCGCCACGCTGTTTCCGACGGCGATAATCTATCTCTTCGGGATAATCCCAATCCGAGCACCGATTCTTGTGCTTGGATACACAGCCATCGAGCTCTTTTCCCAGGTGCGGGGAGCTCCGAGCGGCGTCGCTCACTTAACCCATCTGGCTGGGTTCCTCTTCGGTTTTCTCTACTTTACCCTCCGGTTGGAGACCAACCCCATCCGGGTTTTTCTTGACGAGCTGAGGTAGGCGCCGCTCAGGCGCCTGTCGACCCCGGCCGATACTCTAGATACCATGACCTTCGCCCCCGCGCTATTCTACCTCGCCGCTCTCACCACACCCCAGGCAGATCTGGACTACCTAGACATCTCGCTGACCATCGAGCGGAATCCCCTGGGCTTCGACTCCGTTCCCCAGCATCTCGAAGAAGAGGAACTGGGGCGATACCTTCTCTCGGAGGCGGCGTACGTCGTCGCCGGGATGATCTACGGCTTCGACTTTGTCTACGTCCCAGGGGAGGCGGACCGGGAGCAGCCCACGGCGTTCGAAATGAGCCTCCGGGCGGAGATCGTCCCCGGGGACCCTCGGCTTCGCACCCGGGAGATGCACACCGAGGCGACCCTTATCCACGGGCGGTTCTTCTACTACCTCGAAGATTTTCAGCGACAGCGGCTACGTGCCTGGCGAAGCAACGTGCACCCGACGCCGTCCGCCGTCGGCGAGGCGGAGATCTGGAGCGGCGTCGAGAATCGAATTCGTGCAATCGAGGCGGGAGCTCGTTTGGCTATTCGAGACTATCTACGGGATCGAACCTACGCCCGGCCCCGAGAGATTCGCGGGACGGTCGTCCTTGCCCGGGCACCGCGCATACGCATCGTCGAGGGAGCCTACCGCGCGGATGTAACAATTCACTTGCAGGTCGAGAACCTAGAGCCCTACCGGGTCTTCTAAAAGCGGACTAGGGCCGAGGCAGCCAGAGCCCAGACGGCCCCAACCAGCATGCCGACGCCGATCTCTCCGAGAGAGTGCCCGGCAGCCTCGTTGAGGCTCACCGATCCCTCCATCCGATTCAGGATCGTCGCGTGACGGGCCACTTCTCCGCGGAGCCGGAACGCGTCGTAGATGACTATAAGGGAAAACACCGCCGAGACCGCAAAAACATCCGACTCGAAGCCCGATGAAAGCCCGACTGCGGTCGTGAGCGCCGTGACAAAGGCGGAGTGGGCGCTCGGCATGCCGCCGGTATGGAAGAAGGGTCCGATTTCCAGGCGGCGGAGGCGGATCGACGCCACGCAGACCTTGTAGAGCTGACAAACTATTTGAGCCGACACCGCAACCAGGAGGGAGAAAGCCACCATCGGGTTGCTACATCAACCTGTCTCGGATTTCCGCGCTTACGTAATCCAAGAGCGCTACCGTGATTGCGATAAACCAGACGGCGATACCGGCGGCCCGGTAGTCGAGGAGTCGGATGTACTGCACCAGAATAAACCCGACGCCGCCGCCTCCGACGAGTCCGATTACTGTCGACATCCGAACGTTTATGTCCCACCGGTAGATCGAGAAGGAGATAAACGGAGAGATCATTTGCGGAATGACCCCGAAGGCGATGGTTTGAAGCGGGTTTGCGCCGGTGGCCTGGATGGCCTCGATGGGGCCGTGGTCGATGCCCTCGATGGCCTCGGAGTAGAGCTTCCCGAGGGCCGCGATCGAATGGACCGTAAGCGCCACAATTCCGGCAAAGGGTCCGAGCCCAACCCAAACGACGGCGATGAGTCAAATAGTAGACAGTCATCGTTAACCACGACCCGGACATAATATTTCTTGCGGCCAAGAAACTGACGGGAATCGAAAAGAAGATGCCGAAGATGGTCGCCATCATCCCCATAATAATCGTTTCGACCATCCGGCTGATGGTTATCCGAAGCGCCTCGCTGGCCCGCGCTTCCCCTAGAAAGGTCTGCCTCGCTTCGATCCGGTGGTACACCGGGCCCTCCCGGCGGTCGGGTTGGAGGATCGGGTAGGGCATCGTGACGGTGGTCTCGAATGCGCCCTCGTCGTCGGTCATCAACGAGACGAACGCCCCACCGTCCCGAAGCCGAAAGGAGTTGTTCGTCTCATCGATCCACCAGAGCTGCACTCGGGTATTCGGCTCGAAGCCGCGCCCTACAACTTCGAGCTCCGATCCGGGTATCTGGCGGAGGTTCTCAAGATCTTGCTCCGCCAATTCGCCGTAGGTGGGGTCCGTCCGGACGTAGGGTTCACCGGGTCTCTCCTCCGGGGGCGCCGGAGGCTCGTACTCCTCGGCATCGCCGACGAGAATTCGTGATTCAGCGGTAATGAGGTCTTCTTCGTATTCGACCGCCGCTTCCCAGGGCCAGAGAACCCGGGAGAGAGGCGGGATGGCATCCGGAAACTCGCGGACAGCCCGGCCGATGTCGATATCGCTGACCTGCCACCCGAGGACGAAGAAGACGGCGATCAAGACCAAGAAGGGAAAGGGGCGCCCCCGGCGGTCACCCCGGCTGCCGCGGTATGCGTCTATGACCGCGAGTATCCAAAGGATAGCGAGACCTACCGCGACGGCGGAGACGAATCCGCCGTTTCGCTGAAAGGCCCGTTCGATTGTCGGCAAGAAGCCATCGGCCCGCCTTCCGAGGTCTGCGATTCTCCAGACGAAGATGCCGACGGCA
>CAZLDK010000076.1:0-12523 GCA_964558285.1 uncultured Spirochaetaceae bacterium | reverse complement strand
CTGGTTGGGCGTCTCGCCCATGGTGGTCACCATCTCGCTGAGCAGCGCAGGCTCCAACTGAATCGAGACGCCCAGCAAAGGGGCTTCGGGAGAGCCGTAGGTTTCGCACTCGAAGGGCAATGGCAAGGTTTGTACCAGGTATTGCCCCGGGTCATAGTGAATTTCTCTATCGCCCAGATAGCCGATCTTTCGCCCTTGGGCGATGAAAATTAGGCTAGGCTGGCCCCTCGAGGTGAAGGGCGTGCTCCTTGCACTCGTAGGGGAACACCCTTCGCGCCGCCTGGAGCCCCGCCGCCTCCGCCGGAAGACCGTCGGAGGATAGCTGCCGGGCGGCATCGAGCCAGGCCCCGGCCTTATGGCGGCTCGGCACGTGGACCAGGCCGTATTTCCGCTTGAGAAACATGCGAAGGCGGTCGGACTGGGTCTGGGTGCCGTCGCTATCGCCGGCCTGGTTGCCGCCTCCTCCGGGAGCGGTCATTCTCCGACACCCTTCGGTGCGAGGCGCGCGACGCTTTCGATGTGGTGTGTCTGGGGAAACATATCCACCGGCTGAACCTCCTCGAGGTAGTAACTCTCCAACAGGATCTCTATATCTCGGGCCTGGGTTGCGGGGTTACAGCTGACGTAGACGATGGGACCCGGCACCGTATCCGCGAGAAGCTTTGCCGCCGCGGGGTGCAGCCCTCCCCGGGGCGGGTCCAGGATGACGACCCGTTTTCCCGGAGAGCCCCCGCCCTCCCCGGCCCGACGCTGTTCGAGAAGCTCCGGCAGACGCTTCTCCACCTCGCCCACTTCGAACCGGGCGTTTTCGATTCCGTTGGCCGCGGCGTTATCCCGGGCTCGGACCACGGCGGCCTCCACCGACTCGATACCGAGCACACTGTCCGCACGCCGTGCGAGATAGAGGCCGATGCTTCCGGCGCCGCTGTAGAGGTCCCACACCTCCTCATCTCCGGAAAGTTGGGCCATTCGCTCCACCAGGGCGTAGAGCGCTTCCGCCTGTTTCGAGTTGGTCTGGTAGAACGACATCGCGTCGATCCGAAGCTTCAGGTGGCCGCATACCTCGGTAATGTGGTCGGCCCCGGAGAAGGGATGGGCGGGAAGACCGATTAGCGAATCGTTCATCCGATCGTTGACGATGTAGTTGAGGGATGTAATCTCTGGAAACGCGGCTTGGATCCCGGAGAGGAGCTTAAAGACTTCGGGCCGTTCTTCGAAGACGACTAGGCTCACCATCACTTCGCCGGTCTGGGAGGTCCGGATAACGAGGCTCCGCAAGAGCCCCTGGTGACTCCGGGGATCGTGAAAGCTTATGTTCCCCTCGAGGGCCATCTCTCGGACACGGTTTCGAATGGCGTTGGAGGGCTCCTCCTGTAGCCAACACTCCTCGATGTCGAGGACCCGATCGAACCACCCCCGGACGTGGAAACCGAGGGCCCGGCGGTCGCCGATGCTTTCCCCCGAGGCTACCTCCGATTCTTCGAGCCATCGAGTCGGAGAGAAGGAGAACTCGAGCTTATTTCGATAGAGGCGATCGGCGGGTGCTCCCACAATTGTGTTTATCGGCGGTTCGGTGACGCCGCCGATCCGCTCGAGGGCGGTCTTGACGAAGTACTGCTTGTACTCCAGCTGCTTGTCGTAGGGCAGAAACTGCCACTTACAACCGCCGCAGGAGTCGAAGTGGCGGCAAAAGGGCTCGACGCGGTCCGAGGAAGCCTCGATGAGGCTCAGCGGCTTAGCGAAGGCGTAGCTGCGCTTCTTCTTTATGACCTGAGCCTCGACGACTTCTCCGGGAAGCGTTTCCTCGACGAATATCACCCTGCCCTCGTGACGGGCAACTCCGTATCCCCGTTGCTCGATGTCTTCTATTTTGACGACAAAAGGTCCCTTAATGCGGCTCATACGGTATCCTCCGAAGGGGGCAAATTTGACACAGAGTCGCAAATAGGGCGAGAGTACGAGTAATGCGTCGACGACGTCTCAAAAAGCTTCCTCTCTCGTTGTCGAATTCGGGGGGCCTCAGGCTCTTTTTCCTGGGTACCGGCAGCGCGTTTACCAAGAAGAATTACCAGAATAACCTCCTGATCATCAAGGGTGACCACCACATCATGGTCGATTGCGGAACCCGGACCTCCGAAGCCTTCGTCCGGCTCGGCACTAACTTGACGGCAGTAAACACCTATCTGATTACCCACTCCCACGCCGACCACGTCGGGGGGCTCGAAGAAGCTATGCTAATGGGGCGCTACGTCACCAAGACGAAGCCCAGGGTGATCATTACCGAAGAGTACGAGAGCATCCTCTGGGACCAGACCTTGCGGGGAGGAAGCGCCCTGAACGAACGCCACGACGGGGCGGGTCTCACCTTCGGCGACTACTGGGAAGTCCTCCGGCCGACTCCCGCCGAGGTCCTCGGGAGGGAGGGATACGAGGTAACCGTGGGCGACATTCACCTTAGAGCGTTCCGAACCCGGCACTTTCCCCAACAGGCCGCCTCCTGGAAGGATAGCTTCTACAGTCTCGGCCTGGTCATCGACGACCGGGTTTTCTTTAGCGGCGATACTCAGTTCGATCCCGGGCTGGCGGAGCAAGCCGTCGCGGACTACCCCATCGAGACGGTCTTCCACGACACCCAATTCTTTGCCGGTGGCATCCACGCGAGCCTAGACGAGATAAAAACCCTCCCGCGGGAGATCCGGCGAATGACCTATCTGATGCACTATCCGGACAACTGGGAAGACCACAAAAAGAGCGCGCGAAGCGCCGGACTTCGCTTTGCCCGGACCTGGCACTACTACGACTTCGACTAGATTAGCTCCTGGATATGCTGCCGTCCGAGATGGACGGCCACCGGGCTGTCCTCCGAGGAGAGCCACCGGGCCTCTCCGTCTACCTGAATCGGGAGCGGACGCTCCATCGTCAGAACCAACCGCACTACCTTGAGAGTCTGAACCCGGGGGTGCCCGAGGTGGGTTCCCCGGAGGAGGCGCCCCTTCAGGACCATCTTACCGAAAAGACCGAGCCGCTCGACGAGGCAGAGGTTCCCCTCCTCTGGGAGAATCGCGATGCCTCCTCCGTAGGTTCGGCGACCCGAGACGCCGATGGCCACCAGAAGCAGCGGTTTCTCTAGGACCACCACCTCACCCTGATCCGTTTCTAACTCCAGACGAAGCCTTCCCGGGTCGTGGACGAGATCGTAGAACAGAACGGCGAGGTTCGCCAAGGTTCGGTAGGAATTGCCGCCGAAAAACCCGCGGAACTGCTCGTTCTTGATAGTGGTGTAGGCATCGATCCCGAAGGACGCGATATTGAAGCCAAGTTCCCGGCGCCGAAGAGCCGTCTCTATCTCCAGGGCCTTCAGCGACACCACCTCCTTCGCGGTAAGCAGGTGATCGATCGCCTCCACCGGATTCGACGACGCCGGGCCGTCGTTGGAGCTGCCGGCGGGAAAGCGAAAGACAACAACCCGCCGGCGAAGCTCGTCGGAAAGCGCGACGAGGGTAGAGAAAACGGACTTGTGGGTTCCGTCGCCGCCGACACTCAGGAGCAAGACAGCGCCGTCTCCGTCGGCGAGACAGCGCCTTAGTGTCTCGGCCAGGTGCAGAAGCCGCCCGGGAATCTCCTCCCTCTCTTCCGGGGCGACGATCAACGGCTTCTGAGCGCCGGCGTCCCGGGCTAACGTCAGCGTCCCGAGTCGCTGTTCCACGGCGTCCTGGATACGCCTTAGAAGCCGGGGCTCGGCGAGAGAGCCGCTGAAACGATTAGCAAATACGACCACCCTCGTCGCCTTTCCCCGGCAGTAGGCCGAAGCGGCTGCGAGGGTCGCGAGGTCCCGGATAAGCTCTTCCACGGCGGCGCTGAGGTCGGACTCCTTCACCCTCGGGGTGCGCCCTTTGCGAGGAGGATGTCGTTGTACGGCCGGGGCTCGATTCTGTCTTGGGGGATGCCGAGGGCGGCGAAGAAGGCCCGTATCCGGGACTGGGCACCGGCGACCGCCTCCGGGTCATCGTCCTCGATCACCTTTTCCACCTCTAAGAAGGTGCCGAGGCCGGCGACCTCGGAGACCTCGACGCCGAGGCCCTCGCAGGAATAGAGGGTCCCCCGCTTCTGCTTCCGGACGAAAACACGGCATCCGATTTTCTCGGCAAGCTCGGAAAAAGCGCCTTCGTCGGAAACCGCGAACTCCACCTCTCGGTTGGTTTCCATCCCGTCGACGATCTCTTTCTCCTTAAAGGTACAGACGAGCTTCCCGTCGTCGTTTCGAATCCGAAACTCCTGAGGCGCGGCCCCGGAGCCGTCCCCCGGGGGCGTGGGGGCGACGAAGTAGGTGTCGGACTTGAAGAAGCTTCGGATCTCCCTGCAACTGTCCCGCAGATGGCGATGCAACGCCTCCGGGTCGTCGATCCAGGCCTTCATCTCCACTTCCGTAGCCACGAGAGCCTCCTTAGTCGAACACGACGGTCTTGTTGTTGAATACCAACACACGGTGCTCGAGGTGGAGCCGGACGGCCCGGGAGAGCACGAGCTTTTCCAAGTTACGGCCTTTCTGGATAAGGTCGGGTATAGAATCGCGATGACTGATCCGGGAGACGTCCTGCTCGATGATCGGTCCTTCGTCGAGGCTCTCGGTGACGTAGTGGCTGGTAGCTCCGATAATCTTGACCCCCCGAGAAAACGCCTGATGATACGGCTTCGCTCCGACAAAGGCAGGCAAAAAGCTGTGGTGAATGTTGATGATGCGGTTGGGAAACTGCGACACGAACGCCGGAGAGAGTATCTGCATGTACCGCGCGAGAACGACGAGATTCGCCCCGGACTCCTTGATCAGCTCTATCTGCTTCGCCTCGGCCTCCGCCTTCGTATCTTTGGCCACCGGAATGTGATGGAAACGAACACCGAACCAGTCGGCGATGTCCGCTGCATCCCGATGATTGCTAATGATCATCGCGATATCGGTGTCGAGCTCCCCCTCTTTGGTCCTCAGAAGGAGGTCGAAGAGGCAGTGGTCGTACTTCGAGACGAGAATCGCAAGCCGGTTTCGTACCTCGGAGAACTCCAGAAGCACGTTCATCGAAAACTTGATGGCGATCGGCTCGAAAGCGCTCTTGATCTTATCCCGGGGAAGCGCAAAGTCGGAAAGGTCCCACTCTACCCGCATAAAGAAGGTGTCGGTTTCCGAATCGTTGTGCTGGTTAGAGTGGAGGATGTTGCCGCCGTAGGTAAAGATAAAGTGCGTTACTTCGGCGACGATGCCCCGGGCGTCGGGGCAGGAAAAGAGCAGAATGGCTCGAGGCTTTGAGACTTCCGCGGCTGCCGGAGGCATCGAAATGCCTTAGCCGCCCTTGGCTTGGTTGGCGACCGCTTCCGCGGCCTTGCGTGCGGCTTCCGGGTCCCCGAGGTAGTAGTGCTTTATCGGCTGAAGGGCGTCATCGAGCTCGTATACCAGGGGAATGCCCGTCGGAATGTTCAGGCTCGGGATGTCGGCGTCGGAGATGTTGTCCAGATACTTTACCAGGGCCCGGAGGGAGTTTCCGTGGGCCGCGATAATGAGCCGCTTGCCTTCAAGAATGGCGGGGGCAACTTCTACTCTCCAAAACGGCAGGAAGCGGTCGACCGTATCCTTGAGGCACTCGGTCCGGGGAAGCTCGTTCTTAGGGATGGTCGCGTAGCGTCGATCCCTCCCGGGGAAACGCTCGTCGCTCTCCTCCAGGGGGGGCGGCGGAACATCGTAGCTACGTCGCCAGACGTGGACCTTTTCTTCCCCCTCCTTGGCGGCCATCTGGGCTTTGTTGAAGCCCTGCAGGGAGCCGTAGTGACGCTCGTTGAGCCGCCAGGTCTTGTGGACCGGAATCCAACTCAACCCCATCTCGATAAGGGCGAGGTCGAGGGTTCGGATCGCCCGGGTAAGCACCGACGTGTAGGCCCGGTCGAAGGTATAGCCCTCGTCTTTCATCAGACGGCCGGCCTGTTTAGCTTCTTCGACTCCCTTTTCCGAAAGGTTTACGTCGGTCCAGCCGGTAAAGAGATTCTCTTTGTTCCAAACGCTCTCGCCGTGGCGGAGAAGGACAACTTTGTACATGGCCCAAGAGTAGCGTCAGCTAGACTCGTTGTCAATTCCGTCGAGCCCTAGGGTCTGCGAAGCGGTACTCCAGGCGAGGAGGGCACACTTAATCCGAACGGGGTAGTCTTTTACCCCGCTCATGGCCTCGAGGTCCTCCAGGGGCCCTTCGAACTCCGGCTCGGCGCCCTCGACGAGCATACCTCGAAACCGGCGGACGATGTCTCGAGCTTCCTCGATGGTTCTCCCCTTCAGGGCTTCGCAGAGGAGATTCGCCGAGGCGCAGCAGATCGAGCAGCCGACCCCTTCGTAGGATACATCCTTGATCGTGTCACCCTCGATATTCATATACAGAGTGAGGTCGTCACCGCAGGATGGGTTGTTGCCTTCAACCTCGGAGGTCGGACGCTCGAGGCGTCGCTTGTTCTTGGTCGATTTGTAGTTTTCGAGAATGATTTCTTTGTAGAGGTCCTGTTCGAGACTCATGCGAAGACCCTCCGGACTCGGTCGATGGCGTCGAAGAGTTGGTCCACCTCTTCGAGGCTGTTGTAGAGGTAGAAGGAGGCCCGGGTCGTTCCGGGAATTCCCATCACCTGCATGTAGGGATGGGCGCAGTGCATCCCGGTCCGTACGGCGATCCCCTCGGAGTCGAGAATAGTACCGACATCGTGGGAATGGACATCCGCGACGTTGAAGGAGAAGATCCCTCCCCGCTTCGAGAGGTCCTTCGTACCGTAACGGATTAGGTCGTCTAGAGCGGTCGCTCGCTCCTCGGCGTAGGCGAGGAGCCGCCGCTCGTGGGCGGCGATGGCGTCGAGCCCAATCTTGTCGAGGTAGTCGACGGCGGCGGAAAGACCAAACACACCGGCGATATTCGGCGTCCCGGCCTCGAAGCGATCCGGCGCTTCCTTGAAGGTGGTGCCGCTCTTCTTGACCCGAGAGATCATGTCGCCTCCGTAGATAAGCGGCTCCATCGTGTCTAGGAGCTCCTTGGATCCGACGAGCAGGCCTACCCCGGTGGGACCGCACATCTTGTGGCTCGAAAAAGAGACAAAGTCGACCAGACCGTCGGAGAGGTCGAGGCGATGGTGGGAGGCCAGTTGGGCGGCGTCGAGAACGGTGATGGCCCCGACGGCGCGCCCCCGGCGGAAAAGCTCGGACACCGGCGGCATGTAGCCGGTTACGTTGGACATTCCCGTCGCTGCAACGACCTTGGTCTTGGGCCCGATCAGCCGGTCGGCCTCCTCCAGATCGATCTCGTCGGTCTCTGGATTTAGCTGCAAGTAACGGAGCACCGCCCCCGTCTTCTCGGCGAGCATCTGCCAGGGAACGAAGTTTGCGTGGTGCTCCACGTCGGTTATCACGATTTCGTCGCCCTCTCGAAGCCTGCTTCGAGCCCAGCCGGAGGCTACCAGGTTGATCGACTCGGTGGCGCCCCGGGTAAACACCACGACGTGGCTCTCCGGCGCCCCGACCATCCTGGCGATCTTCTCCCGGGTGCCGTCGTAGAGCTCCGAGGCCTCTTCGGAGAACTGGTAGACCCCCCGGTGAATGTTTGCACCGTAGTCGGTGTAATACGCCCGCTCGGCGTCGAGGACCGACCGAGGCTTAAGCGAAGTGGCGGCGTTATCGAAATAGACGAAGGGCTTTCCCCGCATCTGTCGTTCCAGGATGGGAAACTCTTTGCGGATCGCCGCGACGTCCAGGCCTGTATCTTCCATTGAATTAATCACGGTGCTAGGGTACGTGTTCCAACCCCGGTCGTCAACGATACCGGCTTGTCGGCGACGCCAAAGGGGACAAAAGAGGGCAAAAAAGAGGGACCCTTCTTCAGGGTCCCACTATAAGAATGCTCGTCAGGAATGCTCGTCGCGGTCGACCCTTAGCCGGCCTCTCCGAAGCTTTGGGCTACCTGGTCCCAATTGATGACGTTGAACCAGTTCTCGATGTACTCGGCCCGTCGGTTCTGATACTTCAGGTAGTAGGCGTGCTCCCAGACGTCCAACCCGAGAATGGGGGTCTTTCCGTCGGTAAGGGGATTGTCCTGATTCGGGGTGCTCGTGATCTCGAGCTTACCGTTGGATACGACGAGCCACGCCCAGCCGCTACCGAAGCGTCCGGTTGCCGCAGCGCTGAACTGCTTCTTGAACTCGTCGAAGCTTCCGAAGGCGCTCTTTATCGCATCACCGAGGGCGCCGGTCGGCTCGCCTCCGCCGTTTGCCGAAAGAGTGGGCCAGAACAGCGCGTGGTTGTAGTGGCCGCCCCCGTTGTTTCGGACCGCGCCGCGAATGTTTTCCGGAAGGTTGCCGAGCTCGCGGATAAGCTTCTCGATCGGCCAGTCGGCGTACTCGGTACCCTCGACCGCGTTGTTGAGCTTCGTGGTGTATCCGACGTGGTGTTTGTCGTGGTGAACCTTCATCGTCGTCTCGTCGATATTCGGCTCCAACGCGTTGTACGCGTAGGGCAAATCCGGGGTGGTAAAAGCCATGCTTCCTCCTTACTCGTGTGGTGGACGGTTTAACATGTAGAGAATACTAATTCCGGTCGGCGGGATCAAATAGTCCACCAAGTTCCTCAGGCATTACGAAGAGGTCCTGTCCCGGAAGACTCCCCCCGAGGGAGCCGGGGTCGAACTCGTAGAGGGCTCGGAAATAGGGGTCCATCGCCCGGTAGGCTTCGGTTCCAAAAAGACCGACGAGATTCGCCCGGGGTATAGCCTCCTGGGCCTCTTCGGCGGAAAAACCGACGCCGAGGGACTCGACAAGGGGGCCGGCCTGCTCCGGATTACTCCGAACCCATTCGACCGATGCGAGATACTCCTCGAGAAAGGTAGCTACAAAAGCCGGCTCCTCCTCGACCAAGCGATTGCTGACGACGATGCAGCCGAGGCCGATGGTGCTCCCGCTCCCGAGCTGTCTCTGCCATTCCTCTTGGATGTCCACCGCAATCCGGGCGCCGGGGTTCTGCTGAAGCACCCGGGTGACGAAGGGCTCGGGAAGCAGGGCGCTCTGCTCCCGACCGCTCAAGAGCAGCTGCGCCGCCTCGGTGTGATTCGCGTAGCGTATCGCGAGGTCCTCGTCGGGATCGATCCCCCGGCCTTCGAGGAGGGCCCGGAGAACAATGTCGGGATTCGCCCCTCGTCCGGCGACCAATAGCTCGCGGCCCTCGAGATCGCCGAGGTCGCCGATAGTCGAATCGGTCGAAACGACGTAGAGAACGCCGAGGGTATTGACCGCCAAGATCCTGTAGGGAACGCCGGCGGAATGGAGGCGGGCGGCGACGTTTGTCGGAAGGGCCGCGATTTCCACCTCGCCGGAAAGGACGTTAGACACCGTAACGTCCGGCGCCGAGGAGAATCGGTACTCGACGTCGAACTCTCCCGGGAGAATGGGATTGTCTCCGGCGAGCTTTGCGATGCCGAGCCCCGTCGGTCCCCGGAGGCTCTCGACGACGATAACGTCTCGATCCTCCACATGCCCGAGTCCGAAGAGGAAACCCGGCAGAAGCAGCAGGAGGGCGACGAGAGAAAGCTTGCAGGATATGTTAGGTAACAAGTATGCTCTGTTCATACCGTACTCTCTCAAAAGAGGTTGATTCATGGCTACCCTAAAAACGAACTATCTCGGTCTATCTTTGGAGAATCCAATAATCGCGTCGAGCTCCGGCCTTACCGGCACGGTAAAGGGCGTCAAGCGCTGCGAAGAGGCCGGCGCCGGCGCCGTCGTGCTCAAGTCGCTCTTCGAAGAACAGATAGAGTCCGAGGTCGACGATCACGAGCAGAACGTCGACGTCTCGGTTCATCCAGAAGCCGAAGAGTACCTCCGGCAGATGGGCCGCCATCTCGGCCCCGAGGACTACCTGGAGTTGATCGGGGAGAGCAAGCAGCAGACGAAGATTCCCATCATCGCGAGCGTCAACTGCGTCTCCAACAAGTGGTGGTGCAACTACGCGAAGCAGCTCCAAGAGGCCGGGGCCGATGCTATCGAGCTCAACATTTCGCTGATGCCCCGGGACGCCGGCGAGGATGCCTCCCAGATCGAAAAGCGGGTCGTCCGCCTCGTCGACAAGGTGCGTCAGTGCGTCTCGATCCCCATCGCAGCCAAGATCGGCCCCTACTTTACCGCCCTCCCGGCGTTGGCGACCAATCTCCGGAAGGCGGGTGCCGGGGCGCTGGTCCTCTTTAACCGATTCTATCAGCTCGATATCGACGTAAGCGCGATCGAACTGCGCCCCGGCTACCAGTTCAGCCAGCCAACCGAAATCTATCAGACCCTCCGGTGGATCTCGGTTCTCCGCGACCGGGTGGGCTGCGAGCTCTCCGCCTCCACCGGCGTTCACTCGGCGAGCGATGCTCTCAAGCTTATCCTCGCCGGTGCGGACTCGGTCCAGATTTGCTCGGCGCTCTACAAGCACGGTGTGGACATCATCGGGAAGATCAATCGGGATATCGAAAACTGGATGGCGGATCACGGATTTGAGACGGTCGACGCCTTCCGGGGCAAGCTTGCCCAGTCCGAAAGCAAAGACCCGGAAGCCTACGAGCGGCTTCAGTACATCAAGGCCTTGACGGGGCTCACCTGATGCCCGTCGATACGCTGCAACGGGTGCGGGGGCTGGTGCTGATCGGGCTCGCAATCGCCCTGATTATCGCCGGCGCCTACTTGATCGTCCCAATTCCCGGGAGCCCTGTCCCCGTGGTCCTGCAGAACCTCTTCGTTGTCGCTGCGGGAATGCTTCTCGGCCCGGTGAAGGGCGGCGTCGCCGTTGCCATCTACTTGGTGATGGGGGCCATCGGGCTCCCGGTCTTCTCCGGAGGAGGCGGTGGGCTCGGGCACCTTGCGGGACCCACCGGGGGATACCTGGTCGGGTTTCTCCTAGCCGCGGTTGTCTCCGGTGCTATTTCCCGAGGAGCTCCGAGCGCTTTTCGGGATGCCCTGGCGGCGGTAGCCGGAATGCTGGTCGTCTACCTGGTAGGCGTGCCCCGCCTCAAGGCGGTCCTGGACCTCTCCTGGGGGGCAGCCCTCACCGCAGGCGCCCTTCCCTTTCTCCTCGGTGACGCGATCAAGGCTGCCGCCGCGGTGGGAGCCGTTCGGCTTGGCCGGAGGGCCCTTCCGGAAACCGAGGTACCCTAAGGCGTGGAGACGCCTGAGAGGGGACTATCGCTCCAAGAGATCTTCCTTCGCTTCCCAGACGGAACCGTCGCCCTGGACAAGGTCTCCTTCTCACTCGGCCCCGGGGAACGGGGCCTGGTGGCAGGGCCGAACGGGGCGGGAAAGACGGTCCTCGGCCGTACCATTGCCGGACTCCTCGAGCCCACCGCCGGGAGCCTCCGAATCGACGGCAGGCCCCCGGGATTTGACCCGGAAAAGGAATCGTCGGTCGGTCTCGTCTTTCAGAATCCGGAGCATCAAATCGTCGGGCAGACGGTCTGGGAGGACACCCTCTTTGGCCCGGAGAATCTAGGCCTGTCGCCGGAAGAGGCCACCGATCGAGCCGAGGAAGCACTTGGGACGATGGGACTTCTCCATCGCCGGGCGGAAGACCCGTATCGTCTTTCCGGCGGGGAGCGACGCAGACTCGCGATCGCCGGCGTCTTGGCGCTCCGGCCGAGACTCCTCTTTCTCGACGAGCCCTTCTCGGGACTCGACTACCCCTCTCTCCGGGCGCTGTTGGATGCCCTGGACTCCCCCGCCCTCGTCGACTTGCCGGTGCTGGTGGCGACCCACGAAATAGAGACCTTTCTCCCCCGGGCCCGCCGCCTTCTGGTCCTGCGCAAGGGTAGCGTTGTCTTCGACGGAGCCCCGGCGGATGCGGTCCCCTACTTCGAAGGCTGGGACCTCCGCCCGGTGACGATCCGGTGAAGCTTCCGGAGGGCTCCCTCTTTACCCTATCGGCCCCCGATTCGCCGGGGAGAGAGTGGGAGTGCCGCCACAAGCTCGTCGCCCTCGCCCTCCTCGGAGCCGCCGTTGTCTCCGCGTCGCCGGAGCTGCTCGCGCTTCCGATGGCGCTTCTCCTGCTAGCCTACGCCGTAGCCCGGGTCTCCCTCTGGAGCTCCCTCCGAGCTGCGCGGTGGTTTCTCTTTCTTATTCTGCTCTTGACGATTACCCGGGGAAGCCGGATCGATTCGCTCTTCCCCCCGGGGGCTACCCTCTCTCTCGGTGGCGCCGCCGAAGGCGCCGTCGTCGGGGTGCGAATTCTCACCGTCGCTCTGGCGGGCCACCTCTATACCGCGGTGACGCCTCGAGAGGATACCGTCCGCTCCCTCGAGTGGCTCTTCCGGCCGATCCTCGGTCGCCGACGGAGTGCGGATCTTGCCCTCATAGTTGGGTTGAGCCTCTCTATGGTCCCGATCGTTTTTCGATCGGTCTACGAAGCGGAGATTGCCCTCGCCTCCCGGGGGCTTCCCCGGCGGCGGCGCTTCCGAAAGGCCGGTCTGGTCTCGTCGATCGCAATCGGGCAGCTCTT
>CAZLDK010000075.1:0-12885 GCA_964558285.1 uncultured Spirochaetaceae bacterium | reverse complement strand
TGCCGGGCTCGGGCTCTCCGGTCGACCAACGTACCGCAGACGGCGGCCGGAAGCTTCCAGGAGCCCGTCGATACGGTTTTGGATAAAGTGATACGCTCCGCGATTCTCCGACTCCTCCTGTACCCAGAACACCTCAGCGGTGTCCGGATAACCGCCCATCGCCTCGGTAAGGCGGGCGTGGGGGAAGGGGTAGAGTTGCTCTATTCGGATAATCGCTACGTCGTCGGCGTCCTCACGCTCCCTGCGCTCCAAGAGGTCGTAGTAAACCTTCCCGGTACACAAGAGCAACCGACGGGCCTTCTTCGGCTTCTCCGGGTCGTCGAGAACCAACCGAAAGGCGCCGGAGGCAAAGTCCTCCATATTCGATACGCATCGCTTGTTCCGCAGGAGACTCTTGGGAGTCATCACGATAAGCGGCTTTCGAAAAGGTTGAACCATCTGACGCCGGAGCATGTGGTAATACTGGGCCGGTGTCGACGGATAACAGACCTGCATGTTGTCGTCGGCGCAGAGTTGGAGGAAGCGCTCGAAATGGGCGCTCGAGTGCTCCGGTCCCTGACCTTCGTAGCCGTGGGGTAGGAGCATGACCAGACCGCTGGTACGAAACCACTTGGACTCTCCGGCGGCGATAAACTGATCGATGATGACCTGGGCGCCGTTGACGAAATCGCCGAACTGCGCTTCCCAGGCGACTAGAACGTTGGGTTGGGCGAGAGAGTAGCCGTAGTCGAAGCCGAGAACGGCGAACTCCGAGAGAGGGCTGTCGTAGACCGAGAAGGTCCCCTGTTCCTTCTGAGCCACCTCGCCAACGTGCTGGAGCGGGGTGTAAGTCTTCGGGCGGTCGGCGCCCGAGTCCCACCAGACGGCGTGGCGCTGGGAAAAGGTCCCGCGACCCGAGTCCTCGCCGCTCAAGCGGATGGAGTATCCTTCGAGGAGAAGAGACCCGAAGGCGAGGCTCTCAGCGAGGGCCCAGTCGAAGCGGGTGCCTTCGTCGACGCGCTTCTTGCGGTCCTTCACGAAGCGCTCGAGCTTCGGATGGGCGGAGAAATTCTCCGGGATGGTGGTAAGCGTCCGGGCCACCGCGTCGAGGGTCTTCTTTTCTACCCCGGTCTTCACCGGCTCGATCTCGTACCCCCTGCGATAGGCCTGCCATTCTCCCTGCTCGAAGGCGTCGTCCATGTTCGGCTTGTAGCCCTCTTTGGCTTTTGCAAGCTCCGATTTAAGGACGTCCCGGTAGCGCTTCCGAAAGGCTTCCTGGTCCGTCGACGAAAAGACGCCCTGGGAATCGAGATGTTTGCCGTAGAGGACCGGAGCGCTGTCGTGCTCTTCGATCTTGGCGTACATGATGGGGTGGGTAAACGTCGGCTCGTCTGCTTCGTTGTGCCCCAGACGTCGATAGCAGAAGATGTCCACGACGGCGTCGTAGCCGAATTTCTGTCGGTAGCGCATCGCAAGGTCGATCGCCCGGACCACCGCTTCGGGATCGTCGCCGTTCACATGGAAGATGGGAACCGGCATCGACTTGGCGATGTCCGTCGCGAAGAAGGAAGACCGGGCGTCTCGGGAGGCGGTCGTAAACCCGATCTGGTTATTCAAAATGATGTGGACCGTCCCTCCGGTGCGATAGCCCTTCAGCTGCATCAGGTTGAGGGTCTCCGCGACAACACCCTGACCGGAGAAGGCGGCGTCACCGTGGATAAGCACCGGGAGTACCTTCTTACGGTTCTTGTCCCCCCGGCGGCGCTGGATTCCTCGGCACTTTCCCTCGACTACCGAGTCCACCGACTCTAGATGGCTCGGATTGGCGACCAGGCTGACGTGAACCGTCTTTCCGGTCGGAGTCTTGTAGTCGATGTTGTGCCCCAGGTGATACTTGACGTCCCCAGTTCCGCCGTAGGTGTGGGGCTGATAGTTGTCGAAAAACTTCGCGAAGGTCTCAACGGCAGGCTTCCGCAAGGCGTTGGTAAAGACGTTCAGGCGTCCCCGGTGCGCCATTCCGAGGACCATCTCCTGAAGGCCGTGGGCTCCGGCGGCGTCGAGGAGGTAGCGGAGCGCCGGAATAAGGACCTCGCCGCCTTCGAGGGAGAATCGCTTCTGGCCGATGAAGTTCGAGTGGATGAAATGCTCGAGCTCCTCGGCCTTCGTTAGGTCTTTCTGGAATCGAACCCGTTGTTCCACACTCCAGGTGGGCTGCTCCGAGGGAGTCTCGATCTTCTCGATGAGCCACCGGCGCATCGGCTTGTTTTGGATGTGGAGAATCTCCGCGCCGACGTGGGAACAGTAGGTCTTCTGGAGCATGTGGAGGAGATTGCGAAGGGTGGTCCGCTTAGGCTCGAAGTAGCCCCCGGTGGGGACCTCTCTATCGAGGTCCTTTTCCGAGAGGCCGAACTCCTCGAGGGTCAGCTTCTCGTAGTTTCCCTCCATGGTGTAGTACATGTAGCGCAGCTCGGGCGTCATGTAGCTACCGAGGGGGTTCACGTCGGCGTAGACGTAGCCGACGTCACGGTACCCCCAAATAAGGCTCTTTACCCGGCCTTCGACCTGGGCCTGGTCGTCCGGGGGCGCCACGGCGCCGGGATGCGTCCCGGCTAGCTCCACAGCGGTTCCCGAGACGGTGGCCGGGACCTGCCCGTTGGTCGCCAGGGCAGACCGGAGATTGACAAAATAGGTGTTCCACTCCGGTGGCACCGACCGGGGCGCCTCGAGCCACTGTTCGTAGAGCTCTTCGATGACCCGGGAGGTCGCAAGGTCCGGTACTAGGTGTGTCACCGCCGTCCCAGCTTCTCACGAATCAAGTCGGGTATCTCGTCCGGCTTGTCGGCCACCGGAACGCCGGCGTCCTTAAAGGCCTGGATCTTGCCTGCGGGGGTTCCTTTACCGCCGGAGATGATAGCCCCGGCGTGGCCCATCCGCTTTCCCGGAGGCGCGGTGCGGCCGGAGATAAAGCCGACGACGGGTTTGGTCATCTTTGTTTTGATAAACTCCGCCGCAGCCTCTTCGTCCTCGCCTCCGATCTCCCCGATAACGACCACCGCGGCGGTGTCCGGGTCCTCTTCGAAGAGAGCGAGAATATCCACGAAGGTGGAGCCGATAACCGGGTCGCCTCCGATTCCGACGCAGGTGCTCTGACCGAGGTCGTTCGTCGTCAGGTTGTAGACTACCTCGTAGGTGAGGGTGCCGCTTCTCGAGATAACGCCGATATCCCCCGGGAGGTGAATCTTCCAGGGCATGATGCCGATCTTGCACTTTCCCGGAGAGATCAATCCCGGGCAGTTCGGCCCGATGAGCCGAAGGCCCTTCTGCTTTACGTAGTCGTAGTTGTCCACCATCTCCAAGACAGGAACCCCTTCGGTAATGCAGATAATCAACGGCACGCCGGCGTCCGCCGCCTCCCGGATTGCTGCGCTGCTGAACTTTGCCGGAACAAAGATAACCGTGGCGTCGACCCGGTGCTCCTTTTGGCAGTCGGAGATGCTGTTGTAGACGGGGATTCCTTCCATTTCCTGGCCGCCTTTCCCCGGGGTTACCCCGGCGACAACCTTGGTTCCGTCCGCCTTCATCGTCTTTGCGTGGAAGGAGCCGTCCCGTCCGGTAATGCCCTGGACGATTACGTTTGTGTTTTCGTCGATCAAGATGCTCATACTGGTATTCCTTCCCTTACGCCTTAGAGACCACTTCCTGGACCGCTTCGCTCAGCTGTTGCTTCGCGGCGAACCCGGCCTTCGAAAGAATCTCTACGCCCTCTTTGTCGTTGGTGCCGATAAGCCGAATAACCATCGGCAACTTTATGTCGATCCGTTCCATCGCCATCAGAATTCCGTTGGCGATGTCGTCGCATCGGGTAATGCCTCCGAAGATGTTGATCAGGATCGCCTTTACCTTTGGGTTCTGGGTGATAATCCTCAAGGCGCTGACGACTTTCTCCGGATTGGAGCTGCCCCCGACATCGAGGAAGTTTGCCGGGTTGCCGCCGTAGAGCTTGATGATGTCCATCGTCGCCATGGCCAGGCCCGCGCCGTTGACGATACAGCCGATGTCCCCGTCCATGCTCACGAAGCTCAAGCCCGCCTCTTTCGCGTCGATCTCGTCCTGGGAGTACTCCTCCGGGTTCTTCATCTCTTCGACGTCGGGGTGCTTGTAGAGGGCGTTGTCGTCGAAGTTCACCTTGGCGTCGAGGGCCAGAAGCTTGTTGTCCTCCACCAAGGCGTAGGGGTTTATCTCTACCAAGGAACAGTCCTTCTCGATCATCAGCTTGTGGAGCTTGACGACCACGTCAGTGGCCTGCTCCACGAGAGCCGAGTCGTTGTCAAAGGTCTCCTGGAGAACCTTCCGGAGCCCCGGGTCCTTCGGGTCCAAGCTGGTCCCCATGTGGTACCGCAGGATCTCCTCCGGTCGCTCGACGGCCAGCTCTTCGATGTCGACTCCTCCGGCCTTGCTTATCATCAGAATGAGCTTATTCGCCGTTCGGTCGAGGGTAATCCCCAGGTAGTATTCCTTCTTAATGTCCACCGCCGGAGCGATCAGAAGCTTCTCGACAATCTCGGTCTTTATCTGGAGCCCCAGGATCTTCTTGGACGCCAGGATCGCCTCGTCGGCGGTATCGGCGAGCTTTACGCCCCCGGCCTTTCCCCGACCACCGACGAGGACCTGGGCCTTGACGACCACCGGCGCCCCGACTCGGGCGACGGCGTCCGCAGCCTCTTCCGGCTCGGTAGTGACGACCTGATCCTGGACGGGGATGTCGTACTGCGCGAAGAGCTCCTTCGCTTGATACTCATGGATTTTCATTATGCCTTCTCCGGTTCGGCTGTGTTCTCGCCACGACTCTCGCGGTATTTCTTAATCTCCCGCTTAGTCAGGTTGATAAGCTTGGTCACCTTGATGTCCCGGGGGCAAACCCGGGTGCACTCGAAGTGGTTCTCGCAGGGCCAGACTCCGTCGGCGCTGTCGAGGACGTCGAGGCGGGGCTCGAGGCCCTTATCCCGGCTATCGAAGACAAACCGGGAGGCCTGGACGATTGCCATGGGTCCGAGGAAGTTCGGGTTCTTCTTGAGGACCGGACAGGCGGAGTAGCAGGCGGCACACTTGATGCACTTGGTGCCGTCCGAACTTCTCCCGGTCTTCCTGGCTCTGGAGTATCTCCTGGGCGCCGGCGGTCTCCTGCTCCGCGATAAAGTAGGGCTTTACCGACCGGAACTTGTCGAAGAAGGTCTTCTGGCTGACCATCAGGTCCCGCTCCACGGGCAGATAGTTTAGGGGGGCGATGCTTATGACCCCTCCACCGTTACCCCGGGCGACCTCTTCCGCCGGGGCGTTCTCCTTCTTTACGAAGTCGGGACCCTCTACGACGTCTCGAATAAGGGTCTTACACGCCAGGCGCTCCCGGCCGTTTATCAGCATGGCGTCGGAACCGCAGACGCCGTGGGCGCAGCTCCGGCGGAACACCAGGCTTCCGTCCTGGTTCCGGGCGATGTCCATCAGGGCATCGAGGACCCGGTCGGTTGGCTCCACCTCGACGGAGTAGTCCTTGTACCAGGGCTCCTTGTCCGTCTCGGGGTTATATCGTTGCACATGTAGGGTTACGTTCATCTCTTCCTTTTCCTTAGTACTGCCTGGGCTTCGGTTCCCAGATGCTGGTATCGACATCCATGGTGTCGATGGTCACCTCGGTACCGTCGAGGTAGGCGAGGGTATGCTTTAACCACTTGTCGTCGTCCCGTTCGGGAAAGTCCTTCCGGGAGTGGGCACCCCGGCTCTCCTGGCGGTTCAGAGCAGACTCCGCGGTCACCAGGGCAAGGTCGAGGAGGTTTTCCAGCTCCAAGATTCCGAGGACCTCCTGGTTGTAGCCGTCGTTCTTGTCCTGAACCCGGACCTCCTTGAACTCCTCTTTGAGGCTCCGTATCTCGGCGACGGCTTCCTTCATCTGAGCCTCGTCCCGGTAGACACCGACCTTTTCCATCATCACCCGCTGCATCCGCTCGTAGAGGGGCCCCGGGTGCTTTCCCTTCTCGTCTTTGAGCTTGGCGATCTTCTCCCGGGCGGCGTCCGCCGCGTCGTCGGGAAGGGCCGCGAAATCGGCGCCCTTGCAGTACGCTGCCATATCGTTACCAGACCGGCGGCCGTAGACCACAAGGTCGACCAGGCTGTTGGTTCCGAGGCGGTTTGCCCCATGGACGGACACGCAGGCGGCTTCGCCGGCGGCGTAGAGCCCCTCGAAGGTGGTCTTGTTGGTCCGAACCTTTCCGTCCACGTCGGTGGGGATGCCCCCCATGCCGTAGTGAGCCGTCGGCTGCACCGGCATCGGAGCCTCCGCGGGATCCACCGCGAGGTAGGTCTTACAAAAATCGGCAATGTCGGGGATTTTCGAGTAGACCACGTCCCGACCAAGGTGGCTCGCGTCGAGCATTACGTAGTCGTCGATCTGCTTATCCCCCCGCATCCCCCGGCCGGCGGCAATCTCGGTCATGATGGCCCGGGAGACCATGTCCCGGGGGGCCAGATCGAGGAGGGTCGGAGCGTAGTGCTCCATGAAGCGTTCGCCCTTCGAGTTCTTGAGAATTCCCCCTTCTCCCCGAACACCTTCGGTAATAAGGATTCCCATTCCTCGAATGCCGGTAGGATGAAACTGGTAGAACTCCATGTCCTCCATCGGGACTCCGACTCGGGCTAGGAGGGCCACACCGTCGCCGGTGTTCGCATGAGCATTCGAAGTAATCTTGAAGATTCGTCCGAACCCGCCGGTGGCAAAGAGCACCGCCTTCGCCTTAAAGATGTGGAGCTCCCCGGTGGCAAGCTCGAAGGTTACCAGGCCGGCCACTTTCGTGCCGTCCATGATAACGTCGACAACCTGGAACTCGTCGAAGAACTCGACCTCGTTCTTGATGCACTGCTGGTAGAGGGTCTGCAGGATCATGTGGCCTGTGCGGTCCGCGGCAAAACAGCTGCGGTGCACCGGAGCCTCTCCGAAGTTTCGGGTGTGTCCCCCGAAGCGCCGTTGGGCGATCTTGCCGTCGTCGGTCCGGGAGAAGGGTAGACCCCGGTTCTCCAGGTCGTATACCGCCCGGACGGCGTCCTCCGCGAGGATCTTGGCGGCCTGTTGGTCCACCAGGTAGTCCCCACCCTTGACCGTGTCGAAGGCGTGCCACTCCGGGCTGTCGTCTTCCACGTTTCCCAGGGCGGCGCCGATGCCCCCCTGAGCCGCCCCGGTATGGCTTCGGGTCGGAAAAAGCTTCGAAATTACGGCGGTCTTAACTGCGCTACTCGCCTCTAGCGCCGCGTACAACCCGGCACCTCCGGCGCCGACGATTACAGCGTCGAACTCGTGAATCAATATTTGCTCCTCAGAATGGTTTTTCGAGCACGGTGGCCGTCATTAGTATAATTGTTGATAAAGAATGGCGCAAATTTTACACAATGATCCCAAGGCATCTAACTCCCTTTGATGATGCAGCCTCTCAGCTATTCTCCGGAGATTCAGGCTCCGGGGCAACCCGGTCGCCGTAGTGAGTCGACCTGTTGCTTCATTCGAGAGTGATGAAGTATCGTCGACCCAGCATGACGGCCCTTCGCCTCTCGGTCATTCTTCTCTTCGTTTCTGTTTCGCTTCTTGCCCAAAACGACACCGCCCCGGGAGACCGGGGGGACAGGCTGGTGGTTGAGGCATACCAGGCCCTGGACTACGGACAGTACGTCGAGGCCATCGAGCTCCTTATCCGGGCCCAGCGAAGGGGCTCGGAGGAGGCGAAGGCCCGGCTGGAGGAGCTCGAGGCGGCGATGAGCCTCCAGCCCGCCGCCTCCTGGCTCGACGCCTCGGGGCAGCAAGTCGAGGGACGCCTGGTCGACTTCGAGGCGAACGGGGGGCTCGATCCCGCGGTGCAGGCGACTATCAACCTCGGCTCCGGCCAGGCCGCCGTCGGCGACCTCCCGGTCCTTTTTGAGGCGGTCCGTGGCGCCGCGGAGGTGGTAAGCCCCGTTGCAACCACCGACTACGGCGTGGCCAATAGCCGGGTCCTCTCGGTTTCCGATCCCTACGAGTCTCTCGTGATCCGAGCGCAGGTCGTCTTCCATATCGACGGGCGGCCCTACGCCTTCGAAGCGCTGTCCCGGGACTTCTCCTTCCAGCCCCTCGGGCGCCGGGCGTCTCTCGCGGTGGTCGTCGTCGACGGTGGCGAGGTTCGTTACCAGGATCGCGATGCCGGCCGAATCGCCGCGGCCCTCGGGGAAGGGGGGCTAACCTTTGTCGCTCCGACTCGTCTTCCTCCTCCCGAGGCGCTTTTGGGAACAGCCCAGGGCGAAGGCTCGGCGGAGGACGTCACCGTCGTTGTCGTTGCCGAGGTGGTGGAGGCCGAGCAGATGACCCTCGGAGAGAGAGTCTTCGACATCTGGACCGCCGAAGTCGCCACCGCCTATCGGGTCCTTCGAACCGAAGACCGCCGTCTGTTGCGCCAAGTGGTGGGTCCGAGGGAGACCGGTCAAGGGTCAACCCGGGCCCAGGCGGTGGCCGGTGCCATCGACGCTGCCCTCGAAGGATTAGAGACCGACATCGAACGGAGGCCCGACGCGTATGTGTGGTAGGCAAAAATGGACATGAGCCCCTTTGAAATCGTCATGCTCGTCTGCTTCGGCATGGCGTGGCCCTTCTCAATCTACAAATCCGCAACGACCCGGGAAGTCGGGTCGAAGAGCATGGTGTTTCTCTTTGCGCTTCTCATCGGCTACGTCTCCGGGGTCCTTCACAAACTCTTCTATCTCTACGACCCCGTCATTTTTCTCTATATCCTTAACGGAACGATGGTCTCGATCGATATCGTCTTGACCATGAGAAATCGACTTTATCAGATTAGAAAGAGCCTGGAGTCGGAACAGAGATGAACGTACTAATTGTCTACGCGTCGAAATACGGAGCGGTCCAGCGGGTATGCGAGACGCTGCATCAGAAGCTCGATACTCCTCCGACGATGGTGAATCTTCGGATCAGCGCCGAGCCGGAGCTGGACCCCTACGATACGGTGATCGTCGGTGGCTCAATTTACGCCGGGAGAATTCTGCCCTCGATTCCGCGTTTCGTAGAGCGCCATCGGGAAGAGCTCCTCCGAAAACGGGTCCTTCTCTTCGTTTCCTGCCTCTACGAAGGGGAGAAGGGGCTCGAGCAGCTTCGAGAAGCATTTCCGGGTTGGCTCCAGGTGCACGCCAAGGGTGCCCACAACGTCGGAGGCGAGATTATCCTCGAGAAGCTCCGGTTTCTCGACCGGTTGATTATCCGAAACTTCGCCAAGGTGCAGGAGAACGTCCGGAAGATCGACGAGGAAGCGATAGACCGTCTCGCGGCAGACATCGCCTCATAGCCGGCCCTCTGCCTAGGGCCGGATGACGATAAGGTTGCCCCGGGGCCGCGCGGTTATGGAAATAATCTGATCGTTCCGTTCCACGACATCGACTTGAACCAAAAAGAACGTCGTCTCCGAGAGCTGCCGGGGGCGGTAGAATACATTGCCTCCCGGGGTCTCGAAGAGCAAAAAGTCTTTGTCGGTGCCCCAGTTCCGGAAGTTCAGGCCTTCGATATCGGTTTCGACCTCTCCGTCCAGGTTGAGGGTGAGGGTCCCCGACGACTGGGTTTCCATCTGCCGGAACAACCGGTGCTCCGAGAGGGAGTACGTCGAAAGGACGTCTACCCGAAATGCCTGCCACTCCCCGGACATATCCGGCAGCGTCGATTCGGGCTCCTGATTCTCCTGGGCCCCGAGGGGGGCGAGAAGAAAGAGGAAAAAAGCGACAAGAATAAGGCTCCGCGTTACGTGCTTCATAGGTCCTCCTGCGACACCTTGCCTTCCAAGGCCGCGGTTCTGTGCGAATCCAAAGAGTTGTCCACACATCGATCCTATCGGCAAAGCAGAGGCACTTCGATAGCCTTCTTCGGCCGCAAGTTGAATATCTTTTATCAGCCGGTCTCCACCTTCTCCCCCTGTCCGAGGGCAAAGGCTTTCTCCCCGTCGAAGGCGATCAGGTGCTCGGTCTTGATAAAGTCGTGGCCTTTCTCGGCGACCTTTGCCAACAGCTCGACAATATCGGCGTGCTGGGCGGTTCCGTCCTGGGCGTAGAACCGACAGCGCCAGTGATCCGTACAGAAGGTCTCCGGGTTTCCCTGGGGCCATACCTTGGTACCCCGGTTGCTTATCATCGAGATCTTCAGCCTGTCGGTGCTCGCTTCCTCTAAAGCCGCCCCGAGCTTGTCCGGGGTGGTCTCGCCGTCGTCGATAAAGACGTCGACACCGACGATCTCCTTCTTTGCCGTAGCCTTCGGGGCTTTGGTGTAGGTGATCTTTTGCCGTTCCCAGGCTTGGTAGCTCACCGGGTCGAGCTGCTGCGGTTTCTGGCCGAGGCGAGCCACCACGGCTTCGGCGAACTCCCGGGTTCCGACCTTCTCTTTGCTGATGCCCTCTTTGTAGATGTCGTAGGTGTGGATTCCGTCTTCGAGGGTCCGGAGCCAGGCGTTATGGACCTTTTCCGCGACGTCGGGTTGTTTGATGTGGGCCATCATCATAACCGCGCCGAGGAGGAGGCCCGAGGGGTTGGCCATGTTCTGCCCGGCTCGTCGCGGAGCGGAGCCATGGATGGCCTCGAACATCGCGTAGTTTTCACCGATGTTTGCCGACCCGGCGATACCAACCGACCCGGCGATCTGAGCCGCCACATCCGAAAGGATGTCCCCGTAGAGGTTGGGCATTACGATGACGTCGAAGTTCTCCGGGGTGTCCGCGAGCTTCGCGGCGCCGATGTCGACGATCCAGTGCTCGCTCTCGATCTCCGGGTACTCGACGCGAATCTCGTCGAAGACCTTGTGAAAGAGCCCGTCTGTGAGCTTCATGATGTTGTCTTTGGTAAAGCAGGTAACCTTCTTGCGCTTGTTCATCTTCGCGTAGTCGAAGGCGTACCGGATAATCTTTTCCGACCCGGGGCGGGAGATCAGCTTGAGGCACTGGGTGACTTCCGGAGTCTGCTGATGCTCGATGCCGGCGTAGGTGTCTTCCTCATTCTCCCGGATTATCACGACGTTCATCCCCGGGTGCTTCGTTCGTACGAAGGGGTGGTAGGCCACACAGGGGCGGACGTTCGCGAAGAGGCCGAGGGTCTTTCTGGTGGTTACGTTCAAGCTCTTGACGCCGCCCCCCTGGGGGGTCGTAATCGGAGCCTTCAGAAAGACCTTCGTCCGCTCCAGGCTTGCCCAGGACGAGTCCTCGATTCCGGAGCTGTTACCCCGGAGGTAAACCTGCTCGCCGATCTCTATTTCTTCAATGTCGATTGCTGCCCCGGCTTCCTTGAGAATGTGAAGGGTCGCATCCATAATCTCCGGTCCAATACCGTCGCCTCGGGCCACGGTAATCGGAGTTTTCTTATCAGCCAAATCTGTCTCCTTGACGCGCGTTTTCGCCCAATCTTAGTTGGGCCCTTGGTTAATTGCAAGAAAAGGGGGGATCTCCCAGCCGGCTACCCTTCGGTCGGCGGGTTGAGCGAGAGGTAGCTCTCCCGGGCATACTTGACGTACCGCTCCCCGGCGACGTCGAGGTCCGCGAGCTCCTCCGGTTTGAGCTCCCGCATCGGTTTCGCCGGAACCCCGGCGTAGACCCAGCCGGTCTTGACCCGGGTATGAGGCGAGACGACGGCTCCGGCGGCGACCATCGAGTGATGCTCCACGACGGCGCCGTCGAGGACGACGGCCCCGATGCCGATGAGGCTGTTCGATTCCACGGTACAGCCGTGGACGGTGGCGGCGTGGCCCACCGTGACGGCGTCGCCGATGATGGCGGGGTACGCCTTGTCCCGGCCGACGTGGATAACGCTTCCGTCCTGGATGTTGGTGTCCGCGCCGACGCGGATCTCGTTGATATCTCCCCGGAGAACGCAGTTGTACCAGACGTTCGCTCGGTCACCGAGGGTGACGGCCCCAATGATGGAGGAGCCCTGGGCGACAAAGACGTCCTTGCCGATAGTCGGGGTGAGGCCCTTGTACGGGAGGATGCTTCCAAAGATGGTTTTATGGCTCATGGTCTAGGGATTATACGCGGCGTCGAAGCTCTTGATGAATACCCGGGAGGGGACGTAGTTACTTTCCCCGATAAGCTCGCCCTTCTTGTAGTACCGGATGTAGGGAATAAGGTCGTTTCCCAAGCGCTCTTCCTTAAAGCGAAGAAACTGGGGAAACAGGGGGCTGCGGTCGTAGAGGTATTCGTAGACCATTAGGTCCATATCCGCCGGTTTACCCTTCCGCTCGAAGTTCCCCAGCCACACCTTCATCGAGACCCACTGGGGACACCAGGCCTGGGTCAGCACCAGGGCGACGTTCTCCGCCGCCTCCCGGAGCTCCGGGGCGAGCTCCCCCTTCGTCATGAACTCTTGTGCCTCGTCGTCGGTCAGTTGTCTTCTGGTTGTCATTGTTCTTTAACTATATACAATTTATACTATTAAAGACTACCGTATTCTCAGAGAATTCGTTGGAAGCGGCATTTCCGCGCAGTATACTCTGAGAGTGATGGTCGGAAATACCTTGCTCCGACGGTTCGCGACAGCCGGGTTGCTCACCCTCCTATTCTCCTGCCTTCTAGCCGCCTGTGCGACGTACGACGAATCGCCTGTTGCCGTATTCGATGAGAACCTCGCTCCCTTCGAGGAAATCGTCTACATATCCGTCGACGGAGCTATTCGTACCGTCGACCGTGGCGGAACCACCGACGCTCCCGTGGCCCAGGTCTCCCTACTCGGTCCCGTCGACGCCGCTCGCTTTAGCCACGCGACCTGGTCCCCGGACGGCCGGCGAATCGCCTTCGTGGCGACCCTCCGACGGGAGGGGGAGGATGCGACGAGCAACCTCTATATCGCCGACTCGCGAGC
>CAZLDK010000074.1:7903-12923 GCA_964558285.1 uncultured Spirochaetaceae bacterium | reverse complement strand
GCTCTGGGCACCGGACGTTCTTGACATCGTCGTCGGGCGGCGCCGGCGTCCCGCCGACGGTTTCTCGGGGCTCCTCGGCCGAATGACCCGGGCTATTGTCGGGAAGCCGTGGACGGTTTTCCGCCTCTTTTTGATACCTTGGTTCTTGATGCTTCTTCTAATCCACCGGATTCTCCATCGATAGCCGGAGGATCGTCGAACTGCCGCATCTTCAGGTACTCGTACGCCGACCGGAGCCGGCGATCCAAAAGCCTCGAGAGAAGTATCCCGATTAGTCGGCGGAAGGGCTGGAAGAACACGCTAAGACCAATGATGTCGGTAAGAAAGCCTGGGACTACCATCAAGACGCCGGCGAGAACGATGGACAAGAGGTCTCCGAACTCCCGCCGGGGATAGGATCCTTCCGTCAGCCGCGTCTCCAGACGCATCAGCCCGCCCCGGGCGGAGCTCAACACGAAGGGAAGGGCAACTAATCCCGTGGCCCCGGCAATAGCTATGGTAAAATAGACGCCGAATCTTCCGGCGAGTCGTGCGATCAGGTATGCGTCGCCGAGCATCAGCAGCGCCAGCAGTAGGAGCGTCAAGAAGAAACGGGTAAGCGAGACGAAGTCGAAGATTCGGACGATGCTGCGATCTGATATCACGGCTATCAGAGTATACCGATTCGGTTCTACCTGGGGAGGGAATCGATGATACGGATTCTGTTTATCGACGACGACGAGGCGGACCACCGGACCCTTCGGGTTGTTCTCTCCGACAAATTCGAAGTCTTCTCCTATTTTCGAGGATCCTTAGCGGTCGACTGTGTTCGAGAGACCGGCCCCGACCTGATCCTCCTGGACATCGACATGCCGGATATCGACGGCTTGACGGTACTCCAGGGCGTGGCATCCCTTTCGGATCCGCCCCCGGTCGTCATCCTCTCCGGACTCCGGGACGTCACCCTCGTCGTCAAAGCGATGCGCCTCGGAGCTGTCGACTACCTGGTTAAGCCCTTTCGCCTCATCGACCTCGAGAAGGCCATCCGGTATGCCCTGGTCCTTACCGCTTCTCGGCGGCCCCGGCGGCTCGAGGAAGAACGGCTCGGGGATCTGATTCTGGTGGGAACCAGCCGTCCCGTCCGAAAGCTTCGGAAGACGATCCGCCGCTTCGGTCCCTCGGACCTTCCGGTGCTAATCTACGGCGAAAGCGGAACCGGCAAGGACTTGGTGGCCCGGGGCATCCACTCCATCTCTCCCCGATCCGCCGGGCCCTTCGTTCCGATTAACTGTGCCGCGATTCCCCAGAGCATCTTCGAATCTGAGATGTTCGGAGCGGAGCGGGGAGCGTTTACCGACGCCGTGCCGCACCCCGGTCGCTTCGAAGTCGCCGACGGAGGCACCATCTTCCTCGACGAAGTAGGCGAGATGGATGCCCAGAATCAGGCGAAGGTGCTTCGCTCGGTGGAGGACCAGTCGATCCGAAGAGTTGGGGGTAGTCGCCCGCGGCGCATCGATGTTCGGATAGTGTCGGCGACCAATCGCCCCGTCGGCTCTCTGGTAGCCTCCGGTAATTTTCGAAGCGACCTCTACTACCGACTCTCGACCCTCATTATCGAAGTGCCGCCCCTCCGAGAACGGGTGGAAGATATCTCCATCCTGGCGACGCATTTTCTCCGGATGCGCTCAGCCGGGGAGAAGCGCTTCTCCCCCGGAGCCCTCGATCGGCTGGAGGCCCACTCTTGGCCTGGAAACGTACGGGAGCTGAAAAACTGCGTCGAGCGGGCGGTGCTCCTCGCCGAAGGCGAGACAATCGCCTCGGAGGACATCGTCTTTTACTGATGCTGCTATCGAATCGGGCGGAGGTGAAACGCTTCGACGATGGCGGTCGAGGTGCCGTCCTCTTCCTCGGCAGCCTGGGTGACCTCCCCGGCGATTAGAACCCGAGCGTTCGGCGAGACTTCCCGGGGGCCGGGGTCCCGAGAGGGCCGGAGTGGGAACTCGTCCATGAAATCAGGGCCGAAGAGGACATAGGCCCGGTAGAGGTTGATAGACGTCAAGCCCTGCCAATCGGCGGCTACTAGCTCTACGAGGACCAAGAAGTCGGTTTCGTCGGTACCGTAGTGGGTAATCGAAGCGACGACGCCGTCGAGGAGGACCGTCTGTCCGATAATTCGGTCCGGAGACCGGTTGATTGCGGAATGGAGTCGGGGAAGCGAGAGGGAAAAATTGACGGCATCGTCGAAGGCCTCGCGATCCGCCGAAATCGAGGGCACCACCAGAAGCCCTAGGAGCACGACTGCACTAAGGTAGACAATTCGGGCCGAGCCTCGCATAAAGAGAGTATAGACCATTGCGGCGGGACGTGAGAACAGGGAGCCGGGCATGACGACAGAGCAGTACACTCCGGGGCGACGGGCGTTGATAGTCGGGGGAAGCGGTGGCATCGGGGGCGCGATTAGTCGCCGCCTTCTGGCCCTGGGAGTCGACGTCATCGCCACAGGCGCCCATCAGGAGAAACTCGACTCCCTTATCCGGGACGGCGAAGCCGTGAGCCGAGGTCGCATCGAGGGCATCTGTGTTATGGCCGAGGAGCCGGAAGGGCTCCTTGCCGCTCTTCCCGACGACACGGAGCCGGACATCCTCGTCTGCTCCTTCGGTCCGGTCCTCTACAAGCCGGTCGGCGAGACGACATTCGAGGAGTGGAGGCATATCGCCGGGATGAACCTCGTCCTTCCCGGGGCCCTCATCACCCGCTTTCTTCCCGGGATGCGACGCCGAGGCTTCGGACGTATTCTCCTGTTCGGGGTAACGGGGAGCGAAACCGTAAAGGGATACCGGGAGATCGGCGCATACGCGGCGGCTAAGACCGCCTTGACGGTCGTCGTTCTCTCCCTCGCCAAAGATCTCGCAGGCACCAATGTTGCCGTTTCGGCGCTCCTTCCGGGCCACGTTGACACCGAGTATCTCAGCGACGAGGAAAAACAGCGATTCGCCGGCAAAAAACCGGATGAAATCGCGGAAACAGCGTGCTATCTTATTAGCGCCGAGGACGATCGTCACAACGGCGCGATTCTTCCCCTCGGCGAGGACAACACAGGTAAAAATGGAGATGTTTTACCTCTATTTGACAATTAATGACCGTGCGGATACTATGTTGACCATTAGTTAAACGTGCGTGTAAGAGATGAGGTGCTATGAACAACAACGACATTGTGCCCGGCTTCGACGAAGAGAAGGACGAAAGCCTCAAAGTACGCCTTCAGAAGGTCGATAGCGTCGAAGGGTGCCTGATACTCTACTTGACGGGTTACATAGACACGTACAATTCGAACTTCTTTCAGAAGCGCGTTTCTCGGGTAGTCGAAGAGGGATATACCCGGTTGATTTTTCACTGCGGCGGCCTGAATTACGTATCGAGTACCGGCATCGGCTCCTTTACCGCCTTTCTCAAGACGGTAAAACCCCGGGGCGGCGACTTGGTGCTCCTCGAGATTCAACCGAAGGTCTACGAAGTCTTTCAGCTTCTCGGCTTTAGCCAGTTCTTCAACATCAAGGACAACCTCGACGAGGCCGTGGATTTTTTCAAGAAGGGCGGTACTACGGTCGAGTCCGACGTGTTCCCGAAGATCTTCAAGTGCCCGATCTGCTCGACCAAACTCAAGGCGACGAAGCCGGGGCGGTTCCGCTGCTCGAACTGCAAGACGATCCTCGCGATAGACAACTCGGGGCACGTCTTTCTTGGATAGATGACTCCTTCCCGGATTGAGAGCTTTCTTACCACCCTCGACCTTCAATACGAATCCGCCGGGGAATCGGCGTGGCTCATTCGGGACCCGGAGCGGGGTCTCCCGGGGGTGTTGGTTTTCCTCGAAGAGTCTCTCGTCAGCATTCAGACCCGCATCGGCACCATCCCGGAGGAAGACAGAAGTGAGCTCTTCGAACAGCTTCTCCGTCTGAACGCCGATACGGTTCACGGCGCCTACGCATTGAGAGATCAAGAGGTGTTGCTCCTCGACACCCTCGAAGCCGAGACACTAAACTACGAAGAGTTTCGCGCCTCCCTCGATGCCGTCGGCCTGACCCTCGCGCAGCATCGAGAGCCTCTCGGGCGCTTCTTTCGATCGCATTGAGGAGCCACTACCGTGGGAATCTTTAGCCGACTTCGAAGACTTATCCAGTCCAATATCAACGACATGATCAGCCGGGCGGAAAACCCGGAGAAGATGCTCAACCAGCTGATCACCGACATGAACAAGCAGCTGATCGAGTCGAAGCGGAGTGTGGCCGCCGCCATCGCCGACGAAAAGAAGCTCGAGCGGCAGATTAAAGACAACCGGGCCAAAGCCGAAGAATGGGACAACCGAGCCCGCCTCGCACTAAAGGCCGGAGACGACCAGCTAGCGAAAGAAGCCCTCGTCCGAAAGCAGGAAATCGAGGGCTATCTGGTCGAATACGAGACGCAGTTGGCCCAGCAGCACGAGTCCGTAGAGAAGCTCAAGTCCGGGCTCCGGGGGCTCCAGCAGAAGCTCGAAGAAGCCCAACGGAAGAAGAACCTCCTGATCGCCCGGGCGAAGCGCGCCGAGACCCAGAAGCGGCTCCAGGAGACGATGACCGGGATGTCGGATACCTCCGCCTTCGAGGCCTTTGACCGAATGTCGGCCCAGATGGACGACATGGAGGCTCAAAACGAGGCGATGGAAGAGTTGGAGAATAGCCGGGACGACGAGTCCCTCGAAGAGCGCTTTCAGCGCCTCGAAGGCGGCACCTCGGATGCCGACAAGCTCCTCGAAGAGTTCAAACAGCGAATGTCGATAGAGGATAATCGGACCGATAGTCTCGAAGAGCTCAAAAGACGCATGGAGGAAGAAGAGAAGGAGGATGGCGAGGCGAAGGGCCGGTAGAAAGGGGCCTCCCCTTTTGGTCTACCTCCTGCGTTCTTCCGTCCACGCCCTCGATCCATCGGTCGACGCCCTCGGTCGTCGACGCTCCTCGAGTCCGGAACCGCTCTGGCGCCTCCTCATCGGCACAGGCTGGCCCCC
>CAZLDK010000074.1:0-7893 GCA_964558285.1 uncultured Spirochaetaceae bacterium | reverse complement strand
GCCGAAGGTCCTGCCCGGTCTGCTGGGCCAGTCCTGGCCCCCGCCCCGGGAGGCGATTCTTGCGGTGCTTCCCTTCGAACAGATCGTTCGCATCCTAGACGCGGGTAGCTCCTTGCCCCAGCCTCCGTTTATCGCCTCCGGTACCCCGTCTCAATTGACGGCGGCCTTTGCCGCCGGAGCCCTCGACTTTCTTCGCCTCCCCTGGGAGGCGGAAGAGCTCCGGGAACGGGTCACCCGGGCTCTGCAGAACGCCGGAACCTCCAGGCTGCTCCCGGAGGGGGGCTTCTCCACCTCGGAGAACAGGGTGCTCCGGGCGTTGATTCTCGGCGGCGGAGAAGGGGTGCCCCGGGAGGCGCTCTTCTACCTCGTCTACGGTAATTCGTCCTCAAATTCAGGGCGCCGACTTGACATGTTCGTCTCCCGGCTCCGTCGGAAGCTTCGAGACATCCCCGGGGCGCCCGAAATCCGGACGATTCGGGGGTGGGGCTTTCAGCTGGAGCCGAATTCCCCGGCTCTTCCTGTGGATAACTTGTGGGCGAAATCGTCTAAAGGCGGTTCGGCTACACATTATTTAAGTGATTCGCACCGTTTCGACGAAAAATAACGGGCCAAAGTAGCCGAGATATCGGTAAATCAAGTTGACAAAAAGAGTTATCAGATCCCTCTCGAAGACTGACCGCTAGACAGCCCCCCGAGAAGCCTTTCGGTTGTCTACAAAAAGATACTGAGGACCGAAAGACGCTGTAGAATATCTGTGGATAACTCCTTTGCTTGTCACCCCTTATCCGCCGTGCTACCATACCGCCGTGGGATGGCTGGCAAAGGCCCCGGCACGGTTTCTCCTGATTTTTCTCCTTGTCTGGGCCCTCATCGCGCTTTTCGTGGTCATCGACGTCTTGGCAACCCGGGACGTCGACCAGCTGGCCGGCACCCTGCCGGTCTCCGAAACGCTCGTACTCGCGCTCTTCCTGGCTTTGACTCCGGCAGTTCTTCTGACCCTCGCTCTCCAGTTGATGACGCTCCGGAGATCCCAGGATCATCCGATTAGCGTCCGCATACTCTTCTTTTTTCTCGCCGGCGCGATCTTCGTCGGTGGCTTCCACCAACTCGGGGGATTCTACCGTGGCTTTGCGCCTCGCCTCGCCTCGGTCGGTTTGGACTTGGAGGACTCTGCCCTTTACCGTTCCGGCGACGGCTCGCTCTTCGTTTCCGAAACCCAGACCCTCCGGCTCCGCAACGTCGTGGTCGTTCCCCGGAGCTTCGGCGAACCGATGGAGTTGGTCGCCGAGGCGCGGCATCTTCCGGGCCCGGACCGGGAGATCGTGCAGCTGCCGGGGTCGGCCGACCCCTTCTCCGTCCGGGAGGCCTACGGCGGGCCCTGGAGAGGGCCCCGGAAGTCCGCAGCCTTCGTCGGTCTAATCGAAGACCTTCAGCGGATGACCGAGGATCTTCTCCGGTTTCCGGCGCTTTCTCGAGGCTTTGTGCTCCGCGTCGCGGGGATTCTCCTCTTTGTCGTAACCGGCTGGGTCTTTCTTCGCTTGACCCGGTGGCCCCTCTTCAATGCGTTTCTCTTCCTTCTCGCGCTCCGAGGCATGCTCCGGATTCCCCAATGGCTCGAGAACCCCCTCGTTCGGGAGACTGTTCCGGTTGAACCCTACGTTCTGTTTCTGGGCCTAAGCGGCTTCTTCGTCCTCATAAATCTCTTGCTCCCCGGACTCTCCCACTGGGAACGGGAGACCCTCGATGGATAGGGCCACCAGGGGTGCCCTCTTGGCGGTGCTCTTGGCTATTGTCGGCGGGTTTCTCTTTTTTCTCGGGAACGCCGTCTTCGTCGGACCCGAGGAGCTGCTTTTGCCGCAGTTCCGGAGCGAATGGCTTCTTCGGCAAGCGTTCCTAGGGGTAATCGACAACCTCGTCCCGCTGGTCGTCGCCGCCCTGCTGATTACCTACTCCATCGTCATCAATCCGGAATCCGTAGCCTCCGAGGCGACCGTGGTCGCCGGCCCCTTCGAGAGCATTCGAGGGCCGTTGATAATCCTCACCGTCGTCGCCATGGGGTACACCGCGGTTATCGGACTCGTCGCCGATCGTGTCGAAGCCGGGGCGGGACGGCTGGCCGCCCTCTCCGAATCGGCGTTGACCTACCGGGACGAGGCGGCTCGCGCCCTGAGGAGCGGTGAGCCCGAGCAGGCCCTCCGCTTCCTCCGGCTCTATGCGTCCATTGCCGGCCGCCGGGCGCAGGCCTTCGGAGCCGATGGCGACGAGACGGTAACCGTCTCGCAGCTAATCGCCGAGGTCGAGGATAGAGTGCACCGGGTACCCGCCGATGCCTTAGAAGAGGAAGTGGTGGAGCAAGAGACTCCTCTCACCGCCGAGGAGAACGCCCTCCGAGCCCAGGAGTATCTTCGCCTTGGGAACTACGTAAACGCCCACTACTTTGCTCGCCGGGCCCTCGAGCTTAGACCCGGCTGGCAGCGACCCCTCACGATTATGAATGAGGCCCGGCGTTACTTGGATCAGCCGGGAGAGGAGAGCTTGGAGGAGTCTCAAAGGGAGCTCTTCGAGGAAAAACGCGAGGGGCTGGCGGCTTGGCAAGAGGCGGAAGTAGAGGAGGGCTACCGGGCGCTCAACCGTGGAAAAGTCGTCGAAGCGTTTCAGAAATTCTGGAGCCTTCGGCAGCGGTTCCCCGACGACCCGGACGTACGGCGCTACTACGACGAGGCCCGCCGGGCTCTTCAGAACCAGGCGCTTACTACCGTCGAGATGACCACCAATAGGGACCTCCCCTCTTCGGAGAACATCCTCTTTTCCGGTCGGTGGGACGAAAACCGAGGGCTTCTCCAAATAGGGTCTTTGGTTCCCGGAGCCGCCGCTTCCTTCGCCTACGACGTGGAGTTTCTGCGCTTCGACGACACCGGGGCGGTTCTCGAGCATCTTCGGGCCGACGCCGGGAAACTGATCGACGAAACCCTCTATTTCCGGCTTATCGACGAGGGCCCCGAGGAGCTCCGCGTATCGACGACCGCCGAATGGCTCCTCGGGGAGCCTCCGGAGGGGGAACCGCTCTTGTCGGTCGGTTACCCGGTTGACGACCTGATGCTCTTCTCCGCATCCGCCGCCGGCGCACCGACTCGAGGCATCGCCGGTCAGATACGGATGCTCGACCAGGGCCCCGACGCCGGCTACCTCGCGCGCCCCGTCGCAGCGGACCTTACAGTCTCCCTCGCTCGGCCCTTCGGGCTCATCGTGCTCTCGATCTGGGCCATCGGCTTCGGCTGGTCTCACCGCAGCAGATACCTCCACCGCCCCTTCCTCCTTCTGCTACCGGGGATAGTCTTGGCGCCGTTTGTCGTCAAGGTTGTCTACGAGCTCTACGTCGAGGCCCACGGCTCGATCGTCCTGCTGGTTCTGCAATCCCTTGAGCTTCCGACGACCCTGCTGGTTCTGGCGGTTGTAGAGCTTGCCTTACTCTTCGGAGCTATCCTCTACCTAGCCCGAAAGGTCAACCAGAGCGCTTCATGAGAGCCTGGGGCCGCATCGTCGGCGCCGCCCTGGGAATTCCGGCCGGAGTACCGGGGATCGCCTTCGGTTTTCTCATAGGATTCCTGATCGACAAGGCCTTCGAAAACCGCGGCAGAAGCATGCGGTTCGAACAGTTTCTCTCCCGACCGGAAGACACCGAGGTGGACAAGCGTACCGGAGTCGTCTACCTGGCCGTCGGACTCCTTTCCGAGTGCCGAAGGGGCCGCGAATGGCGGGAGGAGCACCGAGAGCGTCTTTCGGAGGCCGGCGGTCGCCCCCTCGACGAGTCGGAGCTTACGGAGCTCCTGGCAGCCGCCAGGGCCGCCTCCGGTCTTTCCTTCGTCGCAGTATTGGCCTGGGCCAGGCGAAACATGAGCCCCCGGGAGGCCGCGTCGCTGGCGACCCTTCTCCTGCTCCCACCGGAGCCCGAATCGGGGGCCGGCGTAACCCAGGTTACGGTCGCCCGACGGTTCTTGGACGGCTACGGGCTTTCGGCGGAGGAGAAGCTGACGGTCTGGGGAGAGGCGCGCCCTCTGCCCCGCGACGCCGCAGCCCTTCTCGACGTCGAGGAGGCCGCCGGTCCTCGCGAGCTCCAGGGTGCGTACCGGCTCTTGGCGTCTCAGTTTCACCCCGATTCCCTGGCCGTCCTGGAAGAGGCCCAGCGTCGGGAAGCAACCGAAGCCTTCGTTCGAATCCGGGGCGCTTACGACAGCATCCGACCCCTCGTCGAAGCCTGGTTTTCGGAAAGTCCCTAACCGATACTGTCCCGGTCGATCTGGGCCCCGAGAGCCTGGAGCCGAGGGACGAGGTTCTCGTAACCCCGCTCGATCTGGTAGACGTTGTGGATTACGCTCTCCCCCTCGGCACAGAGGGCGGCGATAACCATCGCCATTCCCGCCCGGACATCCGGGGAGGTAAGCTCGGACCCCGAAAGCCGGGAGGGGCCCGTTACCACCGCCCGGTGGGGGTCGCAGAGAACCACCCGGGCGCCCATTCCGATAAGCTTGTCGACGAAAAACATCCGGGACTCGAACATTTTCTCGTGGACCAGAATGGTTCCTTCGACCTGAGTGGCAACCACCAAAATGATGCTGATAAGGTCCGGAGGAAAGCCGGGCCACGGGGCGTCGTCTATTTTGGGAACCGAGCCTCCGAGGTCGGAAACCACCTTGAGGCTCTGCCCCGGGGGGACCCGGATGGAGTTTCCGTCGCGCTCCCAGTAGATACCGAGGCGCCCGAAAGCGAGGCGCATCATCCGCATGTGATGGGCAGGCGCCTCCTCGATCACGATTTCGCCGTGGGTCACCGCCGCGAGCCCGATAAAGGAACCGACTTCCATGTAGTCGGCGCCGATCCGGAATCGGCAACCGGAGAGCTTCTTGACCCCCTCGATTCGGAGAATGTTGGAGCCGACGCCGTCGATCTTGGCGCCCATGGCTCTTAGCATATTGCAGAGGTCCTGGATGTGCGGTTCCGAAGCGGCGTTCTCGATGGTGGTTTTTCCCTCTGCGAGAGACGCGGCCATTATGGCGTTTTCCGTGGCGGTAACCGACGCCTCATCGAGGAAGATATCGACGCCCTTGAGCTTATTCGCCGAAATCTCGAAGAGGCCCTCCGTCTCAACCCGAGCCCCGAGGGCAGACAGTGCGAGAAAGTGTGTGTCGAGTCGGCGGCGACCGATGACATCGCCTCCCGGCGGCGGCAGGGATACTTTGCCTGTCCGCGCGACCATCGGGCCGGCGAAGAGGATCGACGCCCGTATCTGCCTCGCAAGGTCGCCGGGGATGTCGGAAGCGGCAAGGGTGCACGCCCGGATCCGATACTCGCCCTCGGCGTCCCCGTCGGATACATCGCACCCGAGAGCCCGAGCGATGTCGAGCATTACGTGGACGTCCTCGATATTCGGCACATTCTCTAGGACGACCTCTTCTTCGGTTAACAGGCAGGCGGCGATGCACGGGAGCGCGGCGTTCTTGTTTCCCGCGGCACGGATGGTGCCACGAATCGGAAAACCGCCCTGGACTCGGTACTTGTAGACGCTCATCGGTGCGCTCCCAGGAAGCTAATCCGTCGGAAATGGTACGAGCTCAAACTGATCTCCTGTAAAAGGGTTTCGCCGAAACCGAACTCCCATCAAGAAGGAAAAGATGGCATCCTCGCAACAAACCACGTTGAAGGGAAGGATGACAGTTTCCCGCTCCTGGAGGCTTCCGAAGGGGTTCTCCAGGAGCTGAGGGAGGCGTACGTCTTCGATTCCGATTTCGGCAAAGCGACTGAAGGCGAAGGGCTCGCCGGCGGCACCTGCGTCGTCCACCGGAGGGAAGAACCGATCCAAGTCCGACGGCGACTTAGCCGCTCCGTCGGCGATCGAACTCCACTGGGCGGCAAGAATCTCGACACGGATATCGTCCAAAAACTGTCGCAGATTGCGAACGATGTTGATGGTGCCGGCGGAAGCGTAGCCCCTCTCGGTCAACTGGTAGAGGGTTAGATAGCTCTCGTAGCCCCTGCCTTGCTCCAGCCGAGACTGGATAGTCACAACCTCCCGGACACGGTCCCCGTCGATATCGAAAACCTCAAAGCCGGCATTCGGATGCTTTGCCAGCCGAAGGAGCGACGGTTCCTGCCCATCCTGGAAGACGACCCAGACCTCTTCGGTTCCCCTGGTGGTGTAGAACTCGGTGGAAACCGACGCCGGAAGCGTCCAGGCCGAGTGGAGCGGAACGACGGAGAAGCTTCGAGCCGCGGGGTGATTCCCGAGAGCGACGGAGCGAAGGTGGCCTGGACCCCGAGGGGACCGAAAGTAGACTTCGAGAAGAAAGGGGTGGCTTGGATCTTCAGGAGCCGGCGGCCGAGGAGGACGAAAGAGGCGGCCCGGGGGGAGCGGGTTCCCTTCGGGTATCTGGGCGGAGAGACTCACCACGTCCTCCCGGCGGTCGCCGTCGAGATCGTAGGCTAACGCGACCGACCGATTGCCGTCCCGAAGGACCGTGGTGGTCGCCGGCGACGCCTCTAGGGCCAGAGCGAGGACCGCCTCCGATTCGGGAACGGCCCCGGTTTCCGACTCGGCCGCGTTTCCCACCGGACCCTCCGCGCCGTCTGCCCCGGGCTCACCCTCCGAGAGAGTGATACAGGAGGAAAGCAGCAGAAGAAAAAGAAGAAGGAGCGCGCCTAACAATCGGACCACGACGGCGCAATCATACCCCGCTTGGGTTGTTTCGTGTAGCATCCATCGTGTAAGCTCTGCCGGATCCTATGCGAGTACTAAAGTTCGGAGGTAGCTCCGTGGCGGATGCCGGCCGCATCCGCAGGGCCATGGACATCGTTATCCGCCGCCGCGAATCCTTCGGTGGGGTGGTCCTCGTCCTCTCCGCGATGAAGGGCGTAACCGACGCCCTCCTCGATGCGAGCTACGCCGCAGCCAAAGGGGACGAGGGCTACCAGGAGCTATTCCAAGCGATTCTCCGGCGTACCAAGACAGTCCGGGAAGAGCTTGTCCCCGACGACGCGTCCCTCGTAAGGGACACCGACGGGTTTCTCGAAGAGGTATCGGACCTTCTCCGGGGCGTCCTCTTGGTCCGGGAGTGCTCGCCCCGGACCCGGGATCTTATCCTGAGCTTCGGCGAGCGGCTGAATTGCCGGGTCTGCGCCGGATACCTCGCCGGTCTCGGCATATCCAGCCGATACGTCGACTCCAGGCCGCTCATCCGAACCGACGCCGCGTTCGGCGCGGCTCGAGTGGATTTCGCCACAAGCTACGGCACCCTCAGGGAGTCGCTCGACGGCTTCGACGGAATATCGGTGGTAACCGGATTTATCGCCTCGACTGCCGAAGGGGTGACGACCACCCTCGGACGGAACGGGAGCGACTACACGGCGTCTCTCGTGGGTGCTGCCCTCGGTGCCGAGGCGATCGAGATCTGGACCGACGTCGACGGCGTGTTGAGCGCCGACCCCAACGTGGTCCCCGACGCTTTCGTCGTCCCGGAGCTGAGCTACAGCGAAGCCGTCGAGCTCTCCTACTTCGGTGCCCGGGTCATTCACCCCTCGACGATGCTCCCGGCGATCGAGAAGGAAATACCGCTCTGGATCAAGAATACGCTAAACGAAGAGGCACCGGGGACCAGGATTACGAAGTCCGGCAGCCAGGAGAAGCGCACCATCACCGGGATAGCCTCGATCGAACGGGTCGCCCTGGTAAACGTCGAGGGCGGCGGGATGGTGGGGCTCCCGGGAATCGCCTCCCGGGTCTTCCGAGCCCTCGCGGACGCCCAGGTAAACATCATCATGATCTCCCAAGCCTCCTCGGAGCACAGCATCTGTATCGTCTGCGACGAGACGAGCGCCCCCCGGGCTCTCGGTGGCCTCGAG
>CAZLDK010000073.1:8320-13000 GCA_964558285.1 uncultured Spirochaetaceae bacterium | reverse complement strand
GTTAAGACACCCTCGACCGAGGTCAGACGCAGCCACGCCTCGGATGTGTCGGCGTGTTTGGCCACGTTGAGAAGGAGCTCCTGCGTTACCCGGAAAAAGAATACTTGGAGGGACTCATCGAGCTCCTCGGGGACCGACGCGGCGGTGAGGTGCACGGTGAGCCCGTGGAGCTCCCGGACATGCTCGCAGAGCCACCGAAGCGCCGCGACGAGACCTCCCTTCCTCAAGGCCGTTGGGCTAAGCTCCTGGGAAAGGCGGCGGGTTCCCGCGATGGCTTCCTGGAGAAGCTCTTTGAGCACATCAACACCGTCTCCGACTCCAGGCTCTTCGCCGAGGCGCCGAGAGAGTATGTCGAAATGAAGATTCATTCCGACGAGAATTTGCTGCAAGTCGTCGTGTACGTATTCGGCGAGGCGACGCCGTTCCCGCTCCTCCGTTTCCGCTAATTGACTCGAAAGGCGCCGAAGCTGATGGGTCCTTTCCAGAAGCTCCTCGTTTAGTCTCGCGGACTCCGCGAGAAGACCCCGGACTTCGTACTGCCGTCGGCGATTGCCGACGGCCCCGAGTATAGCGATGCTGAGGGTCCCTGGTTGGACGGGTCGCCGTAGGACATCTACGCTCCGGTAGCCCATCAAAGGGGAAAGCCGGGCGGGGTCCCCATTCGGCCGCGTCAGGATCAAGACCGGGAGATCGGACCATTTCGGCTGGCTCCCCAGAAAACCCGCTAAACGGCCGGCATCCTCGGCGCCAATTGCTTCGTCGGCGACGACGATGGCACCGGCACTTGCGTCGGTTTCCAAAAAGGCGAGCAACTCGGAGAAGCTCTCGAGTATTCGGCAGAACTGCCCCTGGAGAGTCAGGAGATCTTGTATAACCTCTGCGTCCCGTCCCGTCGGAGTCAGAAGCAGAACATCAAGCTCATGGGCCCGGCGCTCCATTATCGCGAACCGCGGGGTGGTAGGTCGTCGTCAAGCAGGGCCTCTCTGTCGCCTTCGTACCGCGGAAGACCCGTGAGAACCCCGGTAAAGGCCGTCAGGGGTTCCCCGACGACTATGCCGGTGGGGCCAAGCTGGAGCTCCCGTACGGTCCGCTCGTGGTCCCCGTAGCGCTTCTTGAGAACGGCGATACAGCGGCGGATCCGGCCTCTGGTTTCGAAGTGGCGAAGCGTTATGACGGTATCGGCGATGTAGCTGATGTCTATGGATGTCTCTGTCCGGCCGAAAACTCCGTGAGAAGCGACGACCATCAGGGAGAGAACTCCGGCGCCGGAGAGGTAGCTCAAAAGATCGTGGAGCTGCGTTATGAGCTCGTGCTCCCCGGGCATCGACTGAAGGTAGCCGCTCAGACTATCGAGGACCACAATGCGTACACCTTCGACTTCGACGGCTGTGCGGACAAGAGAGTTGAGCTGCCCCGGGGAGATCTCTCCGACGTCTACCTGCCGGAGGCGAACCAACCCTTTCGCGATAAGGGGTTCGATATCCATTCCGAGACCCGCGGCGCGTTTTACAAAGGTTTCCGGGCGCTCATCGAAACAGAACACCGCGGAAGAAACCCCTCGGCACCCCGCCGTGTGGATATACTGGCCGACGAGGGAGCTCTTCCCGGCGCCGGTGGTTCCGGTAATCGCGCAGGTGGTCCCCTGCAGGAGTCCTCCTCCGAGAAGGGTGTCGATGGCCGCGTTTCCGCTCTGAACGGCTTCCCATCGATGGTCCCCGAGGCCTTTCTTCACCAAGAGGCGGGGAAAGAGAGATAGTCCGACCCCGGTGTCGATCCGTGCGTCGTGGTACCCTTCGCCGAACTGCATTCCCCGCATCTTGGATACCAGAACCCGCCTCCGCGACCGGCCGAAGCTTGGGGCTATCATCTCCAGACGCACGACGCCGTGGACAAGCGTTTCGAGGGTGTCCATATCGAGCTCCCCGGCGGGGCCTGCCGAGAGCAGGGTGGTGCACTGGATGGCGTCGAGGGTCCCTTTGAGGCGTAAGACCTGGCGCCGCAGTTGGTAGCCGGTATTGACGAGGACCCCAAGCTCACTCAGGGAATCGATAAGCAGACACTCCGGCTGGTAGCGGTGAATCGCCGCCTCGATCGTATCGGTCACTTCCCGGAGCTCGATGTCCGCAGCCGAGAAAACCGTCTGCTCCGCCGTTGCGGACTCTCGGACTTCCGTAGGAAGCTCCATAACCTCTATACCGTCGAGGGTCCACCCGTGAGCGGCGGCCACGTCGTCGAGCTCGTTCCGCGTTTGAAGGAGGGTAATACAGAGGCAGCGCTTCCCGGCCGCGGCGCCGGCCCGGAGGAATTGTAGCCCCGCCGTCGTCTTGCCGGTTCCTGCGACTCCCCGGACGAGGATGATCCGCCCTTCCGGATATCCTCCGCCGAGTACAATGTCGAGACCTTCTATCCCCGTGCTCAGCCGGTTCGGAGGCGTCTTGGTCATGGAACACTCCTGAAGATGCCTTTCAGCTTACCGTAACCCCCAACCGACTGCCAAGGTGGATCTGGACACATAGGGAAGCGTCCCTCCCGGCCCTCCGGAGCCGCTCCACCGAAACCGTCGCCAATCGGTCCGACCGGGTGCGAGAAACTCGACCCCTTCGGCCTCCAGGAGCGCCTGCTGCCGCGCCCGGCCCTCGGGTTCCCGAATCGCGACGGCCCCGGTGGCGTTTACCACCCGGTGCCACGGTAGGCCGAGCTTCCTCGATAGGCTGTGAATGATTCGGGAGACCTGCCGGGCGCCTTGGGGATTACCCGCCATCGCGGCAAGGTCCCGGTAGCAGGTCACCCTGCCGGGCGGGACGGACCGGAGAACGTCGATTACCCGCCGGGTAAAGGGCGCGTAGTCGGTCATCCCGGCTGAGCGGCGGCCATCCCCCGGAGCATCTCTATCTCTTCGGCCCAGCGTTCGGGCTCGGGGGTCTCGAGGATAAGGGGAATGCCGTCCGTCCGGGGGTCGGCGAGAATCGCCTCGAAGGCGGATAGTCCGATCTCCCCGTTTCCGATGGTCGCGTGGCGATCCTTCCGGCTGCCGAGGGCCATCTTCGAGTCGTTCAGGTGCATCCCGACGAGCCGCTCGACCCCGAGTACCCCCTCGAAGCCCTCCATCGCGGCATCCCAGCCCTCGGCGTCCCGGATGTCGTACCCGGCTCCGAAGACGTGCGCCGTATCGATGCAGACGCCGACCCGGTCGGACCGGGACACCTCGTCGATAATCCGCGCGAGGTGCTCGAACTGCCACCCGAGATTCGCCCCCTGCCCTGCTGTGGTCTCGAGCACCAGCTTCGCGGTGGCAGTCTCGGCGAGAATAGAATCCATCGCCCCGGCGATTTGCGATATGCACGCCTCGTCGGAGATCTCCCCCTTGGAGCTCCCGGGGTGGAAGTTGAGGTAGGAAAGCCCAAGCTGCTCGACCCGCGTTAACTCGTCGAGGAGGGCGTCCCGGGATCGCCGGGCAACCGCCGGGTCCGGGGCGCCGAGGTTAATCAGGTACGCCGAGTGAGGGAGCACCGCCTCGGGAGAGATTCCGCTGTCGGTAAGGGCGCTGCGAAACCTGTCGATGTCTTCTTCGGTGTACGGTTTCGCGGTCCACTGCAATTGGTTCTTCGGGAAGAGCGCGAAGGCGTTGGCGCCAATAGCCAGCGCGTTATCAACACTCTTGTAGATACCCCCGGCGGCGCTCACGTGGGCGCCTATGAGTTTGTCCATCACCAACCCCGAATAGCCGCAGGATCTGCGCAGCTCCTGGTAGCCGGAAAACGTGTGGGATTCATGCCGACGATTCTACAGCAAACTGGCCCTTTTGGGGCGTCGGTGCTACCTTTGGCGTATGTTTGGTCGTCTCTTTCTCTTGTTCACTGCGGTTCCCCTTATCGAGCTCTATCTCCTCATCAAGTTGGGGCAATGGATCGGCGCCCTTTCGACCGTCGCCATCGTGCTTGTAACCGGCGCCTTGGGGGCCTACCTAGCCCGGACGGAAGGAAGCCTCGTCTGGATCGAGATCCAACGAAAGATGGAAGTCGGTATCTTCCCAGGGGACGAAATGATCGATGGTCTGTTGATCGTCGTCGCCGGAGCGTTGTTGATAACTCCGGGGATACTCACCGATCTCTTTGGCTTCACGGTCCTTTTTCCTTTGACCCGGACGCCCCTTCGCGAATGGGTAAAAAGGCGCCTAGCGAGGATGATGGAGCGAGGTGATGTGCATGTCTCCGGGTTCGTCCGGTAGATCGCGGGAGTCTGGGAGGTGAGCTGGTTCGGCAAGATCGTCGGTGGCACCATAGGCCTTATGCTCGGAGGTCCCCTCGGGGCCATCGGCGGGGCCGCTCTGGGTCACTACTTCGTAGACAAGCCGGAAGAGGAGATTACCGCCCGGGGCGACGCCGGAGGTCCGACGGGCTACACCCGTACCTTCGGAGGCTTCGGCCGCGGCTCCTTCGGCGGCTTTACAACCCTCGAGCGCATCCAAGCAACCTACTTCGTCGCGGTCTTCTCGATTCTCGGCAAGATAGCCAAAGCCGACGGCGTAGTCAGCAAGGCCGAAGGCGATCTGGTGCTCCGGTTCATCACCCAGATGGGCCTCCGGGGCCGGGAGCGGCAGTTCGCAATCGACGTCTTCAACGAGGCCAAGAGATCCCCCTACTCGGTAGAGGAGCTCGCCGGCCAACTCTTCCAGATATC
>CAZLDK010000073.1:0-8310 GCA_964558285.1 uncultured Spirochaetaceae bacterium | reverse complement strand
AACTTTATCGACATGCTCTTCCAGATCGGCGTTGCCGACGGCAAGCTGCAGGAGGCGGAAGAGCAGCTAATCCGGAGAGTGGCACGAGTACTCCGGCTCCCGGATTCGACGATGGAGTCGATAAAACGGAAGTATCAGAACACCGCAGACGCCGCCTACCGGGCCCTCGGGTTGACCCCCGAAGCGACCAACGACCAAGTCCGGTCCGCCTACCGAAAGCTGGTCGGCGAGAACCACCCGGACCGCGTTATCGCCAAGGGAATGCCCGAAGAGTTCGTCCGGTTCGCCACCCGACGGTTCCAGGAGATCCAAGACGCCTACGATACCATCAAGAAGGAGCGGGGGCTGACCTAGTCCAGCTCCTCGAGCTCCGCTTCGAGTCCCGAGCGCTCCTTCATCCAGCGCACCGAGTCCCGAAACCCCGCCGGCCGTGTGTGGCGGTGTCGGACCCCATCCATCGTTACGTATTCGACCTCGCTTCCCGCTGCCCGGAGGGCCTCGACGAACTCCGTCTGAGAGGGCGTTGTTATGATGATGTCCTGGTTGCCCTGGACGACCAGGGCCGGGAAGCCGTGTCCCGTGAGCCCCGTCGCGTTCTCTTCAAGACGCCGGGCCAATTCGGGAAAGCCCCTCGCCAGGTCCAGGGCGTAGAGCGCGTCGTAGAACTCCTGCGTGTAGAGCTCTCTCCCGTCGTAGGGGTAGTAGTACTGAAACTCGTCGACACAGAGCCGGGGAACGTCGTAGTCCAGGCTCGCCGCCCAGCGCTCTTGGAAATAGCGCTCCGGCTCGATCTCCTGGTTTCCGTACATGTCGAGGTAGCTGTAGACGACGTTCGGAGCGTAGTAGGGCCCCTCTCGGAAGAGGGTTTCGACGTCGGTCGTCGCGGCGAAACCCACGACACCGGTTAGAGGAAGCTCCGGGGCGTAGTCCTGCCGGCGGTCCGCCGCGGCAAAGGCCGCGTGCCCTCCCTGGGAGTAACCCGAGGTAAAAAGGTGATCCGACGGCTGGACCGGACTGTTTCGGGCGGCAAGAAAGTTGCCGACTGCCCGGGCGGCGTCGAGCATGGTATGCGCTTCGGCGTCCTTCGCGAAGTAACGCTGCGGCCGCTCTGAGTCGTTAAAACCAAGATAGTCGGGAAAGATGGTGATGATACCCTGGGAGGCGTAGGTGAGCATATTAGCCCGGTAGTGGCCCCATCGGCGGGCAATCGGGCGCTCGAGGGAGGGGGCACACTGGTCTCCGACGCCGGTGGTGCCGGAACCAAAGACGAGAACCGGCCGCTCGACCGGTTTGTCGAAGACCGGCACGAAGAGCTGGGCGAGGATCCGCGCGGGCGAACCGTCGTGGTCCCGGGTCGAGTAGTAGATATTGTAGGTGTCCACCGATCTTGGAAGCGCCGGAACACCCCAATGCTCGAAGAGCGGCTCGGCCATCCCCCGAATCGTTTCCGGCTCGACCCTGCCGGTGGGCGTTATGCTGAGAATAGTGCCCGGGTCCGGTTGCGCCGCCGCAGATACGACGGAAAGAACCGCCAGGAGAAAGACCAAGCCATATCGAAAACGTGCTGCCATGTTGTGTACTGCTCCTTATGGGGAGACCGCCCCGATCCACCGTAAGACCTCGCCAAAGGAGATCTGCCGGGTATCGTGGCGGTACCCTTCGTAAACCAGATACCGAACCTCGCTACCGCGACTCCGGAGAGCGGTCACAAATTGCGCCTGGGAGTCGGGGTACACGACTATGTCTTCGGTTCCCTGAAGAATCAACACCGGAACTCCATGTCCGGAGAGACCGGGGCTGTTCTCCCGGAGTATAGCAGAAACCTTCGGGTGGGTCGCCGAGAGAGTACCTGCGGTAATAGAATCATAGAATGACTCCGCGAACATCTCTTCCCCGGCCCAGGGATAGTAACTCTGCATGGCGCCGACGCACTGCCGGGTCACGTCGTAGTCGAGGGTTTCGGCCCACCGGGGGGCGAGAATGTCCCCTGGGTCGATGGCCTCCGACCCGTAGACCCGTTGGTAGGTGTGAACCACCATCGGTGCGACGACGGTAAACTCCCGCAACAGCGCCTCCATATCGGTGGCGGGTCCGTACCCGATAATCCCGGCAATCGCGACCTCCGGAGCGTAGGAAGGACCCAGGTCCGCCGCGGCGAAGGTGGCGTGTCCCCCTTGGGAGTATCCCGCAAGGTGGACCGCCGGGGCCGGCCGAACCTGGAACCGCTCCTCTTCAAAGAAGAATCGTATGGCCCGGGCGGCGTCGAGGATCATCATCGCTTCTGTTTCCGCGTGATAGTAGTACTGCAGATGATCCGGGTCCCCGAATCCGGTATAGTCCGGAAGAAGCCCGATAACCCCCTGCCCCGCAAAGGAGAGCATGTGGGATCGGTAGAGTCCCCAGTGGATACCGGCGATGTGCTCCCGGCTCACCCGGCAGACGTCGAGGAGCCCCGTGGTCCCCGGTGCAAAGATGTAGACCGGGCGTTCTGCTTCCGCCGGCAGGATCGGAACGAAGAGCTGGGCGGTGATCGGAGCCGTCGTGCCGTCGGGATAGCGACTCTGAAAGCGAATCAGGTAGGTCTGAACCGAATAGCGCGCTCCCGGGGGCTCGTAGCCGTCGAAGAGCGGAGCAATCGTGTGGTCAACTTCCTCCGGGGAGAGGACGCCGGTGTCGGTAATCTCGAAGAGGCGCCCGTCGGCGAACCCGGAAACGGCTATCGTAATGGTTAGGACCAGACTTAGAACGCAACGGCGCATGCAGCCAAGATAGTGGTACAAGAACGGAGAGGTGGCAAGAGGGGAGGCAAATTCACTAAGATAGGGGGCTATGAGGACTATCCGGGGCTCTATAATCGTTTTCCTTCTTGCCGTACTGTTCGGAAGCAACGCCCTAGCCCAGGACGGTCTCTACGGCCCCACGGACTCCGACGACGCCTTCGTCCGGGTCGTCCACGCGGTCCCTGGGTCCGCCCTCGTCCCGGTCGATCTCGGGGCGACGACCTATGGGCGGGTTGGCTACGGAGACGTCACCCCATACCGTCCCGTGTTTCCCGGGATGTTTGTTCTCCGGGCAGAGGATCGAGAGTTTTCCTTTGTCCCCCGGAGTGGGAGCTACTACACCCTGGTCTACGGAGCCGAAGGATTTATGGTGATAGAGGACGAGATCCACACCGACCCCGCCAGAAGCCAACTGGTTCTCTACAACCTTCGGGACGCCGGAAGCCTGACCCTCGGGGCCTTCTCCCCTTCATCGCCGGAGAACCAGACACCGGTCGTTTCCAACGTTCAACCCCGAAGCGCCGATCGGGAGGTTATCAACCCCGTGGCGGCCGGATTCATCGTGGCCGGGCCCGAGGGGGCCATCGCGACCTTCGAGAGCCTCCCTCTTTCCAGAGGCGCCTCGGTTAGCGTTCTGGTGATGGGCTCCGGAGAGGCCACCGAGGTCGCGGTAGTCGAAGCCTCGGTCGTCTTCGACTAGTCAGCATTAGCCGTGGTCTTTAGCAGCACCACCTTTCTGTTTCTCTTTCTCCCGCTTTTTCTCGGAGTCTACTACCTGCTCCCCTTTCGGTATCGATCCCCGTGGATACTCTTCGCGAGCTACCTCTTCTACGGCTGGTGGCGCCTCGACTTCTTGCTCCTCATCCTTGCGTCGACCCTCTGGACCTACATCCTCGGCCGGCGGGCAGGGAACGGTGGCCGCCGGGCCATGGTGGCGGCGGTGGCCCTAAACCTCGGCCTCCTCGGCTACTTCAAGTACTTCAATTTCGGCATCGACAGCTTGGGCAGCCTCCTTGGGTTCCTCGGCGCCCCGGGGCTAACCGCCTGGGAGGTCGTGCTTCCGGTTGGAATCTCCTTCTACGTATTCCAGGCGACAAGCTACGTCGTCGATGTCTACCGGGGCGATGCCGAGGTGTCCGACAGCTTCTGGGATCTTGCGGCCTATATCGCCCTCTTCCCGCAGCTCGTCGCCGGGCCTATTCTCCGGTACCGCGACGTCGCGGATCAATTGCGAGAGCGGCATCATTCATTCGACCTCTTCGGATCGGGGGCCCGGCGCTTTATGGTCGGATTCGCGAAGAAGGTGCTTATCGCCGATACCGTGGCACCCGTGGTCGACCTCTGCTTCGCGGTCGCGGATCCCTCGACCGGCGACGCCTGGCTGGGAACCGTCGCCTACGGGGTACAGATCTTCTACGACTTCTCGGCGTATTCGGATATGGCCATCGGCCTCGGAGCGATGATGGGCTTTCGGTTCCGGGAGAACTTTAACCGTCCCTACCTCGCGTCGAGCATAGCCGACTTCTGGCGCCGGTGGCACATCAGCCTCTCGTCCTGGCTCCGGGACTACCTCTACCTGCCCCTCGGGGGAAACCGCCGAGGGCGCCGCCGTACCTACGTTAACCTCTTGACCGTCATGGTCCTCGGAGGGCTCTGGCACGGCGCGGCCTGGACCTTCGTCGTCTGGGGGTTGTGGCACGGGCTTCTGTTGGTCGGAGAGCGGGCAATCCGAGAGCGAAGAGCCTCCCGAGGGGCACTCCTTCCCCGCCCATTGGGCGTGGTCTTAACCACGCTCTTGGTATTCCTCGGGTGGGTCCCCTTCCGGGCGCCGGACTTCGAGACCTTTTGGGCGTTTATCCGAGCCATGGCCGGCGGAGGGCCTCCGGGGCTCGACCTCGGCCTGAGCCTGAGCGACACCATCGCCTGGCAGATACCAACGATAGGCATCGCTGCCGTCGTAATGGGCCTAGGGCTCGTCTACGTCGAGCCGCCGGCGCGCCGGGTCGGTTTGATCGCCCGCCCTGGAGCGGCGTTAGCGGGTCCCCCGGTGATCGTCGGGCTCTTCTTGGTGAGCATCATCAAGCTTACAGCGGAGAGCTTCTCCCCGTTTCTCTACTTTCAATTCTGATGCACGACCAAGACCCCTTCCGGTTCAGCCGAGTGTTCGCCGTCTCCTTTCTCCTTATCGCTGCCTTCGGCGTTCTTGCGTCCCTTCGGGCCCTGGCCTCCCCGGAGGTAGAGGAAGGGGGTCGGGGCCAGGGCCACGTTACCGCCGTCGTCGACGGCAGCTGGACCTCGAGCTTCCAAAGCGGCTTCGAAGAGGCCCTCTTTTTTCGGGATGGGGCTGTGGCTCTCTGGGCCGCGGCGCGATACGCTCTCTTTCGAAGCGGCGCTCCCGGCGTGGTCGTCGGAGAGGGTGGCCGGCTCTACACCGCCGAAGAGTTCGAGACGCGCGCCGACTACGAGGAGCGACTCCTTGCCCGGCTTGGTCAAGTTACCGTCGTCCGGGACGCTCTCGAGGCGAAGGGAATCGACCTCGTAGTCGCCCTGGTGCCGAGCAAGGCCCGGGTCCAGCCCCAGCACCTCCGGCAGACGCACCTCCGGCGCCGCCCCCCAGCCGTCCTCGCCGACCGCTATTCGACTGCCATCGCGGTTCTCTCGAAAGCCGGTGTTCCGGCACCGGACCTCCGGCCTGCGCTGACCCACGAGAGCAGCTTCCTTCGGCGGGACACCCACTGGACCCCCGGCGGCGCGGCTGTCGTCGCCCAGACTCTGGCGATCCCCGGAAGGGACTCCCTCGACCGAAGTGGGGTCGGCAGGAGCGCCTTCGAATCCTTCCCCGGCGACACCGTCAGCCACACCGGTGACCTGATGGCCTTTCTCCCCTTGGGTCCCTTCGAAAAGCGCTTCGGACTTGGGCCGGAGGAGGTCCTCCTCTTCGAAACCCAGGCCCCGGCGGTCGACTCCGACACCGCAGACCCCCTCGCCCTCTTCGACACCCCGTCGATACCGGTTGCCCTCGTCGGAACCAGCTATAGCGCCGATCCGCTGTGGAACTTCGCTGGTTTTCTCCAGGAGGCCCTCGAGGCGGAAGTGCTGACGGTCGCCGAAGAGGGGAAAGGGCCCTTCGAACCTATGGAAGCCTACCTTCGGAGCGATACGATCGCGGAGATTCCTCCACATCTTGTCATTTGGGAGATCCCCGAGCGCTACCTGACGGTGGACCCGGACTAGGCCGGAGTACGCCCCCTTGCGACACCGAGGGTGGAGCGCTACTCTCTTAGGTAGTATGCCGCGATTTGGTCGGGATAAGGCGACGAAGGTCGACGACACCGAGTTTACTCAGTATCTCTCAAAGTATACCGAGCGTATCGCCGAGCTCTGCGACGTTGCCCGAAAATCCAAGAAACAGCCGGAGTTTCCCTGTCGGGACTTCTTGAACGTTCTCTTTCGGGAGGCAGCCCGGATAGAAGAGCTGGTCGACGCCCACGGCGCCCAGACCAACGAAAAATGGTTTCCCTTCCGGGAGTCGATCGCCGCGGCCAAGCTGTTCTCCTCCGTCGCCTACGAGGTGCTTCATATCCGGCAGGGTATGGCCCGGTACGAGCTCTTAGGAATCGAGACCGATCTAAATACCAGCACGGACAAGGTGATCGTCGCATTGCGGGGTGCCCTGGTTACCCTCTGCGGAACCATCCTCGAGCAACTCGAACGCTGCGAGCTCGGGAGTAGTTACCGCGAAGCCACCTTCAAACCCTGCGTGACCGAAGAGCACAGCTATCGCCTTCCGGCGGACCGGGAGATCCGCCATGTGGAGTGGGTCGGAGAAACCGTAGTCTACCTTGCCACTCAGTTTCTCAACCTTTCGGAAGATCGGGACGTTCGAGACGTGCTCTTGGAACGGGATCCGGACATGTACGACGACGCAATTCCAAACCCGATAAGCGAGGAACGGATTCGGCTCGTGGAGGCACGGTTTCACAACCTTCAGTCCCGGTACGATACCTACATCTTCGAAACCGATATGGAGAACCAGAACAAAGACCTCCGGACACTCCGGGGACACATAAGCCTTATCTACCATCTGATGGCGGTGGCGACGAAACTATCCCACTACTACATCCGCCATATGAGCTCCGTCCGGCGGGATACGTTTCTAGCTATGCGGTTCCCGATGGATCCGGAGGAAATTCGGACCCTGATATTCGAGTATCCTCTCCACTACGCCCGGGTCTATCTCGACTCTGCGGTCCATCTCTGCCAGTCGATGATTCGGGCGTACTCAGAACAGGCTGAAATCGAGGTTCCCATTCCGAACTACCGGGGATTCCATGTCCGTCCGTCGACGCTCATCTCGAAGATTGTCGCCCACTACGGAAGCCCGGTAACCATGAAGCTCGGGGACGAGTCCTACGACGCATCCTCTCCCCTCGACCTGTTCCGGGCGAACGAAGCGATAAACGCCGCGAAGCGTCGGAGGGTTGCAAAGATGCTCGACAAGGACCCGGATCTCAAAGAGTCGATACCGAAGGACGCAGACGACCGGACCCGTGAGCTGCAGCTCCTCTTCGTCCGGTTGATGAACGAGGGCTCGATCGTTCTCTACGACACCGATCTCTCCTTCGACGACCTTCAGTACGACGAGGAGGCCACCCTGGCGGAGTTCGCCTCCCGCTACGTCGTCCACCTGATGTCCGTCGCCAAAATGGACGTCAGGAGCGACATTGCCGTTACCTTCGAGGGTGACAGCCGTGCCCTCAACGACCTCAAGGTGCTCGCGGAGAACGGCTACGGAGAGGACTACATGGGGAACAACATCGTTCTGCCGGAAGAGCTCTCTTATTTGTCCCGGTAGACAGCGATTCAATATACTTGACAGATCCATGGTCATCGGGTATATTTCGCTTCGAACCATTGGGTCTTCCTAACGGCCGATCTGTTTCCGTTTCCTTCTTTCGCAGGGTAATCAGACAGACAAAACGACCTCGGAGCCTGGTTACACTAAATTTTCTGCCCTGTGCAGAAGGAGTTTCAAATGGGTACAAAACTGTACGTAGGCAACCTTAGCTATCAAACACAAGAGTACGATCTTCGGGATCATTTCGCCCAACACGGCGAAGTCGTTTCGGCCAGCATCGTCTCCGACCGGGACACCGGTCGTTCCCGCGGTTTCGGCTTTGTCGAAATGAGCAGCGACGAAGAAGCTGAACGGGCTCAGAAAGAGCTCGACGGAAAAGAGCTTGACGGCCGCCAGCTCAAGGTCAACGAAGCCAAGGGACGCGGCGAAGGCGGCGGTGGTGGCGGCGGCGGTGGCCGACGCGATCGCTGGTAGTTCCTACCACACAATCGTTAATAACGAGGCGACCCGGAAGGGTCGCCTTTTTTGTACCCTCCGGCGATCGGCCGGGACCGCCCATTGATATCCGCCCCGCCCCCGGCTATCCGATGTGCCCCGACCACCTCGAAAAACGGACGATTTTCGATCTGATGCGCGTGGAGGAGCAGACGGGCATCCAATTAACCGAGTCGA
>CAZLDK010000072.1:0-13066 GCA_964558285.1 uncultured Spirochaetaceae bacterium | reverse complement strand
CGGTGGTTGTCGTTGTACTCAAGGAGATGGCCGCAGATCCGCCGGAAGGCGGACTGTTCCTCGAGCTTCTCGCGTGTCAGGGGGGATGCGTCAATGGCCCGAAATGCGCGGGCACTCGACGTGGTCTCCGGACGAGACGAAAGGTGTTGGATTGGCTCGCCGAAGGACAATCGGTCGAACGCTCGGCGGAGGAGTGCTTTCCCCTTCGGGCGGGTCGCGGCGCCGCGAGCCCCACGGTTCGGATGCCGGTCCCTGCTCCGACGGAGGAGGGCATCGCAGCCGCCCTTCGGATCGTCGGAAAGCACGATCGAAGCGACGAGCTCAATTGCGGAAGCTGCGGCTACGAAACCTGTAGGGATTTCGCCGTCGCTTTGATCGAAAACCGAGCCGAACAGACGATGTGCGCCGGTTACATGCGCAAGCTCGCGCAGAAAAAGGCGAATGCTCTTATCCGTGCGATGCCTTCGGGGGTCGTGATGGTATCCGACAAATTCAAGATACTCGAGTGCAACAGGAAGTTCGCTCAGCTCATCGGCGAAGAGGCGGAGCTCTTGTACGACGCTGCGCCGGGACTCGAGGGCGTCGAGCTAAAGCGGGTGGTTCCGTTCTGGCGGCACTTCGAAGAAGCCCTCGCCGACGGTGTGGCAAACTTTGGCGAGGATTTCCAGTTCGACGGGCGGATCCTCAACGGAAGCATTTTCGTCGTCGAAGCGGGGCAACTCGTCGGGGGAGTTTTCCAGGACGTCACGGAACCGGCGGTCAGAAGAGACCGGATTATCGCCCAGGCTGAAGAGGTCATCACAAAGAACCTCTCCACTGTGCAACAGATCGCCTCCCTCATGGGAGAAAACGCCGCGGAGACCGAGGCGATGCTGACGTCGATCATAGACGCCTTTGGAAGTAAGCGGTGAGCGGTTTCGTCGAAGTCGGCAGCCACCAACTCTCGAAGACCGGACAACGAATCGCCGGAGACACCTTCGTTTCGAGGCGAAGCCGCCATGGAGAGCGGACAATCGCGGTTCTCTCCGACGGCCTTGGAAGCGGCGTTAAAGCGGGAGTCCTCTCGACCCTGACGGCGACGATGGCTCTGAGTCTGGTGGAGCGAGAGGTCCCTATCACGCGAGTAGCCGAAGCGATAATGGCGACCCTGCCGGTCTGTCAGACACGCCAGATTAGCTACTCCACGTTCACCATCGTCGATATCTCCCATGACGGCAGGAGCAGAGTAATAGAGTACGACAATCCGCAATATGTCTGGCTCCGGGGTGGTGAGATAATCACTCCCCGGAGGCGAACCATCGATGTTCACCGACCCGAGGGCCGGGACGCCGTACTCTACTACTCGGAGATCGAGGCGCAACCCGAAGATCGCATACTCTTCTTTTCCGACGGGATAACCCAGTCGGGAATGGGAAGCAGCTCGTACCCGCTCGGCTGGGGTGATACTGGGGTCCGCGACTTAGTGGCCAAAGAGGTCCTCGCCGAACCGGATCTCTCCGCGGCGGCCCTCGCGCGACGGATGGTCCAGGAAGGCCTCCGACGGGACGCATTTGTAGCCAAAGATGACATCTCTTCCGCGGTGGTCTACTTTCGAAAGCCCCGGAGGCTCCTGGTGGCGACCGGCCCGCCCTTGGATGCGGAGCAGGACAGGGCGCTGGCAGACCGTGTACTAACCTACGACGGCAAAAAGGTCGTTGCCGGCGGTACGACGGCGAACATTTTGGCCCGGGAACTAGGGATTACGGCAAAGGTCGTTCTGGACAAGCTCGATCCTAGAATACCTCCCCACGCAACCATGGACGGAATTGACCTAGTGACCGAGGGCATCATCACTCTTGCCCGGACCGCTGAAATCCTCTACCGCCTCGGCCCCGGAGAGTATCCCGGATCCCGGGACGGCGCCGCAGAGCTAATGGCCCAGGAGCTCTTAGAGTCCGACCGTATCGAGTTTCTCGTCGGGACCCGGATAAACCAGGCCCATCAGGATCCGAACGTCCCGGAAGACCTGGAGCTCCGGCGAACCATCGTTCGACGGATCGCCACCACACTTCGCAAAAAATTCCTCAAAGAAGTTTCGATTTCTTACGTGTAACTCTTGGCACACGCTCCGGCCTTTTGTATAATCCCGTATCGATATTAATTTATCGTTATAAAAGGACTGATAACGGAGGCGCTTCGTGGCCGAAAAAACTACACTTACAGAAGCCCGCAGATTCGACGCGGTGCTCCGCATTCTGGATACCTACGACCGGGATCCTTCCAAGATTATTCCGATTCTTCAAGCCATCCAGGGGGAGTACCGATACCTCCCGGAAGAGGTCATGACATACGTGGCAACCGCCTTGGACGTTTCGCCGGCGAAGGTCTACGGCGTTGCGACCTTTTATAGCCACTTCTCTTTGGAGCCCAAGGGACGCTACGTCGTCCGGGTCTGCGACGGAACCGCCTGCCACGTTAAGGGTTCCGGCGGCTTGGTGGACCATCTCCGGAAGCGATTGTCCCTTACGGAGAAGAAACCGACAACCGACGACATGCTCTTTACCCTCGAGACGGTGTCCTGCCTTGGCGCCTGCGGTTTAGCCCCCGTCATGCTTGTAAACGACGCCGTCTACGGACAGGTAACCACCGAGCGGGCCGACGAAATCATCGAAGAAATAGCCGCCAAGGAGACAGCAGATGAGATTGGCTAACCTAGAAGCAGTTAACCTTGAGGACAGAAAGGCCTCCTACGACGCGGCCCGGGGTCTCGTCGCCCGAAGAATAATCGTCTGTGCCGGTACCGGCTGCCTGGCAAACGGCTCCAAGGCCGTGTACGACGCGCTACGCGACGGCGCCGAGGCGGCGGGACTCTCGGTCGAGGTCTCTTTGGATATCGAGAGCAGGGCAAAGCGCGATGTGCTTCTTTCCGGGAGTGGCTGCCAGGGTTTTTGCCAGGTTGGACCCCTGGTATCCGTCGAACCGGATGGGGTTCTCTATTGTAGGGTATCGCTGGAGGACGTGCCGGAGATCGTCGAAGCCCTCGCCGCCGGCACTGCGGTCGAACGGCTCCTCTACACCGATCCGGCGACCGGCGACCGTAAGCGGGGCCACGGCGAGATCACCTTCTACACCAGGCAGACGCGTACCCTCCTCTCCGCCTGCGGCACCAGCGACCCGGAGGACATAAACGAGTACATCGCCCGGGACGGCTACCGGGCCACCCGGCGCGCCTTGACGGAAATGACGCCGGAAGAGGTGTGTCAGGAAATAGCCGACGCCGGGCTTCGGGGTCGCGGCGGCGGTGGGTTTCCCACCGGGCGCAAGTGGCAGCTGGCCCTCCGGCAGGATGCCGACCAGAAGTACATTATCTGCAACGGAGACGAAGGGGACCCTGGCGCCTTTATGGACCGGAGCATCCTCGAGGGAAACCCCCATGCCATTATCGAAGGAATGATCATCGGTGGCTGGGCTACCGGGGCAACCAAGGGCTACGTCTATGTCCGGGCCGAATACCCTCTAGCGGTAAAGCGCCTGCGACGAGCAGTCGGCGACGCCGAGAGAGAAGGCCTCCTGGGGGACGGACTCTTCGGCGGGGATTTCTCCTTCGATATCGAAGTGATGGAGGGAGCCGGAGCCTTCGTCTGCGGTGAGGCCAGCGCGATGGTGTCCTCGATTATGGGGAACCGGGGAATGCCCCGGCCCAAACCGCCGCGAACCGCGGAGAAGGGCCTCTGGGACCGCCCCACGGTCGTAAACAACGTCGAGACCCTGGCGTCGGTTCCGGTCATTCTTCTCCGGGGGCCTTCCGCCTACCGAAGCGTCGGGACCGAGACCTCGCCGGGAACCAAGACCTTCGCCCTTACCGGCCACGTGGCAAATACCGGGTTGATAGAGGTTCCCTTCGGAACGACCTTGCGGGAAGTCGTCTTTGACATCGGCGGCGGGGTCTTGAACGCCAAGGGCGAAATCGACAACGACGCCTTCAAGGCGGTTCAGATCGGCGGGCCCTCCGGAGGATGTCTCACCGAAGACCATCTCGATCTTCCGCTGGATTTCGACTCTCTGTCGGAGGCCGGCGCGATGGTCGGATCCGGCGGCCTGGTGGTTATGAACACGGCGACCTGCATGGTTCAGGTTGCCCGATTCTTTATGAAGTTTACCCAGCACGAATCCTGCGGGAAGTGCGTCCCCTGTCGAGAGGGAACCAGGCAGCTCTTGGAGCTCCTCGACGACATCATCGCCGGGAACGGAACCGAAGAAACCCTCGACCTCCTCGCGGCGCTCTGCGACAACGTCGCAACCTCTTCCCTCTGCGGACTCGGAAAGTCGGCACCCTCACCGGTTCTCTCGACGATGCGGCTCTTCCGAAGGGAGTATGAGGACCACGTCGTCAACAAGAGCTGTCCGGCGAAGCAGTGCAGCGCTCTTCTTCCGATCGAAATCGTCCCGGAAAAGTGTAAGGGTTGTACCCTCTGCGCCCGAAAGTGTCCCGTCGGGGCCATCACCGGAGAGAAGAAGGCGCCCCACGTCATCGATCAGGGGCTCTGCATCAAGTGCGGGGTCTGTAAAGAGGCGTGCAAATTTGAAGCAATTATCGGAGGCGTAGCATGAGCGAACGTACCGGATACGTAACCGTCGACAACGTTCGGGTTCCAATCGAAGGCGAGAAGAATCTTCTCACCCTGATCCGAAAGGCCAACGTCGATATACCGACCTTCTGCTATCACAGCAGCTTGAGCACCTACGGCGCCTGCCGCCTCTGTCTAGTCGAGATCGACGGAAAGAAGATCGACGCAAGCTGCGTCGTTCCGCCGAAAGACGGCATGAACATTCGGACCACGACACCCCGGATTCGCGGTATGCGGCGGATGAACCTGGAGCTTCTCTTGGCGAACCACAAGCAGGACTGTCCGACCTGTGAACGGTCCGCGGACTGCAAGCTCCGGGACCTGGCGTCCAAGATGGGCGTCAAGAATGTGCGCTTTCGCCGAACCCGGGAGGAGCGTCCACTGGACCTCGGTTCCGTCGCCCTAATGCGAGATCCGAACAAGTGCGTCCTCTGCGGAGACTGCGTCCGTTACTGCAGCGAGATTCAGGGCATCGGCGCCATCGACTTTGCCCACCGGGGGGAGGACGTCACCGTCACCCCGGCCTTCGGGCGCTCCCTCGGAGAGGTCGACTGCGTCAACTGCGGTCAGTGCGCCGCCGTCTGCCCCACCGGGGCAATCGTCCCCAAAACCCAGGTCGACGCCGTCTGGAAGGAGATCGCCGACGAAGATCGCATCGTGGTCGCCCAGATTGCCCCGGCGGTCCGGGTGGCCCTCGGTGAGATGTTCGGCATCCCTGCCGGCCAGGCGGTAACCGGAAAGATTACGACGGCCCTACGGATGCTCGGCTTCGACCGAGTCTACGATACCGCCTTCGGCGCAGATCTGACCGTTATCGAAGAGGCCCAGGAGCTGATTGAGCGCCGGGCCCGGGCTCGCTCCGCAGACCTTCCGCTTTTTACCTCCTGCTGTCCGGCCTGGGTAAAGTTCGCAGAGCAATCCTTCCCCGACCTCCTTGGAAACCTTTCTAGCTGCATGTCTCCCCAAGGGATGGTCGGCTCTTTGGCAAAACGTGTAACGGTACCGGCGGAGACCGGCGCCTCACCGAGCAAGATCAGCGTCGTGGCCATCATGCCCTGCACCGCCAAGAAGTTCGAGGCAACGCGTCCCGAGCTGAGCGTCGACGGCGAGCCTCTGGTCGACCACGTTCTGACGACCACCGAGCTCGGAAAGATGATTCAGGAGGCGGGAATCCGCTTCGAGAATCTCGCCTCCTCTCCGATGGACCTCCCGATGGGATTTACCACCGGCGCGGGCGTTATCTTTGGCAACTCCGGCGGGGTGAGCGAGGCCGTGGCCCGGTACGTGGCAACCGCCCCGGAAGGCCCCGGCTCCCGGGTATTGCCTGCCGCCGCGGAGCCGCCCCGCTTCGAAGAGGTCCCCGGCCAACCCGGGGTCCGGGCCGCTACGGTTCACCTCGGGGACTCGGAGACCATTTCCGTCGCCGTCGTTCAAGGGCTGGCGAACGCAAAGCGTCTGGCGCGAAGAGTGCAGGAAGGCACCGCACCGTTTGACCTAATCGAAGTGATGGCCTGCCCCGGCGGTTGCATCGGCGGCGCCGGGCAACCGGTCGGCTTCGGGAGTGAAATCCGCCGCCGGCGAGCCGAGGGACTGGCCAACACCGACGGGGAGCTACCGCTCCGCCGGAGCCAGGAGAATCCCTTTATCACCCAGTACTATCTGGAGCACCTCGGAGGCGCCCCCGGGAGCCACCGGGCCCACGAGATCCTTCACACCGTGTACCAGGCGCGGAAACGGATCCAAGAGGCCCAGATTCCCCTTGTTACCGGAACCGCAGAGAAGAAGCTGCCGGTCAGAGTCTGCGTCGGAACCAGCTGCTTCCTCAAAGGCAGCCAGGAGATGCTCTCTCAGTTGATTATTGCCCTCGCCGCCGAGGGACTCGACGACGTGGTAGACGTCAACGCTACCTTCTGCGCCGAGCAGTGTGCATCCGGACCCACCTTCCACTTAGGCGACGAAGTAGTTACCGGAGCATCGGTTGAAGAGCTTCTCTCTAAAGTACGAGACCTCGCGGGAGCCATGGCAGTCGGTTAGGTTATCGTTCCCGGGCGCCGGCGGTCTGTTAGGCTTTGTTCTCGGGTAACCGTGGCCGGTTCCATCCGGCCGCGGTATTGGTACGAACGGACAACGGTCTAGAGCACAACAGTGAAGTAGCGGTAGCGTCTCCGGAGCTTTAGGTGATCGGCAATAAAGCGCACCGTTTTTGCGTTTACCAAATCTTGCCACCCAAGAGTTGACCCGTCCGGGGAGATGTAAAGAGTCCGGTCCCCGACGGCCCAGTAGAAACAGGCAGTCGCTGTTCCCGGATGGCTCGAGTGAATGTCTCCGAACCAGAGCATGCCGCTCTGGAGCAGGGCGAATCGACCGTACTGCTCTATGTCCTCGGGCATCGATTCGAGCTGGGAGATATCCGGAAGCCTTCGCCTCAGATCAACGACGAGAACCCGATCTGGTCGGATACCTTCCTGGGCAGCACTCTCAACTTCGCGCATTCTTACTCCTCCAGACTGAATTGTAACATACACTTCGCTGGAATTCAGGTTGATTGGAAGTATTACTGTTTATAATCTTAGTTTAGTAATTTGCCCGAAATGAGCGGCCGGTAACGTGTCAGTCCCATCCACCCATGGAGCGAAGCCTGATGACGCTACCATCCTCGAGGACAGCTTCCGTGGCATAGAAGTCCTTTCGAAAACTGATCAGGTCATCGTCTACCCGCCCGGTGATTGTGATGGTGTCTCCAACGGAGAAGGGCCAGCGACTCGCCGTGGGCTCCCCAAGATAGACGTCGATTCTGCCGGATGCGTCGGCAATTAGAATCTCGTCGTAATCCCGGTACCGAACCACTTCGCCTCGAATAGTGGCGAACTCGCCCCGCCGAAGGCTTCCGATTTCCCGGACATCCTCTTCTGCCCCTGTCTCTGCCCAAGCGAAAGCGCCTAGCCATAGCAGAACAAATGCGAGCACAACGTGCTTATGCACGACCATGGTTTTCATCACTATTTCCCTTCTCTCCAAACATTGCGGTAATCTTTGTCGTCGAAACGACGAGCGAAGTTACCGACCGAGTCGAGTAGGGTCAAGTGAAAAAGCACGATCGCGGGTTCGGGTGCGGGCCCCGTTTTACGGGGCCCGAGAAGAGAGCCTACTTCCCGTATTTCTCCCAGTGTGATCCGAAAATTGTGTTTTCGTCGGGAACCACCGGGGGAATCGGGCTTGAGACCCAGGTGATGTTCCGGAAGTGGGTGTGGCGGATGTTCTCCGTGGTAATGTTGTTTCCCCAGCTGCCGCACCCAAGGGTCAGCGAGAAGGGCATCCCGTTGTCGTAGTTGCCGCTGTTGGCGTGGCTCTGGGGCTGACGGACAATCATCCGGCTTACCGGGGCCTTTAACGCCAGCTCCCGGATGTGCTCGTCGCTGGTGGAGTGGATGCCGCAGGAGTGCCCGTACCCGGAGAACCCGGTGATGTCCCGGACGTAGCCGATCGCCTCGTCGAAGTCGTTGTACTTCCAGACCGTCAGGACGACCGAGAGCTTCTCCCCGGCAAAGGGCTCCTCGGGGCCGACCTTCTTCGCTTCCACCATGATAAACCGCGTCCCCTCAGGGATCGATATCCCCGCGACCTCAGCTATCTTTTCGGGTGCCTGGGCGACGATCTTTCGGTTCAAGGTGTGTCCGTCGGGCCAGAGGGTTGCTTTGAGCTTCTCCTTCTCCTCAGGCGTGCAGACGTAGCCGCCGAACTTCTTCAGCTCGTCCATCAGCTTATCGTAGATACCCGCCTGCACCACGATCGAGTTCTCGCTCGAGCAGCTGGTCGCGTGATCGAAGGTTTTGCCCTTAAAGATCTTCTCCGCCGCGTCGGCGAGGTCCGCCGTCTCGTCTACGACCACGGTTGCGTTTCCCGCGCCCACGCCGTAGGCCGGGGTTCCGCTCGAGTAGGCCGCCTTGACCATCCCCGGGCCCCCGGTCGCCACCACCAGGTCCACCGCGCTCATTAGCTGCTGTGTCAGCTCCACCGACGGTTCGTCGATCCACTGTACCAGATCCGCCGGGGCTCCCGCTTTTACGATGCCTTCCCGCATGTACTTCGCCGCGAGACCCGAGCAGCCCTTCCCCTTCGGGTGCGGCGCAAAGATCATCGCGTTTCTGTTCTTTAGGATCGCCAAGCCGTTACACCCCACGCTCGAGGTCGGGTTGGTTACCGGGATCAGCGCCCCGACAACCCCCACCGGCTTACAGACCTTCATCAACCCCTTCTCCGGGATCTCCTCGATCACGCCGACCGACTTCTCCCCGTGGAGGTCCCGGAGGGTCCCGAGAATCTTCTTCTGGTGCTTCAGAAGCTTGTCCTCGTAGACCCCGAGGCCCGTCTCCTCGTGGGCGAGCTTGGCGCAGGCTTCCGCGGCCTCGCGCTTGTAGACCTCCCACCCCGCCGCGGCCACGACCTCGTCGATCTGCTCTTGGGTGTAGAACTCGATCTGTTTCTGTGCCGCCCGCGCCCGGGCGACCATCTCTTGGATCTGCTTGCTTATCTCTTTTTCGGCTGTTGCCATTCGGTTCTCCTCTATTTGTCGCGCTATTTGTCGGGTGCCTACTTGTCGGGATTCGGGACCATGAAATCCCGAATCAGGGCGACGAGGCCGTCGTAGCCTTCGAGGAACTGCCGAAGCGTCCGCGCGGTTGCGCCGTAGGCGTCGAACTGCTCCACGGTCATGCCGTCGGCGTCGTAGGCCATCTTAAAGTCGTCGAACTTACCCCGAAGCTCGTCGATAATCTTCGGGTCAACAGGCTTGTCGATACGATTCTCGACCGTCACGTCCGAGGCGTTGAAACGCTTCGCCCAATTGTACGGGATGGTGCAGACTATGTCTCCCCCGATGAGCTCGGACCACTGGTAGTGGTTTCGGTACGCCGCGGAAAGCAACCGGGTTCGGTAGCCGGCTTTCTGGTAGAGCTCGTAGGCGTGCTTCATGACTGCGACGCCGGCCCATTCGAGGTAGTCCGTGTTGGTGGTGATGTCTTTCTTGTTGGCGACCACCTTGAGCCAGTCGTCGACCCGCCCCACCATGATGGTGCACACCGGGGACATCTCGCTGGTATCCTTACCATCTGCTTCCCGGCGCTTCAGCCCGCGCTCCACAGCCTCCGCGACGGCCAGGGTCTGGGGAACGGTAAAGGAGACCGTCGCGTTTATGCTGACACCCCGGTAGGTAACCTCTTCGATGGCCGCGATTCCCGCCTTCGTCGCGGGTATCTTTACCTGGATGTTCGGCGCTAAGGTGTTGAAGTGCATGGTCTGCTCGACGAGCTTGTCGACGCTCCGGTAGTACTTCGGGTTCGTCTGGATCGATAAGCGCCCTTTGAGACCCTTGTGCTCCTTGAAGGCCGGCATCAAGAGCTCGGCGCCCTTCTGGGCGAGCTCCTCGATAACCTGCCAGGAAATCTCGTCTTCGGTTGCGTCGCCCTTCTCGGAGATAATCTGATAGATCCGGTCCTTCCAGAGGTGCATCTCTTTCTTGAGGACGTTAAAGACGATGACCGGGTTGGTCGTCGCACCGACGGCGCCGTGCTCGATACCGTAGGTAAGCTCTTCGATGGAACAGGAATCGTTCCAGTAGTCGGTAACCGTTGTCGTCGCGGTCTGGTGCAACGCGCTCTTGTAGGATGTTGCTGTATTAGCCATATCTTTCTCCTCTTAGTCCTTCGGTCTGTGTGTGGCCCCTGTGTGTAGCCCCCGTGTGTGGCCCCCCGGCGAAGCCACCTGCCCCGAAGGCCGCCTTCGGTGTATCGCCGCCCCACCCCGGGCCACCATTCATCATAATGTCAGACAATATAAAACGCAAGGGGAAATGTGCCGGACATCAGCTCGGCGGTTCCTCGATCCCCAAGAGACGCAGAGTCCTCTGGAAATGATCGCTGTGCCGCAGAATCGCCGCGTCCTCCGGCTTCTCCTCGAGGACCCGTAGAATGTCCCCGTGGTCGTCGGCTGCTTCCTCTAGGGAGTCCATGCTTTCGTAGGATTTCGCGATCTCTTGCCGCATAAAGGCCTGGAGGGTTCGATAGGCTGCCGAAAAGAGCCGGTTGCCCCCGGCGGCGATGATAATCTCATGGAAGCGGTAGTCGGCCAATGACAACGACTCCGCATCCCCGTCTCGCGCGGCGGTGCGCATCGCATCGACTTGTTCCTTCAGTAATCGGAGCGTCTCGGCGCCGCCGGCGGTATCCTCCGAGACGCTTACCGCGAGCTTGCGAAAGCAGATCGACTCGATCGCCTCTCGCAACTCGAGAACGTCCTTTAAGTCGTCGTCCCCGAGAAGAAGAGCCCAGGTAATGGCTTCCAAGGAGATATTGGCCCGGTCCCGGAGGAAGGTCCCCTTGGCGGCCTTCGACTCGAGAACACCGAGGTGTTGAAACACCTTCATCGCTTCCCGGATCGACGAGCGCCCGACGCCGAAGGTCTGCGCGAGCTCCTGCTCCGTCGGAAGCTTGTCCCCGGGATGGTACCGCCCGGAAGCGATGAGCTTCTTCATCCGGGCCATCACCTGAGAGACAACCGTGTTCTGCGAGATGGAGTCGGTGTCTGAGCTAGTCAATCCGTCGAAGTTTGCTTCCACACTTCTATTCCTGCGTCCCTCGAGTATGCCCACTCGGCCGCCTATATCGAGTACGACGAGAATCCACCGTCTATGACGATTACGCTCCCGGTCACGAACTTGGCCCCGTCGGACAACAGCCAGAAAACCGCACCCAGGAGGTCTTTTGGTTCGCCGTAGCTCCCCGTCGGGGTTTTCGCAAGAACCTGCTTTGCCCGGGGAGTATACTCGCCGGTCGCCTGGTCGATGTGCAGGAACTTCAACTGCTCGGTCATAAAAAAACCGGGGGCAAGGGCGTTCACCCGGACTCCGACGTGGGAAAGGTGGACCGAGAGCCAGTGGGTAAAGTTGGCTACGCCGGCCTTCGCTGCGGAATAGGCGCCTACCCTGGTCAAAGGAACGATCGCCGTCATCGACGCGAAGTTCAGAATGCTACCCCGGCCCCGGGCCGCCATGTCGGCGCCGAAGACCTGGCTCGGGATGATGGTCCCGAGAAGGTTGAGGTCCACGGTAAAACGAAGGTCCTCGGCGGCAAGGTCGAAGAAGGTTCTCTCGGCTCCCGGCTTCGGCGCCCCTCCTGTGGACTGCGTATCGCTTGCTTCGACGAAGCCCTTGTCGCTACTCCCGCCGGGGACGTTGCCCCCGGCGCCGTTGACAAGATAGTCCACCGGGCCGAAATCCCCCTGCACCCGATTTCGGGCGGAGAGCACCGACTCTTTGCTCAAGACATCGCACTCGTATGCCCGGGCGGTGCCTCCGGCGTCGCGGATCTCTTTCGCCTTTGCCTCGGCCTTTTCCTCCGATAGGTCGAGAAGCGCCACCTGGAGGCCCAGTCGAGCCAAGCCTTCGGCGACGGTCCCGGGCAGCGCCCCTCCCCCGCCGGTGACGGCAACCGTTTTGCCGGAGAAGGCAAAGACCTCGGACAGAACCGTTTCGCTCATGGTGTGCTCCTTTCCCATCTCACCCGAACCGGGCGCCGCCGTTCATGTCGATGACCTCCCCGGTTATGAAGCCTGCGAGGGGCGAGGTCAGAAAGCGCACCGTGTGGGCAAACTCTTCGGGCTCGCAGAAGCGGCCGACCGGAATCTTGGTCAGGACCTCCTTCTGCTGTTCCGGGGTAAGCTGCACGGTAACCATCGGAGTTTTGACCCAAGCGGGGGCGACGGCGTTGCAGGTTATGCCGTCCTTAAGGGTGTCGATGGCGACCGCCCGGGTAAGAGCGACCATACCGCCCTTCGAGACGGTGTAGGAGATGCCGGAGCTGACGCCGCCGCTTCGGGCGGAATAGGAGCTGGTGTTCACAATACGTCCCCATTGGCGCTCTCTCATTTTTGGGAGGACCCGTTGGGTCATCAAGAAGGCGCCGGTAAGGTTTACGCCCATGATCTTGTTCCACTCGTCGAGGGAGGTTGTCGCGATGCGTTCGTTCGAAAGGATACCTGCGTTATTCGCAAGCACATCCACGGCGCCAAACTCCTTCTCTACCGCGGCTATCCCGGCATCGACGGCATCGGCGTCGGTAATGTCGAGAGGCAGCGCCCTGCACTTCGGGCCCAGCTCTTTTGCCAGGGCGTCGAGTTTCTCGGCGGCCAGGTCGACCATAAAGACCGTCAGTCCGTCCTCGAGGTATCCCCGGGTAACGGCCTCCCCCATCGTCCCGGCGGCCCCGGTAACGATTGCTATCTTTCCATCCAGCGTTTCCATCGATTCATCATCTCCCGCTCGTCAGAGTCTTTTACTGTATGATAAACTGAATATCAGCCGTCCGCTACCCGAGACGCGGAGCTTTTTGGAACCGTAGAATGGAAAATCTAGAATGGAAATAGTCGATAGTGCCGGCCGAAACGAAGCGCCGTTTGAGTTTTCC
>CAZLDK010000071.1:0-13079 GCA_964558285.1 uncultured Spirochaetaceae bacterium | reverse complement strand
AAGCGTCTCTGAATCGCCTCATCGACATCGGAGTTGCCGAGAGCGAGATACCGGAAGAACTAACCCTCCACGCCCTCGAAGTCGAGCTAAGACCTTCTAAGGTCCTGATCTCGGCGACTGCAACGGCCAATCCCCCTTTTCGCATCGCAAACCGTCGCCTTGCACCGCAGACTACCCGAATTGTCGTGAGCCTTGAGGTAGAGCCTCGATCGAAAGGTCTCCTCCTGCACCCCAACGGTGCGAGGATAGGGCGAGTGGGTGTTCCGGATCTCGCCATGACGGCCCTCTCCCGTCGGTTCGACCCGTACAGCCTGGGGTTACCGTTTGTGCAAACAGATTCGGGTTCTTTCTTTCTTTTCTACGACGAGCTCAACTCCATTGTTCCCCCGGCTCTGGTTCTTGAGGGTGTTCTGATCCGGGAGGGCCATCTCGTGGTCCAGATCCGGGTCTCCGAGGAGATCCAGCGGCAGTTGGTCTCCGACGCGGTACCTCTGGTTCGAGAATACGGCACGGCGGCACGAGAAGCCGTTGCCCGGGCCCTCGGCTCCGAGTCTCCGGTCACTCGGTCGGTCAACAACCTGATTTCCGCCGCCACTGCCCCGCCGGCGGTGCCTTCCGAGCCGACGGCGCTGGTGAGCTACCGAGAGAACGATGTCGAGGCGACGCCGCCCGACGCCGAGGCATTTTCCCCTGAGGTGGGCACCGATTTGACGTCGGGCACCCTCCTTCAGACGGGCGAAGAGTCCTACGTCGAATGCATCTTACGAGACCAGACGATGCTGCGGGTAGACCAGAATACGCAAGTCTACCTCGAAGAGCTTCCACCGTCGCCGCAAGCCGCTCGAGGCAGATTCGCCCTTCTTTCCGGGAGGGTCCGGGCACAGGTTGCGAGTATAGCGGGAACGGACTATCAGTTTACTGCCGGGGAGAGCGTCTGCGGCGTCCGGGGGACGGACCTTGTACTCGATCTCTCTGTCGATCGGAACCTGATACTGTCCGTTCTCGAGGGGTCGGTTGTCCTCGCTCCCCCTGGCGGGACCGCGGTTTCGGTCGCTGAGAACCAGATGGTAAGCGTTAAGGACAACGCCACGGCGGTTGCCCTAGCGCCGGAAGACCGGGAACGCATCGAATTGGAGATAGGCCATAGAACGAGCCCCCAGGATGCTTCGGCGATTCGCGAGGTCGCTTGGCTCTGGTCTCTTTTGGAGGAGACACGAATTCTTGCGATGCAGATTCTGGCCCTCGATTCCGCTTCCAGGGAGCGTCTCGCAGCCGAGCTCCAGGCACGGATTGATACTGAATCGATCCGCCCCCGTCTCGAGCGTTTTCTCCGGGAGCCGGGAGTGCGTGCTACCGTCGAAGGATTCGGGGTCGCCGACCCCCTCGCCTGGCTCGATAAAGGAGACTAAGAAATGGCAGACCAGTCCTCGAACGAAGGCGCTCGATTCTTTCGCGTCTATTTTGGCAGGCTCCTTCTCTTCGCAATTCCAGTAGTTAACATCGGAGCGGCCCTGGTATGGCTCTTTGGAGGGAGCAACGACGAAACGAAGGCCTTTGGTAAGGCGGCACTCGTTGTCGTGCTTCTTTTAACGGCGGTATGCCTCGCACTGGGAGCGCTTTCTTACGGCTATCTCTCCTCGGCTATCCTCCGAGGCGCCGGCTGACGCCTTTCTCTGCGTCGGTCGTCGCGGACACCATCGGGTGCCTCCCTGGTCTCCTCGGTGTTTGCGCCCCTTATCGCGGTGTTACACCTGTTCTGAGATACCGTAGATAGCCCGAAGGAGACTGCCTGACGTATCGGCTTTGTTCACGAAGTTCTCGGCGCCGGCTTCGGTCATCGCCTTCTGGACCTGGTCGTCGTCGTACATCGACAGGCCGATTACTCGCGCCATTGAGTCATCCGCGCGTATCTGGCGGGTGGCTTCGACGCCGTCCATAATCGGCATAGAGACATCCATGAGGACCACGTCGGGTCGGGTCCGCCTAACGATGTCGACCGCTTCCCGACCGTTCGACGCTTCCCCGACGACCTCGATGTCCGGCTGCTCCGAGATTACGCTTACCAGACCTTGCCGGATAATCCGATGGTCTTCAGCCAAAACCACGCGGATTCTTTCGGTAACCAAGGATTCCTCCTGCCCATCGCCGGAGAAGTTTACAGCATTGGTATCCGCCGTTTCTCCGTTGGCAGAGACCTCACGACCAAAGTCCATCGGGACTCTGAGGGTAAACTCGCTCCCTTGACCGGGCATGCTTTCCACCGACAGGCTCCCGCCGATCGAGTCGATACGCTCTCGGACTCCGAACAAGCCGAGCCCCGTGAGACCCTGGTCCGACTCGAGCCGAGCGGGGTCGAAACCCCGCCCCTTGTCGGCGACCGTAACGACGAGGTCTCCTCCGGAGCAACCGAGGCGCACGTCGGCGCTCCGCACCCGGGCGTGCTTTACCACGTTGAAGAGCAGTTCCTGAATCGACCTAAACACGAACACCTTTACGAATGGGCTCACCTCGAAATCACAGTCCCCTACTTCGAGACGAGCCGCCAGGCCGAACTGTTCACCGACCTGTCGGACCAACCATTCGAGGGACGCGATCAGACCGGAGTGGGATAGGACACCGGGGCTAAGCTCGTGGGAGAGTTGCCGGGCCCTTTGTATCGCTTGACCAAGCAGCTCGCTCGCGCTCTCGAGGGACTCGGACTCCTTTACGCTACGGAAGGTTCGATGCAACTGCAGGCGCGCAGCGGCGAGGAGCTGTTGGAGGTCTTCGTGGAGAACGTCGGAGAGGCGCTTGCGTTCCCGTTCCTCAGCTTCTATGAGCTGAACCGCAAGGTGTCGCAACTGCTTGGTCCGGTTCTCAAGTGACTGCGTCCGCTCTTTTACCCGAGTCTCCAGGGTTCTGGTTATCTCGACAAGCTCGGCTTCGACCTTCTTTAGCTGGGTGATCTCCTCGACGACCATGTTCACGCCGACAACCCTGTGCTCCGAATCCTCGATTGGAAACCAACTCTCCATCCAGGTGTGCTCGACCCCGGGACTCCCTGGTGTCTCGCCGGTCAACTCGAAATCTTGGATCGCTTCCCCGGTGTCGAGAACGCGCCGAAGCCCGGGCTCCACCTCGTCGGCGAGCCCTGGGAGCAATTCCCGGACGGTACGCCCGACGTGCTCTTCCGGAGAGAAGCCGTTTATCTCCGCGAGCCGTTCGTTAATGCGAACGAAGCGGAGATCCCGGTCCAAGACGCCGAGGCCAACCGGGGCGTTTCGGTAGATACCTTCGATTTCGGCCAGGTGCTGTCTCGCGATCTCTTCACTAACGTGGAGCATCTCTTCTTTACGAGATTGGTCGATTATGTCGTGGCCGACACCAACGACAAACTTTAGCGTACCGTCTTGGTTCAAGATGGGCGTAAAATGGATCCGTTGGACAATTTCTATAGACCCGTCGACGAACCGAACGTCTATGCCTTCGGGGACGAGGGACCCGCAAATCCTCTCGAGAACCGGGAGATACTTCTCCCATAGATGCCGAGGAAAGACCTCCTCGTCTCGGCGTCCGACGATCTCTTTCGCCGAGAGACCAGTGAGGAGCAGTGAGTATTCGTTCGCGTAGAGCAGACGCCGGTCACTGTCGTAGATATTGAAAACACCGGGAAACTGGCTGACGGCGGCCTCAAGAATCTTCCTGCTCTCTTCAAGCTCTCGCTCCGCTCGTTTCTTCTCCGTTACATCCGAGAAAAGGTGCCCGAAGAGCCCGGGCTCCGGGGAGTAGGCGAAAGCTTCGAGTGTCTTGTTCAGAAAGCTATTCTTTGCTTCGAATCGTACGCTCTCTCCGGTCAGGGCAACCCGACCGTAGGTTTCGATCCAGGCCTCTTCGACGTCGGGAATGAGCTCTCGTACCCTGCGCCCCAGGGCAACCTCACGAGGGATACCGGTAATCGACTCGAAGGCGGAATTCACCTCGAGGAACCGGTAATCCACCGGCTTCCCGTCGCCGTCGAGGATGATTTCTGCGAGGGCAAAGCCCTCCTGGAGGGAGTCAACGAGCCGGCGATAGTGGAGGACGTAGTCCTTTTCTGAGGGATGTCCCTCCGGTACGCTTGGATCCTTTGCCATGGTGCAGTGGGTTACCCACCGGGTCCCATATACAAGGGTACCAAATCCCGGGTTCCACAGCAACGATTTCTCTAACCTAGGGCGGACCAGACCTCCAGTTTACTCCGAACCCGACGAATGACTTCGTCGGTAAATTCGTCGGTTTTCGCACCGCCCCCGAGGTCGCTCGTCCGAACCCCTTCGTGGACCGCTTCGAAGGTTGCCTCGTAGACCGAGCGGCTCGCCCGGGCGGCGTCTTGCCCTTGGGCGTAGGAAAGAAGCCCCGCGGTGGCAAGAATCATCGCCATGGGATTCGCAACGTTTCGCCCCTCGAGGGCCGGGGCCGTTCCGTGGGGCGCCTCGGCCATCACCGACTCCACACCACCGTCGGCGCTCACCGCGATAACCATCGACTCGGACCCGGCGATGGATCCGAACATCTGTAGCACCATATCCGACAGCAGGTCACCGTCGCGATTCAGGGAGGGAATGACCATCGGCTCCCCGGAGGTAGCCAAGAGGAGAGCGAAGGTGGCGTCGATTAGTTGCGGCTCGTACTGGACGTCGGGGTAGCGCTTGGAGGCGGCGTCCAACTCCTCTTTGAACATCCCCTCGTAGACCGGACTCACGGTAAACTTTGGGCCTCCGAAAACCTTAGCCCCCGTCTTCCGGGCGTGGAGAAAGGCGTACTCCGCAACGTTCCGACAGACCCCCCGAGAAATTCGCTCGGTTCGAAAAGCCTCTTCCTGGAGAGACCCTACCTCCCCGTCCCGCCACTCCTTGGCGCCGTAGGCGTCGTCCCTCCCCATGCGTACCACGCTGATTGGGGCGTAGACACCGGCTATCGGCCTGACGCCCGGTATCCGTCGGCCGGTCCGAAGAATGATGTCCGCGTGAATTTCCTCCCGGAGGATGCGGTTCGGGCTTCCGACGTCTCCGGCTTCCTCCGGAGTGACGGTCGCCGCCTTGAGGGCCAGCTTGTGCTCCCGCATTGCCGCACCTGCTTCGTAGACAACCTGGTTCTTGGTACGGCGGCGATTTTCGAGGCTCAGATCGAACCTGACAAGGTCAAAGTCGGCGCGAATTATCGCCGGGTCGAGAAGACGGAGTGCCTGCTCGAGGAGCTCTTGCCCAGTCTGGTCCCCTTCGAGAATTACTATTTTTTGGCTCATATTGGCGGGTATAGTCCGGCAAACCGGGGCTCCTGGTCAAGTCAGATAGCCGGAAACTCCGGAGAGGCGTCCCAGATAGGCCCCGTGGGAGACATCAAACAACACGTGACCCTTCGATAACGGCCCTCAGCGCCTCCGGGTCTCGAGCCGAGTTATCCAGGGCGTCATAGTAGCGCCCCCAGGCATCCCGCTCCCGGAGGTAGCGCCGGTGCACCTCGTCGAGACCCCGAGGCCTCGGTTCGTCTTTAACGACGTCGCCGGCGCCGAGCTCCCTCGCGGCGAGGGGACCGAGGCGCTGCGCCGCAAGAGTCAACACGGTAAGCGCGTCGTCTTCTCCCCGTTTCTCCGAGGCGGCGAGGGCTCCGCAGTGGAGAACCAACCGCAACATGATAACGCTCCAGGCCCGCCTTGTCGCGAAACAGCCGGTAAAGGGGTCGATCTCCCTTTTGATTTGGTCGAACCCCCAGGGAAGCGCCTCGGCGTAGCGGCTGAAGTAGTAGGTTCGAACCAAGTCACCGACGAAACGCCCGTGGCGCGCTGCTTCTATGGCCTCCCCGGCGAAGGCCTCTTTGTCGTGGCGCATTATCAGCCCCGGCTTGTGAAGGTACCGGAGATAGGGACCGTCTCCTTCGTAGAGTCGGGAGAGGATGTAGCACTGGTCCTCCGCCCGACCGATAAAGGTCGGGGTAAAGGGTCGGTGGCGCCGCAGGGAGTCGATCAGAATTCCGTTTGTGCCACCGGTGACGTGGAAGCGCTGGAGGCAAGTCTCCCGACCGTCGAGGCTATCCCCGTCGGGGTTTTTCCCGTCGCCGTCGTACCGGGTCATCATCTCTGCTTCCGTACTCAGAGCCATCGGAAGCCGGTTGTAGAAGACCGCGGATTCCCCCGGCGGAATGTCGTCGGGATACGGAACATCGGGTGTAAAGAGTCCCTTGTGTATATCTTTCTCGTTGACCAATGCGCCGGCTATCATCCCGAGCTCTACCTCGTCGCCGTTCTGGTCCGTGCCCCGGGCACCCCAGAGGGGAGTACCGAAGTGCTCCAGGGCCGACGCCCCGGTCTCGGCCACGAGCTCCTCCTGGGGAAAGATTTGGTCGAGGTCGATCTTGAAGGTACCCCGAACACCCGGGTCTACCGTTGCCTGCCAGAGGGCGGCAATCGCCTTGAGAAAGCTGTAGTGCCGGCCGTACTCTCCGTCGACGCCGAAGACGCTATTAACCCCGGCCCGCTCTTTGTCCTCACAGAGCGCATCGACGACCTTTCTGCATTCGAGCTCGGTAAAAAGGTAAACGTGGAGGTGCTCGAATCCACCGGCCCTGGAGAGCTCCCGGCGAAGATAGTCCGGTGCGACGGTGTGGAGGCCCTCGTGGGTAACCGACAGAGAGAGGAGAACCGTCGCCTTGGCATCCTCGTCGACGTTTCCCCGCTTCTTCTCGAAGGCGATCATACTGTCGAGTCCCCGGAGGCCGTAGACGGCCTCGTTGGACTCTAGCGGAACCCCGATGTGTATGGGGTGGTCGTAGTGGTAGAGCTGTGGCTCACTCATCGTCTGCACCACACGATTCCGCAGCTCCCGGGGCAGCCGGTTCACCCCATCGGAATCGGCGTCCGCCGGAACGGTCACAAGTACGTTGGAGGTAAACAGAAGCTCCCGAACCGGGTTGGTAATCGGCGTCTCGTTCGCAGTGGTAATCGCTACTTGTCGCCGTTTCCGTAATCGGCTCACGGCGCCTTCTCGATCCTCTTCGAGGGATGCGCCCTCGGGGAAGAAGAGGCTCCAAAGAGCCCCACGGGTACGGCGGTTCCACGCCGGAGGGCCGGAGTCGAGAACCTCGACAGCACCCGCGAGCGCCTTTTCTGCATCTTCGTCGGAGCTGCAGAGGGATACCATCTCCTCGAGGAGAAGCTTTCTTCCCAGACCCAGGAACGTTTCCGGGGAAGAGTCGCCAAAAGAGTCTCCCTGGCCAACGGCAAAGCTCTTGAGCAGCTTCCCGGCTTCGCTATCCGGAAGCTCACGGAAATCCGTACCTCCGAGGGGCTCGCCCCCGGCCTGGGAAAAGAAAAGAGCCGATAAGACGCGAAGAATATCCTGTTTCACCGTGGTGTTCCGATTTCGCATTCGGCGCATACTACCATACCAGCTTCACCCGGGTCTTGATCTTAGGATGCCCAAAGAGAGTATTCTAAGGCCATGCCAACCTCCGAACTCCTCTCCCCCCGGGGCATCGAAGAAAGTCACTTTCGCATCGCCGAGCACGTCCACCGAACCCCGGTATTTCGTTCCCGGATGCTCGATGAGCTTCTCGGCACCGAAGTACACTTTAAATGCGAGAACCTCCAAAAGGTCGGTGCCTTCAAGTTTCGTGGAGCGAGCAACGCAACCGCCCTCCTCTCTCCGGCGGACCGGGCAAAGGGGCTCGCAACCCATTCGTCGGGAAACCACGCCCAGGCAGTCGCCCTCGCGGCCCGAACCTACGAGGTGCCGGCGTGGATCGTCATGCCCTCCAACTCCCCCCGGGTAAAGCGAGCCGCGGTCGAGGCCTACGGCGCGACGGTCATCGAATCAGGACCCCAGATCGAGGACCGGGAGGAGAAGATGGAAAAGGTGCTTGCCGAGAGGGCCGCCTCGTTTATCCACCCCTACGACGACGAGCGGGTAATCGCCGGGCAGGCGACGGTGGCTCGGGAGCTCTTGGAACAAGTAGACGAGCTCGACGCCATCCTTGGCCCCATCGGTGGCGGAGGGTTGATGAGCGGAACCTGCCTCTCGACGCACTACCTCTCCCCGAAAACGCGACTCATCGGCGCGGAGCCCTCGGGAGCCGACGACGCCGCCCGCTCCCTTTCCACCGGCACGCTTCAACGAAACGCAACCGTAGACACCATCGCCGACGGCCTCAGAACAAATCTCTCGGAACGTACCTTTTCTATTCTCCGGAGTCACCTCGAGGAGATCGTCACGGTTACCGACGACGAAATCGGCGGTGCTCTTCGCCTTGTTTACGAGCGTCTGAAGCTGGTCGTAGAGCCGTCCGCCGCGGTTCCCCTCGCCGCCTTTTTGAAGGTGCGCCACCGATTCGCCGGGCGGCGGGTCGGTATCATTCTCTCCGGCGGAAACGTCGATCTCGATCGCATCGACTTCTCTCAGTGGTCGGCCCCCCAATGAGTAGCCGCCGTCGCGAAGGCACGGGGAGCGTCGGGGCTCGCTTTATCGTGTTTACCGTATCCGCAATCGTGGTTTTTATCGTTTTTGCGGCGCTGGCCACGGTTCTGAACATGCGGCGCTTTTCCGTCCGAACGGTCGAAGACTTCTCCTTTACCATCCTCTCGGAAACAAACACCAAGATCGAGAACTTTCTCAACGACATAAACAACCTTGCAGAGAGCCTTGCCTCGATGCGGATCGTCTACGAAATCGACGAGCCGGACCTCAAGAACGTCCTCGTCTCCGCGGTCAGCGCCCGGAGCACCTTTGTCCGGGCCATCTACATCGGGACCACGGAAGGCGCCATGCACGAATACGGAATCGGATCCGGCTTCGAAGACTTCGAGCCGGACCTTCCGGAGGACTACGACCCCCGGGTTCGCCCCTGGTTTGTGCAGGCGATGGATGCCGGCCGGTTTATCGTTTCCGACCCCTACGTCTACGCGAGCGATCCGGTCCTCGGGGTAACCGGCGCCCTCCCGGTTCGCCACCCTGACGGGGATCTCGTCGGGGTCCTCGGAATCGATCTGATGCTCGATAGCCTCCGGAGCGTTCTCTGGCAACTAAAGATTCCCAAGGACGGAAAGGCGGTCCTGATTGCCGAGGACGGCCGGATTATCGCCAGCCAGTACGCTCACCATGCGGCCGACAACCTCGAGCTCTCGGCCTTCAGCCCGGAGCTCTTCGATAGAATCGGGCAATCGGCGGGAGGGCATTTCGAAGCGGACTATGACGGCCGGCGGACCGTTTTTAGCTACACGACGGTTCCAACCACCGGGTGGATTCTACTTCTCGGGTTGCCGTATCAGTCGATCGTCGCCGATGCCGACGAAGTATTCGGACTCATCCTGGTCAGCATCTTTGTGCTCCTCCTTCTCTTTCTCTTAGGTCAATCGATCATCAACAACAAGGTGATCATCGCGCCGCTAAACGAGCTGATGGACGTCATCGCCAGACTCCACGCGGGGGACCGGACGGCCCGGGCGCCCGTCCGGGGCGAGGACGAGTTTTCCGTTCTCGGCCGGGAGATCAACACCCTCGCCGACACCGTTCTCGACTACACCGAGAGCATGGAAGAGAAGGTAAAGGCCCGTACCCGGGCGTTGATCGAATTGGAGGAGGAAAACACCCGGCTCCGGATAGTCAACGATCTCCACGACACCCTCGGGGCGCGCCTTACCAACATCTCTATCTGTACCTCCGTCGCACAATCGGTGCCCGAGTCGCTTCCGCCCAAGGCAAGCGAGATGCTCGACCGGATACAAAGTAACTGCCGGGAAGCGATGGAGGGCATAAAGGGGGTCATTCTGACCGGTCGCCCCCTCGCCGAAGACGTCCAACTCGACGCCTATTTGGACACCCGGGTCCGCCGGCGCCTCGACCTCCGGGACATCCGCCTCGACCTGGAAGGGGCGAGGGCCTTCGAGTCACAGAGCCTTTCTCGGATCCAACGCCGCTTCTTCCGCTACGTTATCGACGAGTTGGTAACCAACGTTCTCAAGCATTCGGACGCCCAGACGGTATCCATTTCGCTCGCCGCAGACGAAGGCACCGTCCGTCTCGCCTTCGCCGAAGACGGCAGCGGGTTTCCGTCCGGGACCTCGGCCGCCGGCGACGGATTCGGCCTTCGTAGCATCAGACAGAGAACCGAGGGGCTCGGTGGATCTGTGGATGTCCGGTCAAACGGCCACGGCCCGGAGTTCGTTATCCGGATTCCACGGGAGCCAAGACCGTGACCCGGGAGCTCCGCATCGCCATCGTCGACGACGAAACCGAAGTCCGGGAGGGCCTTCGCTACCTGATCGGCCTCCACGCGGCGTTTCAGGTGTCGGAGGTCTTTAGTGACGCCGAGTCACTCTTTGCGTACCTCGAGGAAGCCCCGGCTCCGGACCTGGTGCTTATGGATATAGGCCTACCGGGGATAGACGGAATCGAAGCCCTCCGCCGTGTCAAGGAGAGCCGTCCGGCTATTCGGGTTCTCATTTTGACCGTATTCGAAGACGAGGAGCGGATTCTGACCGCAATTCAAAACGGAGCCGACGGCTATCTGCTCAAGACCACCCGACCGGAAGTATTGGTGGAACAGATCCAGGAGGCGTGCGACGGGCGGGCTCCCTTGAGTCCCGCAGTTGCGACCCGTCTCATCGCGGAGATCCGGAAGGGTACCGCGAACTCCCCGAAGCGGGAGTACGGGTTAACGCCCCGGGAGCGGGAGATTATCCAGGACGTTGCCAACGGCTTGACCTACCGGGAGATCGCCGACGAGCGTAAGATTGCCGGGTCCACGGCGAAGAAGCACATCCTCCACATCTATCAGAAACTGAACGTCTCTTCGAAGGCGGAGTTCGTAAAAAAAGTGATCGATGAAGACCTTGTCTAAAGTCTTCTACACCAAATGGTGTACGAAACGAGGCCCCAGGGCGGGACCTTCCGCATAATCTACGCCCTTTGGCCAATAGCAGATTCCATGGATCGGAGAGAGAATAGTCTAAAATCCACACTTGGAGGCGTGCCATGTTCAATTGGTACTTCAAGACGAATCTTCTGATTCGCATTCTCGTAGGCCTTGTCCTCGGTGCTGTCGTAGGACTCATCGTTGGGCCAAGCATCTCCGTGATTCAGCCCCTCGGAGACATCTTTGTCAGGCTGTTGAAGATGATCGTGATTCCCGTCGTTTTCACCAGCCTTGTGGTCGGTGCGGCGTCGATAAGCCCCGCCCGCCTCGGCCGCGTCGGGGTAAAGGTTGTCGCTTTCTATCTGCTGACCTCCGCGTTTGCCGTCGCCCTCGGGCTCCTTGCGGGTAACATCTTCGCGCCGGGGATGGGTCTCCAGCTCGGCGGTGGAGCCGCCGCAGGCCGCGAGTTGGTGACACCGAGCGTGGTGGACACCTTGATCGCGATCATCCCGACGAATCCGATCCAGTCTCTTGCCCAGGGGGAAGTCCTTCAAGTCATCTTCTTTGCCCTCATGTTCGGTATCGGGGTCTCCGTGCTCCAGGTCAGCGGCAACGACAAGATCAAGAGGGGTGCGGATACGCTTCTGAGCCTCTTCGAAGGGGCGGCCGAGGCTATGTACAAGGTCGTCGGCTGGATTCTCCAATACGCTCCGATCGGTGTCTTTGCGCTGATCGCGATCGTCTTCGGCGCCCAGGGCGCAGAGGCCTTCGGCCCCCTGTTGACCGTTACCCTCGCCGTCTACTTGGCGCTCATCGTTCAACTACTCCTGGTCTACGGCGGTATACTCCGGATCTTCGGGGTCAAGCTCGTACGGTTTATCGCCAGCGCCCGGACCGCTATGCTGACCGCCTTCGTTACCCGAAGCTCGAGCGGCACCCTGCCGGTCACCCTGAAGAGCGCCGACGACTTGGGCGTAAAGCGGGAGGTTTCCTCCTTCACCTTGCCCCTCGGCGCGACTATCAACATGGACGGGACGGCCATCTATCTTGGTGTCTGCGCAATCTTCGTGGCCAACGCCATCGGGTCTCCCTTGGGCTTCTCGCAGCAGATGACGGTTATCATTACCGCTGTCCTCGCGTCCATCGGAACCGCCGGGGTACCGGGAGCGGGCGCCATTATGCTCCTGATGGTCCTTAACTCCGTCGGAATGCCGGTAGCCGAGGGATCGGCAGTCGCGATGGCCTATGCTATGATTCTCGGTATCGACGCGCTCCTCGACATGGGTCGAACGAGCCTAAATGTAACCGGAGATATGGCGGGTACCACTATCATCGCAAAGACCGAGAACGAACTAGACCTCGAAGTTCTCAATCGCAGCCCGGCGTAACCTTGCGCCGACCGATTGTAATCGGTGGAGGCGTCGGCCCGATGGCCGGCGTCCTCCTCCACCGTAAGATTATCGAATACACGGTCACGGATGGGACCGATCAGTCCCATCACGAAGTGATCCACCTCTCACAGTCTCGGATTGTCCCGGACCGTACCGAGTACCTCGTGGGAACGGTCTCGGAGAATCCCGCGATCGGAATGGCCGAGGTCATGAGGCACGCGTGCTCGGCGATCGAAGACCACCCCGCCGGGGGGGCCGTTGCAGGCGTTCCCTGCAACACCTTCCATGCTCCCGAGATATTCGAGCCTTTCGAAAAAGAGGTCCGGAAGCTGGTCCCGCCGATCGAGGTGGTTCATATGGTGCGCACCTGCGTCGAAGCGATCGTCTCCCGGTACGGTTCCGGGAGCAAGGTGGGGCTCATAAGCACCACAGGGACCCGGAACGCGGGCATCTACTCCCACGCCTTATCCGAAGCGGGGATAGAAGTCCTCCAGGTCCCCTCGGAGTCCCAAGACGATCTCCACGACATCGTCTACAACAGAAATTGGGGCTTAAAAGCGGTCACGCCGGCTACCACGATGGCCCAAGGTAGTTTACTATCCTTTCTAAACTTCCTGCTCGACCGGGGCGCCGCGGCGATCGTTCTCGGCTGTACGGAGTTCCCCTTTGGGGCGCCCGGGCCGCAATACCGTGGAGCGCATCTTGTCGATCCCCTCGACCTCCTTGCAGAGGAGCTCATTCGGCGAGCAGAATCCAAGGATAGCTAAACGATGATGCAAGATGGAATAACGCTCATGGCCATCGGGATGACGGTGGTCTTTGCCT
>CAZLDK010000070.1:0-13087 GCA_964558285.1 uncultured Spirochaetaceae bacterium | reverse complement strand
TACTGGTAAAGCTCCTTCGCATCGCGAATGAAGTCCCAGTCCATCGACTCCTTGTTGATGCAGATAATTCGGGATTCCGGAACGCCTCGTTCCCGCAGGGCCGTACAAGCAGGCGAACGAGGCTACTCTTTCCGACGCGACGCATGCCCGTTAGGACTTTGATCAACGGCTTGTCAAAGAATGGTACCATTCGGTCGAGATATGCCGGTCTGCCGATATCAGACACGGAGCGCTCCTCAAAAGATTCGTGCATACAAGAAAGTTTTTTCGGGGGGTGGATGACGCCGGGGAAGCTGATCGCTCCGACGGTCCCGGCCTAGGTGATGGCGTGAGGTGTATTCCAAAAAAAAACACAATTGTGGGAGCACTCTCTAGAGCATGCGCCGTTCGACCAAATGGCTCATCACGTACTCCAGGGTCGCCATGTCCATCTCGAGTCCGTAGTCGGGCACCACCTCGGCGATGAAGCGCCACTCTTCCTCGGTCAAGGGATCTTCCTCGGTGTCATAATCCCGGCCGAAGAGATCCACGAGGGCCCCGGTCCGCAAAAACTCCTCGACGAGCTCAGGGCCCGAAACGGCCTCGGAATCGTCCTCTCCCCTCGAGCCGCGCATCCGGTCCAGGGAATAGTCGAACAGCTCCTCCACGAGCTCCACGGGAATGCCGCTCAACGCCCTTCCGAAGGCGTCCCGAAGCCGTCCTTCCACCTGTTGAAGCGAGAGCTCCCGGCCTTCTTTATGAATACGGCGCAACTGCTTGATATAAGGTTGGGAGGGATGCATCCTCTGCATTATAACAATAGATGCAAACACCGCCAGCCGGCGGGGAATTGACTCTTCTGAAACAATACCTGAAAGTGGAGCTACCGTACTATGAAAAAGACAGGGCCATTATCTGCACTTGGTGATTACTCCTTCGACGAAAAAACGATCAACATCCATCCGAACGACGGCTACGATCTGGGTATGATGACGGCGAGCCACGTGGTCAAAATTTTTGCCGGGGCGACCGGGGACGAGTTCGAAAGCGGCGAGGGAAAGAGCGTCTACGGTACGGTCTACCTCAAGAACGAGTGCCGAGTCGGAAGCGTCGAGTTGAGCCTAAGAGTGCTCGAGCGCTTGGGTAAGCCGAAGCAGGTGGTTCTCGGGTACGCGAAAGGCGACGATAAATACGGAAAACTGCTCATTTCTCCCGTTGCTTAGGCGGGGCACGATAAAGTTAAACGCCTCGCTGGATACGTAGGGATGTAGGGGCAATCGTGGTATCTTCTGGAAGGTTACGAATGTCTCAGTCATCCCGCGCGGCATTAGCGTCGCTTCTATCGTTTTTAATCCTCTCCTGCGCGTCGCTCTCCGGCCCATCGGGAGAGCCTCGCCTTAATCCTCGGGCCATCGATAGCCGTAGTTCGCTTCTCCCTTCTGCTCTCGAGGTCGCCGCCAACATTCGAGATTTCGACGACCGAATGGAGCTCTACGACGACGCCGTTGCGCTGTTGGCAGAGCGAGATGACACCAACGGCGCCTCCGCCGTCGTGGACTACGTCGCGGATCTTCTTGCCAACCGAGAGGAGGGCCGTGGCGGAACCGAGCCGGAGCACTATCTGCTGCTCGCCCGAGGATACCTGTCGGTAGACCAGCCTCAATCGGCAATCGAAGCGCTCCAAAGAGTGTTCGACCAGCTCCGGGATCTTTCCGACTCCGCCCGTAGGGGTGCCCTCTTGCTCCAAGCCGTCGATGTTGCCTTTGCCGGCGGGGAAGAAACCTACCTGGTGCTCCAGGAGGTGGTCAGCGCTGTCTTGGTTACCGAGGACCTGCCTCTTCGGGTCCGGCTCCTCGCCCGGGTCGCCGAGGGGTACGCCTCCGAGGGTGCCGGTCCCGCCGGGGCGACCCTCGCCCAGCAGGCGATACCCGCGGCGGAGAGTATCGACAATCCGTGGCTTCGCGGGATCGCCTTCAGCGACGTCGCCTACGTCTTTTCCGTCGCAGGGGATGTACGAAACAGGGAGCAGTACTTCAACCGGATTCTCCGGGAGATGGAGCTGGGACGACCCGCGGTCTCTCCGGAGGGAGCCGTCGAAGGCCTCCGGGCCCTGGAAAACCTCCTTCGCCTCGACGCGCCGGCACCCGCTCTTCGGGTTGCCGAGCTTCTCCCCTCGGGGTCGATTCGCGCCCGAGGGCTCGCGGACGTCGGCTACTACTACGCTCGGCAGGACGATAGACCAACTGCTTTCGTCACCTTCTCTCGGGCCGTTCGTGAAGCCTCTCGGGAGGTGAATCCACTGCGCCGGGCCGAGGTTTTTCGCTATGTCGCCGACTACTATCTGGCGATCGACGAAGGACAGTTGGCCGAGCTCCAGGTGATGTCCGCGGTAGACGCCGTACGGAACACTCCGGAAGACGCTGAGAAGGCAGCACTGTTGAGGAGCCTGCTTCCGATTTACGGTACCGAAGGCGGGATATCGCAGGTCGAGAGTCTTCTCGAAGTTCTTGAGGCGCCGGAGTATCGGGGAGAGATCCTCGCTCGGGCGACGGTCCTCAGCTTGGATGCCGGCAGAACAGACGATGCTCGGCGCCTTTTGTCCCGGGCCAGACAGACCCTCGGTGAAGGCGGTGACCATTCCCCCGAGGTGGCGGTGGCGATTGCCGGAAGCCTTACCCGTCTCGACGGCGCCGCTGCTGCTCTCCGCTACCTCGGCACCCAGAACGACAACCGGACCGTGGCCCGGGGCCTCCTCGAGGCTGCCAGGTATCATCCCCGGGGTGACGCCCTAGACGACGAGGCGGCCGTTCTCCTCGAAGAGCTCCTTGCCGCAGCGCGGGCGCGGCGTCTTTCTGCCTAGTCGACCAGCGTGCCTTTGAAGGGTCCCCCCGTCAGAATGGCGCGGAGGTTTTCGAGATCCCTCCCGGCGGCGGCTATCAGCGGTGCTCCGAGCTCCGCGGCGGCCTTGGTTGCCACCGGATCGAAGGGCACGTTTCGGCCGGGAATCCACTCGGTTCCCACCAGCTTCTGCAATTCTGCCCAGGTAAGCCGCTCGATCGGCTTGGCGTCGGGATCTGTTCGAGGGTCCGCGTCGTAGACGCCGTCGGTGTTCGAAAGATTGACGATAAGGCGGGCGCCAAGCCGTTCCGCGAGAACCACCGCATCGTAATCGGTCGAGAAACCGGGCTTCCACCCCGAGGCGACAAGAACCATACCCGCGATACCATCCGGCTCGGTGGGGTCGGTAACGATGGGGTCCCGGCAGTAGTCGCCGAGGACGGCTTTTACCAAAGCGGCGTTCAGGCGCGTCGCCGCGACGCCGATCCAGTCCTGGTCTTCGGCGCTACCCTCCGGGACGATCTCTCGGAACGCTGCCTGGTAACGCCGTGCCGGGGCACCGCCTCCGGTCACGATGACTACCTGCTCCTCCGACTCGTCGATGTAGGAGGTCAGAAGATCCCGAAATTCGCGCAAAAACGGCGCGTCGACGTTATCCGGGGAGATAATCGACCCGCCAAGAGAAAGAACAACCATGATGGGCGCATCCTACGGAATTGGGTGTTTCGTGTCCATTCGCTCGGGTGTTATATTAGAGAGGATGAGTGAAGATCTGACATCGCTGCTTACATCCTGGGAGTACGATCCGAACGAAACGACCCGAATCATCAACGCCGAAGACGGGCGGAAGGTACTCCAGGTCCGCCTTCCCCTCGGGATAGAGCAATACGAGTTGGACGGCCGGCCCGACGGAGAGCGGCCCTTCGGTGCGGATAGCGTGGTCGATCACATCGAAGCCGAGATTTCCGTCCACGTCGCGGAAATGGGAGACGATTCGGCATTCCGGATCGATCATGTCGCCGCCGGCGACCTGCAAAACGAGGGTGTCCTCTTCTACTACCGCTATCTGCTTCTGTTTCAGCTGAACGACTTCGAGCGGGTCGCCAGGGACACGGCCCACAATCTGCGCCTCTGCAGCCTCTTGGAGCGCTATTGCGACAGCGACACGGACCGAAACGCGGTCCTGCAGTTCAAACCGTACATCCTCCGGATGAACGCGATTTCTCGGGCAATGCTCTCCATTCAGAACGAAATAAAAGATGTCGCCGAAGGGATCGTCCGGCAGGCCATTCGGCAGATCGAGGACCTCGACGACATCGATTCGCCGGCGTTTCGCTTCGAGAAGGCTCGTTCGGTCACCTATCTCGAGTCGGCACTTCGGCAGATCGACAAGCAACCGCTCAACCGGAAGGATGAGCTGAGAATCGAGCTCGAAGAGGCGGTGGACAACGAAGAGTACGAACGCGCCGCCCAACTTCGGGATCAACTCCGAAATTTGTGAGGTGTTTTATGCTTCTTGACAAAGAATTGACCTTTGAGGGACGATAGCGGGCTATCTGGACGATTATGAGATATCGATATATAACCATTTTGTTTTTTTTACTCCCGGGAATGCTCTTCGCGCAGGACATATTGACGGCTCCTCGTTTCTTCGACGACGTTTCTGAGCGCTACGGGGAAATCAACGACTACGTCGCAACCGTCCGGATCCAACGGGACGAATCGAATATGGAGGGTACCCTCTACTACCGGGCTCCCAATTTGCTCCGCATCGATTTTACCGATCCGGAGGAGCAGGTCCTTGTATCCGACGGCGAGCGTCTGAGGATCTACGTCCCGCCCCGCGTCGTGCTCGAGCAGAGCCTTCGGCGCCGGGGAAGCGGGGATGTGGCGTCGATGGCCAGCCAAGAAGGGTTGAGTCTCTTGCGAAGCAACTACAGCATCGCCTATCTCGACGATCCGGAGCCTGTCCCCCTCGACGAAGAGTCGCGAGAGCTCGTGACCAAGCTAAGGCTGACCTGGCGCTCGACGACCGAAGGCTTTCGTCAGTTGACGCTCTCTATTAGCGACGATCTCCTTATTCGACGCATCGAGGGGATAACCGTCGGTTACGACGAAATTGTCTTCGATTTCGAGAACATTAGGATCAACCAGAACATTCCGGCCCGGCGTTTCGAGTACGATTCTCCGGCCAGCGCGAATACCTATTCCGACTTTCTCTTTGACCCGGACGCCTAACTCCATGGAATCGATTGGAGAGAAGCTCCAGACGGCTCGAAAGGAAAAGGGTTACTCCTTGGACCAGGTCTCTCGAGACACCCACATAGCCAAGCGCTACGTGGAGTCTCTGGAGAACGAGGAGTTCGATGCGTTTCCCGGGGAGCCGTACCTCATCGGGTTCCTCAAGACGTATTCCATGTTTTTGGACCTCGATCCTCAAGAGATGGTCAATCTCTACAAGAGCTTCAAGCTCCAAGAACAGCCGGCGCCCATCGACGAGCTAATCGTCGCCAAACGCACGTTACCCTGGATTCCCGTCGTCGCTATTGCCTCCGCCTTGCTTCTTTTGGGGCTTGGCGTCCTTCTTCTGGTTCGCAGCGGTGTTTTTGGGCGCTCGGGAGACGCTGCGGCCGTCGTCGCCGCCGAGGTTCAGGCCGCCGGGGACACCTATCCCTTGGTCGACGAGATACTCGAGCGCCGATTTCAAGAGGGTGATGTCATCGTCGTTCCGGTGCGGGACGAACGCTACCCCGTTACCCTTGCTCGGGTGGGGCAAGAAGCCCTCTTCGAGCTTCCCTCCGGGAGCGTCCGGATTCCGGAGCGCGGGGAGGAGATACTCGACTTGAACGCCGACGGGGTCGGTGACATTCGGGTTATCGTCAGGGAGCTTGCCCCGGGGGACAACCCACCGAGTCTGGTCGTCCGATTCGATCGGGTGGTCCAGTCTCCCGACGGCACCGCTGGTGCCGGGGTCGCGGAGCTTCCCCTTGGTGAGACGACCGATACTCCGGCGATCGGTAGCACGAACGTGACGCAGCGAGAGCGGGTGTCGGTTCAGATTCTCGAGTCCGATTCTCCGGAGCCTTTCTCCGTAGAGATAGAGTTCCGGGGGTTCTCCCTCTTCCGCTACGACGCCGACGGAGAAGAACAGGAGCAGCGCTACCTTCAGAACGGCGACACCTTCCGAACGACCGCGGATCGGTTTTTCCAGTTCTGGCTTTCCAACGCCGGGGTGGCCCGGATGCGGGTCGCCGGACAAGAGCTCGATATCGGAGAGCCGGGAGAAGTTAGCGTCGGAATGGTGCGCTGGACGAACAACCCGACCGGAAACGGCTCCCGTCTCGAGTTGATTCCGGTCTACTAGCCGGCGCCCGGCCATGAAACGATCGATCTTTATCGCCAACCTCGGTTGCGCAAAGAATCAAGTCGACGCCGAAACCTTGATGGAGCTTTTGAAGCACCAGGGATGGCGCGTGGTCTCCGAAGCCGCGGATGCCGACACCATCTTCGTGAATTCTTGCGGCTTTATCGAGGCCGCCAAGACGGAGTCGATCGACACCGTTCTCGACTACTGCGATCGATTCCCCGACGCCGCCGTCGTTCTCGGCGGCTGTATGGCCGAGCGCTACCCCGACGAGCTCGAAGCCGAGTTGCCCGAGGTGCGGGCTATCGTTGGGAACCGGGACCTCTACGCCCTTTCCCGGCGCCTCGGGGCGCTGGTCGACGGCGACGGGCGGGTCTTCGTCCCAGCCGGCGTCACCACGCCCGAAGAAGCGTCGCCGCGCCGGAGCCACCTTCTGTCGATGCCCGGGAGCGCCTACGTCAAGATCGCCGAAGGGTGTGACAAAGGCTGCACATTCTGCGCCATCCCCGCGATCCGGGGGCACCGAAGAAGCCGGAGGCCCGAAGACGTTGCCGCCGAGGTGCGAAATCTCTTCGACCGCGGTGTGTTGGAAGTTACCCTCGTGGCTCAGGATCTCGGAAGCTACGGGGGGGACATCGGCTCCGGATTGCCCGAGCTCCTTCGGCAAATCGGGTCCATCGACCCCGAGCGCTGGATACGGATGCTCTACCTCTACCCGGAATCCATTACCGAGGAGCTCCTCTCGATTGTCGCGGATCATCCTTCGATCCTCCCCTATTTCGACATCCCCTTTCAGCACGCCGACCCAACCGTCCTCGGCCGAATGGGGCGGGGCGGGACCGAAGAGGACGCCTTGCGCACCGTCGAGCGGATTCGCCGGGCGCTCCCCGAGGCCGTGATCCGGAGCAGCCTGATGGTCGGTTTTCCGGGAGAGGGTGATGAAGAGTTCGCCCGCCTCGAAGTATTTGTTCGGAAGGCGGAGATAGACTGGCTCGGTATCTTCGAGTTCTCTCCGGAGGAAGGCACCGCAGCTGCGGAGTTTAACAAGGGCAGCGCCCGGGTGTCGAAGGCAATCCGGGCCGACCGTCGTCGAGTCATAGAGCGTATCCAGATCGAAATTGCGAACCGGCGGCTCGAACGCTTCGTTGGTACCCGGCAACGGGTCCTCATCGAGGAGCCCTTCGAGGAGGAGCCCCTGGCCCTCGGTCGAGCCTACGCCCACGCCCCCGAGGTAGACGGGGCCGTCGTGGTCCACGGTCCTCCGGCTCCCGGCGGTAGCTTCCAGGAGTGCAAAATCATCGGGGTGGCGGGTCTCGACCTTCAGGCCGTCTCGGAATCCAGTTGAAGCTTCCCTCTCGCCCCTCGATCTCGCCCCGGGCGGCCTTGGTCATCGGGGTGCTCTTTATGTCCTGGTCCGCCATCTTCATCAAGCTGGCGACGGCTCCCGTGTTGACCATTGCGTTCTATCGTATGTTCTTCGCGGTGGCCTTGCTGACCCCGGAGATGGTCGTACGGCGAATGCCCCGGCTTCGACGCCGGGACCTCCTGCTGATGCTCGCGAGCGGGGTCCTCCTCGCCGTCCACTTCGTCGCCTGGATCGCCGCCTTAAAGCGAACCAACGTCGCGGTGGCCGTGGTTCTTGTCAACACACACCCCCTCTTCGTCGCAATCCTCGCCTGGCTCTTTCTCGGGGAAAAACTAACCCCCAAGGCGGTCTTCTGGATGTTTTTGACCGTTCTTGCCACCGCCGCCCTCTCGGTCGGGGACTTCGCCGCAGGAGAGAACCAGGTGGCGGGCAATCTGCTGGCCCTCTCGGGGGCAGTTCTTGTCAGCGGCTACCTGATTATCGGGCGGCTCCTTCGCCGGGGTATTTCGGCACGGGTCTACGTCTACGTCGTATACGCTACGAGCGCACTTACCCTTCTCGGCGCCTGCCTGGTGACCGGGGCTCCCCTTTTCGGACACCCCGGGAGCGACTACCTCTGGTTCCTCGGTCTGGCGCTCTTCCCGACCCTCTTGGGTCACAGCATCTTCAACTGGGCCCTCGGCCACCTCAAAACGTCGGTCGTAGCGACCGCCATCCTTGGAGAGCCGGTGTTTGCCACGGTCCTGAGCCTGATTATTCTGCAGGAGAAGCCCGGAATCACCACCATCGTCATCGGGCCGCTCTTGCTCTACGCCATCTATCGCTTTGTCCGGGCCGAAACCCCGGAAACTCCGCAAGCCTACCTGGACACCCCGTCGTAATGCCCACAGAATAGACGGCATGGCATCCTACCTCGCGTCGCTGAATCCACAACAGGCGGCAGCCGTAGAGCATTTCGGTGGCCCCCTCCTTATTCTTGCAGGGGCCGGAAGCGGTAAGACCCGGGTCATAACGGTCAAGATCGCCCATCTGATCGAGAGTCTCGGGGTCTCTCCGTCCTCCATCCTGGCCGTCACCTTTACCAACAAGGCCGCGGCGGAGATGCGCCACCGGGCGGCGGAGCTCTCTCCCCGGGCAACCGACGTCATCATCCGCACGTTCCACTCTTTCGGCGCCTGGTTTCTTCGGCGAAACGCCCACCTCGCGGAGGTGCCCGCGGGGTTTACCATCTACGACGACGACGATTCGGTCTCCCTCCTCCGTACGCTCTTTCCGGAGCAGCAGCGGAGCCACCTCGCCCGGGTGGCCCACGCCATCGCCCGGTGCAAGGACTACTGCCTGACCCCGGAAGACGACCTGTCTATCGCCACCGCGGAGCCCCAGATCGACGAGTACTACCGCCGCTACGACGCGCGGCTAAAGGAGATAGGCAACGCCGATTTCGGCGACCTTATCCTGAAGCCGATTCAGCTTCTCCGGCGCCACCCCGAGGTTCTCAAGCGAACCCGAGAGCGCTTTCGAGCCATCCTCGTCGACGAGTACCAGGACTCGAACATCGCGCAGTTCGAGCTGCTCAAGCTGCTCTTCGGGCCCGGCGGCTATCTCTGCGTCGTCGGGGACGACGATCAGTCGATCTATCGGTTTCGAGGAGCCGAGGTCCGAAACATTCTCGAGTTCGACGCCTCCTTTCCCGGCACGACGACCGTTCGCCTGGAGCAGAACTACCGGTCCACCTCGAGAATTCTCGACGTCGCCTCGCAAGTGGTTCGGCAAAACCGTAGCCGCCTCGGCAAGACGCTCTGGACGGAGCGGAGCGGAGGCTCCCCGCCTATTCTCGCCCTTCTCGACGACGAAGAAGCCGAAGCCCGGTATTGCCTCGATCTGGCGAACGCCGCTCGGAAGTCGCAGAAGACTCTTGCGATCCTCTACCGGACCAACGCCCAGTCGCGAACCTTCGAGACGCTCTTTCTCCGAGCGGGGGTTCCGCATCAGGTGGTCGGAACCGTCCGCTTCTATTCCCGGGAGGAGGTCAAGGACGCCCTCTCTTACCTAAAATTTCTTGCCAATAGAAACGACGAGGTGAGTTTTCGGCGGTTGGTCGGAAAGCCTTCCCGAGGGATCGGGCCCGCTACCCTCGAGAAGATTACCGACTTCGCCCGGAGCGCCGGGTGCGACCTCCTCGAAGCGCTCACCCGGGTCGCAGGAAGACTCGGCGCGAAGCAGGGCAAGGCCGCGAAGGAGCTCGCGCGCTTCTTCGAAGAAGCCCTCGCCGGCTTGAACCGCGACACCCTCTCGCAGGTCGTCTCGGACATTCTTTCGGGCTCCGGTCTCGAGGAGCTCTACCGGAACCGGGACGAGGACGCGAGTGAGATACGTTTGGAGAATCTCGAGGAGCTCGTAAACGCCGGGGCTCTCTTTCCGGGAACGATGGAGGGGCTCGTTGAGTTTCTCGAGAGCATCGAGCTCGATTCCCTCCGGGAGGAGGAGGCCGCGACGGACCCCTACGCCGCGACCCTTATCACCATGCACAACACCAAGGGGCTCGAGTTCGACGTTGTCGTCGTTACGGGGCTCGAGGACGGGCTCTTTCCCCGGAGCGGCGACGAGTTCCCTGAGGAGCTCGAGGAAGAGCGGCGGCTTTTCTACGTTTCGGTAACCCGGGCCCGGGAGGGGCTCTACCTGACGAGCTGCCGAAGCCGTCGGGTCCACGGCCGGCGGCTTCCCCTCCAGCCGTCGCGGTTTATCGAAGAAATCCCGGAAGAGCTTCTTAGCGTCGACGACCAATCCTCCGCGGCGTCCGGGGAGGGCGATTTCCCCCCGGGAACCGCGGTTTACCACGACGACTACGGCAGCGGGATGGTTATTCGGCAGTGGCGCTCAGGAGATCAGACGATGGTGATGGTGCAGTTCGAGTCGGGGCACCGAGCCCAGTTCATCCCCCGGTACGCGGCCCTGGGCGGATTAGCGGTGACTACTGAAGACTTCCTGCTCCGACCGGGTCCCGGTGTCCCCGGTGACTGCTACCCCGGGCTGCCCCCGGTACGACGAGCCCGGGGCTACCGGCTTTACACAGACGGAGGCCGCTTTTTGGACCTCTGGCAGGCCGGGGGCGGTGCTTTCCTCGGACACTCTCCTTCGGGCCTCGGGAGAGCCCTCAAGGCGGAGATAGACCGGGGACTCTTTGCGACCCTTCCCGGGGGGGGCGCCGAGAGGCTCCGGCAGGCACTCGGGGCCCTTCTTCCCGGCCGGGTCTTTGCCCCCTACGCCGACCTTTCGAGGGCGTTGACCGCCGTTTCCCGAATTACCGGGGCGCCGCCTTCGGAAATCGACGACCCGGCCTTGGCTCTTCCGGCTGCCGGTGCCGCCCTTACTCTCTGGCGCCCGGGGCTCGAGGTCGCCGTGCCGGCGCAAGCCTACCTCCTGCCGGTTTTGCCGGGGATGCACGGCACCACCGCCGTTCTTCTCGACGCACCGGGTCCCGGGGACAGCCTGTCGCCGATCGATCTTACCCTCCTGACCCACGGCACCCTGCTCTTGAGTCGGGCGTCCCCCCCCCGGTCCCAGGCCGGGGAAACGGACCGGCCGAAGCCGCTTCCGATGACCTTTCCGAAGCCCCCGGCCAATGAGATTCCCTTGCGTGACCGAGGCACCAAGGACGCCCTTGCCCTCGTCTGGGACCTCCGGGGGCCCTACTTGACCCCCCGGTGTGCCAAGGGCGACTATGACGCCATGTTCGATACCTATCTCAAAAACGGCTTCTACATCGCCCCTAGATACCCAGGCCCCTCCATCCTTCCGGCCCACTGTTCCCCCGGGGAATGGGCCCGCTTTCTCGAGGTAACGCAGACGATCGCCGGGGCGCTCTCCGTATGACGGAGCTTCTGGTGCGCCTCTTTGTGGGGGCAATCGCGACCTTTTTGGCCATCGTTCTCTGGTCTCAGACCCGGGACGCCGCCTGGATGTTCGTCATAACTGCGACCATCGTCGCCTACGGCGAGGTCGTCTTTCGTACCCTCGACGGATTCGGCGTCATCCGGTTGGACCAGGTGATGGTTTTCGACATCCCCCTCGTTTCCATAGTTCTCGCCGGCCTGCCGATGGCGCTCCTCGCGGTAGCCTTCGCGATAATGGTCGCCCGCCGGGGCCTCCGGTAACGCCGGGAGGAGGCGGCGGAGCGCGAGGCCTCGTCCGGCCATCCCCTCCGACATCCCCGTCCTTGACAACTGATTCCAAAATCTATGTAGTGTATACTTCGAATAACAGCAATGACTCGGAGGGCTCGTAATGGTTGCGCTATTAGTTGGACTTCTTTTTCTCCTTTTCGCGGTGTATTCGGTCCTACCCGTGTCCTGGTCGCTTCAGTGGGGACCCCAGGTCATCGAGTTTCTCAAGGGCGGAGTACCGATTTTTGCCGCCTTTATCGGTCTTATCGCCTTTTTTATCGGAATCGCAGATATAAAGGACAAGATCGAGGCCAAGCGGGAAGAGGCGGAAGAGGCGCGAGAGCAGCAGGAAGAGCGAAAGGAGTCTTGACTTTTGTATGAGCCCGTGCGATTTTAGGGGCTCGCTAAAGGAAATACTGCTATGAAAACAATCTACGCTGATTCCACAAAGGTGCAGCGAAACTGGTACGTTGTCGACGCAGAAGGCCAAGTCCTCGGGCGTCTTGCGACCAAAATTGCAAGCGTTCTCCGGGGTAAGCACAAGCCGGAGTTTCATCCCGCCCAGGACCTGGGGGACTTCGTCGTCGTTATCAACGCAGACAAAATTCGGGTAACCGGCAATAAACTGAGCCAGAAGATGTACTACCGCCATTCGGGATACCCCGGGGGCATCAAATCCGAGACGCTTCAGAAGGTTCTGAACCGTGCTCCGGAGCGTCCCATCGAGCGCGCCGTTCGGGGAATGCTCCCCAAGAATCGTCTCGGTCGGAAGATCTTTACGCATCTGAAGGTATACGCCGGAACCAACCATCCCCATGGGGCGCAGAAACCGCTGCCCCTCGATAGTTAAGGAGCCGGCATGGTAAACCTGGCACACGGAACAGGACGAAGAAAAACCTCGGTGGCACGTGTTTATCTCCGCGAGGGAGACGGAAAGATCACCATAAACGGACGGAACGCCGACGACTACTTCCCGACGCGGGAGCAACTCTACGTCGTCAATCAGCCTCTCGATGTTACCGACAGCATCGGTAAGTTCGATATTCTGATAAACGTATCCGGTGGCGGCTCCAGCGGGCAAGCAGGGGCTATCCGCCACGGTATTGCTCGAGCCCTCGCTTCCTACGACGAGAATAACCAGAGCCCCTTGAGGAAGAGCGGATTCCTTACCCGGGACTCGCGGATGGTCGAGCGGAAGAAGTACGGGCAACCTGGTGCTCGACGACAGTTCCAGTTCTCCAAGCGGTAGAGAGGCCACGGGACGTGCCGTTTCCGGCGTCTATCGGCTTCGCCGCCTAGCGGGGTTCAGCCGGATCGTCCTGGAAGACGATTCCTGGTTTCCTCTTCTATCACGAACCACAGAGAACCTCGGGATTA
>CAZLDK010000069.1:2570-13092 GCA_964558285.1 uncultured Spirochaetaceae bacterium | reverse complement strand
GGGTTCCCGATGTTCAATTTGAGGACCTTGAATCCCTCTTCCTCGAGACGCTGTGCCTCCGAGAGCACCGGACCTCGAATGTCGTAAAGGACCTCGTCCAGCTTGTGAGACTTGATGTAGGTTCCAGGTTTAATCGTGTCCGCCACTCTGTTGTGTCCTTAGGTTACCGAATAGCTCGGATGGTTAGGGTGCCGCGCCGGCGGAGCCGCCGGGACTCTTGGTTTCGAAGGCCCAGGCGGTAGCGTCGTCGATCAGTTTTGAGAGTACTACGATTTGGATATTGCTACGCCGGCGTTCGACTTCCTTCCGCCAGGAGGCAACGCTGTATTCGCTCGTTATCGATCGGACGGTTTCCATCACAATGTTGCGAACGCCTTGATCCTGAGAAGCGTATGCGTCGAGGAGGTAGGCGGTCAGAAGTCGCAGGATAGGATCTTTGGCCTCGTCCGCGAGACTCAAGAGCTCGTCCCGGGCGAGGTCGGCTTTCTTTCCGAGCATCAGGGCGAAGGCGTAGCTCCAGCGAACCCACCGCGGATCCTTTGTCTCTTTCTTGTCCTTTAGCTCCCCGTAGTAGAGCTCCATGTCGATCGGATCGTTCTTAAGAAGGTGAGGAACCCCGAGGGCAATAGAAAACCGGGGAACAAGAGTCGGCCTTTCGGTTCGCAGAAACTCTTCCAACTTCGAGATGTCCTCCGTTCGGGAGGTGACGATGTATGCGTTGATCAGGATTCGGATCCGCTGGCGGTTGAAGCGCCGCTTTCGATAGAGCTGGTCTTCGAGGTACTCGATGAGCCGCAGCCACTCCTCCCGCTCGAGAAACCCGAAAAGCTTCCAATTCGACAAGAAGTAGGCGTTGAGTCCCCCAAGGACGGCGACAAAGGCAGCTCCGAGAAGCCAGTTGCTCGACCAAAAGAGACGGCTGTACTCCCAACCGAGAAATATGGCGGGCATAAAGAATATGAAGAGAAAAGAGACAACAATGACGATATTGAAGATGATGAAGATAATCTTAAACTTCATGGTGAAGTGCTCTATAATAGCGCCTAGCATAAGTAAAAGGATATAGGGGGTCAACGGGCTCGGCATGAACCGCTTAGCATTGCAGGACGCCACCAGCGGAAAATACTTTACCCAGCCGGTCTTCCTTGACGAGAAGTATATTCTTCTGTCGCCGGAGACACCCCTAACGGACGAGCTGCGTAATCGGCTGGTCAAATGGGGCTACTCGTCGCTTCTCTGCGAAGGAAACCCGGTCGACGAATCGCCGACGGCCCCGATTACCGACGCCGCGGAAGATGCCCCCCTCATCGATCTTGAGCAGGGAGTCAAAGAACGGGAGCTCCTCAAGGAAGCCCAGAGCACCTACGCCCAGATGCTCAACTTTACCGAAAAGACGTTTACCAACTTCGTTACCAAGAACGAGCTCTCCCAGCGTACCGTGTCCGAGCGAATAAAAGAGCTCGTCGAGATGGTAAAATCGCACCGAAAGTATCTCTTGAGATTCAGCGCCCTGCGGAATCTCGATAAGAACTACATCGTCGAGCATTCCGTACGAACCACGATCTTGAGCACCGCGATCGGAGCGACCCTAAGAATTCCGGCCCACAAGCTGATCGAGCTAGGTACGGCGGCAATACTCCACGAGATCGGGATGATCCGTCTTCCCCCTCAGGTCTATATGTCTTCTAAAGAGCTTTCGCCCCAGGAACGGAAGGCCATCCTGGCGCATACCGTTTTGGGCTTTAAGATTCTCAAGCAATACTCTTTTCCTTTGAGCGTCTGTCTCGCAGTTCTTGAGTGTCGGGAGAATCTCGACGGTACGGGGTATCCCCGAGGCCTTACCGGCGAACGGATCTCCCAGTACGCCAAGATAATTGCGGTGGCGGGCTCCTACGTCGCCCAGACGGCCGACCGGCCCTTCCGCCCGGCTGGGGATCCGCATCAGGCGATTCTTGAGCTGATACAGGGTCGGGGCACCAAGTACGACGAACACGTCCTACGAGCGCTCATCTCCAACTTGTCGATTTTCCCCCTCGGAACCTACGTCGAGCTTACCAACGGCTATCGGGGAATGGTCGTCGAAAGCAACAACGACGACCCCAGAGCTCCGATCGTTCGCCTAATCGCGTCGGCCGAAGGGCATCGATACACCGACCAGCCGAGCGTCAGAACCACCGAGGAGCAGTACAAGATAGTCCGAACCCTTACCCCTGAGGAGAGCCAGGAGCTCCTCGACCCAAGATCATGATTTCAAACATTACCTACCACCTTGGAACCGCGGGGCCTTTTACGGCTCCTGCGGGCATTCGCGTTTCAGAGGCCATGAGAACCGCGGGGACCGACCCGGCGGACATAAACCTTATGGCGATTCGAGTAAACAACGAGATTACCAGCCTGTCGTATCCCTTAGAGATAAACGCCCGACTCGAGCCGGTTACCATCGACTCAACCGAGGGACGACGGGTCTATCGCCGGAGCCTCTGCTTCTTGCTGACGATGGCCTTTGATCAAATCTCGCCTCAGATCCGCCTGGTTATCGGCCATAGCCTCGGCGACAGCTACTACTACACCTTCGGAGAGGGGCAGACCGTCGCCCCTTCTAGTCTGGAGAGAGTCGAAGAACGCATGTGGAGCCTGGTAGAAGAAGACCTCGAGATTACCCGGTCCTACCTTGCTTACGAGGACGCGATCGATTACTTCCAAGACCGAGGCATGGTGGACACGGCGCTTCTCGTCGAACACCAGAACGCGTCGAAGGTCGCGGTCTACACCTGCGGGGGCATTATGGATCTTGCCCACGGTCCCTTGGCGCCACGGACCGGGGTCCTCCAGACCTTCGCGCTGGAAAACTACGAGGGCGGATTCATTCTCCGGTTCCCTGGTGGAGAGGGAGATCCCAGGGAGCTCGGCGCGTTCCGTGGAAGTCCCCTCCTCTTCTCGGTGTATCAAGAACACAAGGAGTGGGGCCGCATTCTCGACGTCGGTTCCGCCGGGCGCTTAAACGATCGTGTTGTATCCGGGGGCATACGCGACTTTATCCGGGTCTCCGAAGCGCTGCAGAACAAGCGGATTGCCGAGATCGGCGATAGAATCGTAGCCGAAAAGCAGGTGCGGGTCGTTTTGATCGCCGGCCCCTCGTCCTCCGGGAAGACGACCTTCGCCAAGAAGCTCGAGATTCAGCTCCGGGCCGCGGGCCGGGTCCCTGTTGGCATCTCCCTCGACAACTACTTCGTGCCCCGGGAGCAAACGCCCCGGGATAAGGAGGGAAACTTCGATTTCGAGAGCCTCCAGGCGATCGACGTCGCCCTCTTGAACGACCAGCTCTTAAACCTCTTCGGTGGCAAGGAGGTTCACCCACCGATCTTTGACTTCAGGACGGGGAGCCGGGTTATGAGCGAGACCTCTATCCGTCTTCCGTCTAACGGAATTCTTATCCTCGAGGGCATCCACGGACTGAACGACAAACTGACTCCCCGCATCAGCGCCGAGAATAAGTTCAAGGTCTACGTTTCGGCGCTGACCCAGCTGAACCTCGACGACCACAACCGAATACCGACCACGGATAACCGGCTTATCCGCCGAATGGTCCGGGACTATCAGTTCCGGGGCCACAGCGCCCTCGACACGCTGCACATGTGGCCGTCGGTTCGCCGGGGGGAAAACCGCAATATCTTCCCCTACCAAGATTCAGCGGACGTAGCCTTCAATTCCGCCCTCGACTACGAGCTTGCCGTCCTGAGAAACTACGCCTGGCCCCTCCTGACCATGGTAAAGCCGAGCCACGACGTCTACCATGAGGCGATCCGCCTCCTGGGGTTCCTCGACAACTTCGTCGGCATTCCGGAGCGCAACGTCCCCACCGACTCCATTTTGCGGGAGTTTATCGGGGAGAGCGGCTTCGACTACTGATTAATCTGCGACGACCACAAAGGCGCCGAACATTCCCCGGGCCCGGTGGTTTCCGACGCTGCAATAGAACTCAAACTCACCGGCTTGGTCGGCGACGAACTCGATCGTCTCCGAATTTCCCGCGGTTATCTGGTTTGTGGCTGCATCGAACTCGTCGATGACCCAGTCGTGGAATCCGCCGGTGTTACGGTAGGTCAGACGGATGCGGTCCCCTTGATTGACCCGAATCTCGTTGGGAACAAAGGTCAGACCGTCGTTTTCCACGACGATCTCCTTTACTGCGGCATCCGAGTCGGTAACGTCGATTACCTCCTGGGAGAACCCGGGAACTACCGCAAAGAGAACCAACAGGGAAAAAGAGATCAAGAACAGTCGAGCGTTATTCGTTTTCATAACAAGATAGATACGTATTAACGACTCTTACCGTCAACAATTTCCGCGCTCGGCCCCCTCTTCGGTCGTAAGCCTATTTGACCATAAGCAGAAACATTGCTCCGGAACCGACTATCGCGGCGACCAAGTACTGCGGCCCGATCAGGGAGGGAACGAGGTAGATAAGGACCCCGGCGGCTATCTGGGCGATTCCGCCGATCGTAAAGAGCTTGGGGGTCCACCATAGAGCGTTTATCAGGAACGCGACCCCCATGAGGACAAGCCAGAAGGCACCGAGGTAGGCAGGGAGTGGCCCGAGCCACTGCCAGGCGAAGGCGCCGAAGGAGGCTACCATTCCGACGGTAACGGTAATCACCCACAAGAGCAGGATGTTCCGCATCTTCTGCGCCTTAAGGGGCATGTAGAGAAACATCGGTATCAGCCCGATTATCGTCAGAACGAGCCAGACCCAATTGACCCGGGGGTCCGGCCAATAGTGGGTTGCGAGCCAGCCGATCAACTCGACGAGGCCCCAGGTGAAAAAGACTATTCTCGGTTTGGTCCAGTAAGATGCCATGGCCGAAATATAGCGTATTCTTAACGCGTTTTGTAATGCTTTACGGGGCCGGTGACCAGGATTCCCAGCTCCCTCGCCGGGTTTCTTCGGCCAGAAGGGCCATCAGATGGCCGGCGAACTCTTCCCGGGGAATGTAGCGGGCGCCGAAGGAGGCCAAAAGCGGAGTCTCCATCTGGCAATCGATCAGCCGGATTCCCCGGGCCCCGAGCCCGCGAACGAGGGCGACAAAGGCCGCCTTCGATGCGTTGGTCTCCCGGTGGAACATGCTCTCGCCGTAGAAGACACCGCCGAGGGAGACGCCGTAGAGCCCCCCGACGAGGGTTCCGTCCCGCCGGGCCTCCACCGAATGGGCATACCCCAACTCGTGGAGCCGGGTGTAGGCGCGAAACATCTCCTCGGTAATCCAGGTGCCCATCTCCCTCGGCCGAAATACCGTGGCGCAGGACCGGATAACTTCCTCGAAGTCGCTATCGAAGGTTATGTCGAAGGGTTCCTTCTTGAGGCTCCGGGCGAGGCGCCCCGGAACCGACAGCTCGTCCACGAAGAGGACGTACCGGGGGTCCGGACTCCACCAGAGAATCGGTTCCTCGTCGTCGGAAAACCAGGGGAAGACGCCCTGGCGGTACGCCGACAGAAGCATCCCGGGGGAGAGATTGCCACCGACAGCGACAACTCCCTCGGGTGTCGCTTCTTCCAAGGGGGGAAACCGGACGCCCTGGTCCTCGTCGAGATAGGGGAAGGACACGGCTTACCCCTCGGGCGTCGACACCTCGGTTCGAATGACCACCTCGCCGTCCTCTATGTCGGCGACGGCGGTCCCACCGTCGGCAAGGTTACCGAAGAGCACCGCATCGACAAAGTAGCGCTTTAGCTTGTCCTCCACCAGACGGCCGATGTTCCGCGCCCCGAACTCGTCGGAGTAGCCCTTTTCCGCGAGCCAGGCGATACATTCGTCGGTGGCCTCGAGGGTTACGTTTTTCTCCGAGAGCTGCTCGTTGAAGGCGGCAATCTCCTTCCGGACGATGCTCTGGATGACCTCTTCCGGGAGCCGTTGAAACTGCACGACCTTGTCGAGGCGGTTCCGAAACTCCGGGGAGAAGATCTTCTCTACCGCGTCGTTGACCGCTTCGCTGGTAATCTGCCGTTCGCCGAAGCCGATCAAGGGCCGACCGAGCTCCCGGGCACCGGCGTTGGAGGTCATGATAAGAATGACGTTCCGGAAATCGGCCTTCTTCCCCGTGTTGTCGGTAATGGTGGCGTAGTCCATCACCTGAAGCAAGATATTGAAAATATCCGGATGCGCTTTTTCGATCTCGTCGAGAAGCAGGACGGCGTGAGGCTCTTTTCGGATGGCTTCGGAGAGCTGTCCACCCTCCTCGTATCCGACGTACCCCGGCGGCGAGCCGATGAGCCTGCTGACGGTATGCTTTTCCTGGTACTCGCTCATGTCAAAGCGATGCAGCGAGATACCGAGGGTGTCGGAAAGCTGCCGGGCAAGCTCGGTCTTGCCGACCCCGGTGGGACCGACGAAGAGAAAGGAGGCAACCGGCTTGTCCGGGCGCCGGAACCCGGCCCGGGAGCGCTTTACCGCCTCTACTACCGACTCCACCGCGGGGTCCTGGCCGTAGACCATGGACTTTAGGTCCGACTCGAGGCTTTTCAGGCGATCCTTCTCGGAAACCGACACGCTCTTCTCCGGGATCTTGGCCATCTTGGAGACGACCCGCTCCACCTGGTGCTCGGTGATCACCACCGGCTCGCCTTGGGCTTCCGAGGCTTCGAGCTTCATCCGGGTAAAGGCGCCGCACTCGTCGATAACGTCGATGGCCTTGTCCGGAAGATGGCGGTCGTTTATGTACTGCGCAGAGAGATGCACCGCCGACCGGAGCGCTTCGTCGGTGTAGCGGACGTTGTGGTACTCCTCGTACTTACTCCGGAGACCTTTGAGAATCTCGACGGTTTCCTCTTCGGACGGCTCGAGAACCTCGATCTTTTGGAATCGCCGGGAGAGCGCCCGGTCCTTTTCAAAGAAGCGGCGGTACTCCTCAAAGGTGGTCGAGCCGATGCACCGGATCCGACCCGACGCGAGGGCCGGCTTGAGCATGTTCGAGGCGTCCATCGAGCCTCCGGAGACAGCCCCGGCGCCCACGAGGGTATGAATCTCATCGATAAAGAGAATGATGTCGGAGCGCTTCTCCAGCGCCTTCATCACCTGCTTCATCCGTTCTTCAAAATCGCCCCGATAGCGGGTCCCGGCTATCATCCCCCCCATATCGAGGGCGAGGACGGTGTAATCCCGCAGAGCCGGGGGCACGGTGCCGTCGGCGATGCGCTGGGCCAAGCCTTCGGTAATTGCGGTCTTCCCTACACCGGGGTCTCCGAGATGAATCGGGTTGTTCTTGAGACGGCGGCAGAGGACCTGCATCGTCCGCTCGAGGATGTCCTCCCGTCCGATGAGGGGCTCGAGGCGTCCTTCCCGGGCGGACTTTGTCAGGTCGGTGGTAAACTGGCTCAAAGGATCCCGGCGACGTCGCTTACCGCCGGCCTGTTCCTCCGTTTCCTCGTCCTCGTCCTCGGCGACACCCTCGGCGGCTTCGTCGAAGGCGTCCTCCCCAGCTTCGTCCTCGGCTTCTACTTTGGAAAGGCCGTGGGAGATGACGTGGAGAAGGTCGATCCGGGTAATGCCGGCTTTTCTGAGAAAGTAAGCGCCGAAGGACTCTTCCTCGTCGAAGATGGAGACCAGGATATCTCCGATATCAACCTCCTCCTTCGAAGCGCTCTCGGTGTGGAACACCGCCCGCTCGATTACGCTCTGGAATCCGAGAGACTGAAACGGATCGGTATCCTCGACGACGGGAACCTTCTCCGTAAGATGGCCGTCGACCTCGGTGCGGATCTCGTCGGGCTCGGCGCCGCACTCGGCGACAACGTCCCGGGGATATTCAAAATGGAGCGCGGCGTAGAGGACGTGCTCCGGTGTCAGGTATTCGTGCTTCCTCTGCTTCGCTTCCTGGAAGGAGGCGTTGAGGATTACCTGCAATTCGCGGTTGATTCGCATGCTTATGCTTTCTCCATAGTGCACTTGAGGGGGAAATCGCGTTGACGCGCGAGCTCGCGCACTTGTTGGACCTTGGTGGCTGCAATGTCGTGGGTGTAGACCCCTACGGAGCCCTTCCCAGCCTTGTGAACCTGCATCATTATCTGGTTTGCTTCCATAACCGGCTTCTTAAAAACCTTCATGATCACTTCCACGACAAACTCCATCGTCGTGTAGTCGTCGTTGTGAAGCAGAACCCGGTACATCTCCGGTTCCTTTATCTTTTCCTTCGACTTCTCTTTTGTCTGCTCGATGCTCCCAGGGATCACGCCCAAAAGATACGATAGGCCCCATGGCCGGTCAAACGCGAGCCGCGTTCCCGGATACGATTCTTGCCTCTCCGTCACTCTTCGGCGGGAATACCCGGCGCTCGCCGCCGGACGAAGGGGCGAAAGCGTTGAACGTAGGCGCAGCTTTCCGGCATGTAGCCATCGAAGAGGGCGTGGAAGATCGTAACCTTTCGGCAATCCCTGCACACCGAAAGGCGCTTATCGTAGACGGTGCAGAGACCGCTGGAAATCCGTAGGTACGGGCAGGGCCTTTTCCAGAGGATAGCGACCCGGCCTCGCACTGTTCGCTTTCGATCGTAGCAGCAGAGACCGCACCGATCACAGATACTCTCCCACTCGGCGCGACGGCGCGCTCGACGGGCCCTGAACCCCATAATCAGAACTCCAGGGGCGGGTAGTACCCCAACTCTCCTCGACCGCTCTTTCGAAACAGGTAGGTTTCGACGACAAGAGGGAGGTAGGCACGGCCGAAATCGGTTTGGCTCGCGGAGTTGTACCGCAATAGGTACCGGCCTCCGGGAACCCTCCGGGCCGCTTCAAACACCGGCCGGACTCCTTCTTCCTGGTAGACGTAGGCCGAGGATCCCCCGGTCTCCCGGACGAGGTAATCGAGCTCGAGACTAGAAACCGAGGGCGTCAGGTAGACAACGCTAAAGGAAATCTGGTTGTTTTTGAGGAGCTCCGCCGTTTCCGGGAGACCGTAGCGGTCGAAGGCGTGGTCAGGAAGGGGGCCCGCGGCGTAGAAGACGATGGTCCGTCGTTGGGGGTGCGTCAAAAGCCCCATGGCGGCGTCCCGGATCGCGAGGTCGAAGTTCCACGCCGGGGTAGCGACCCCTTGGTGCCGGGAGTAGAGCGACCCGCCGGCTTCGGACCCGGTGAGGGCTACCGGAGAGTCCGCGGCAAAAATAATTCCCCGCCGGTCTTCCTCGGTAATTTCGGCAAACGTGCCTTGGAGGGCGGCTTGGAGCTCTTGGTGCCTCGCCACGGCCGCGGGTGAGGCTTCGATCAAGAGAGAGAAGCTAGTGCTGGTGCCCTGGTCCGGAGCTCCGACGAGTTGGACGTCGTCGAGGCGTCGACCGTTTTCCATCGCCAAGAAATTGCTGCTTCGAAGGCCCACTATCGGGTTTCCACGGCGGTCGGACACGGAAATCTCGACGAAAACCCGGGGGAAATCCTCGGCGATCACCCGGTCGACATGGACGAAGAGTCCGCCGAAGAGGGTACTCGACTCGGAGAGAAAGTAGACCAGGTCCTCTTCAAAGTCTGCCGCGAGAATAGTGCCGTTTTGATCCACGGCGACTCCGGTAAGTCGACTGCCGACGGAGCCCTGGGCGGCTACCGGCTCCAACACTTCATCGTCTACGTCGAGAAGGACGACCCGATCACCGTCGGCAATCAAGAGCCTCCGGGAGTCAAACACCGAGAGCATCTCCGGTCGTTGGAGGCCGATATCCGAGACCTCCCGGATGAAGTTGCCGCTCGTGTCGAACTCCACCACGCTTCGACGCCGGGCGTCGGCGACGAAGATGCGTCCGTCGACGGCGACGATTCCCGTCGGAGCCGAGAAACCGTCGAAGCCGGGAGATCTCCGCCCGAAGGAGAGGAGAAAGTCGCCTTCCGAAGAGAACTTGGACACGCGACGGTTTCCCCAGTCGGTTACGTAGATAAATCCGCCCTCGTCGACGGCGAGGTACTGGGGCCCGAGAAGCTCTCCCGCTTCGGTACCGCGACTACCCATCTCTAGGACTCGACGTCCACCGGGGGAGAGGCGAACCAGACGATCGGCGCCGAACTCGCTTACCACAAGGTCGTCCGACGGCAGCGGCATGATGTCGTAGGGCTGGGAGAAGCCAAGGACGCCCCCGGAAAGCTGCCGGGTCGGCACGCCGTTAACGTCGAGGACGAGGACCTCGTGGGTCGCAAAAGAGGTCAGGTAGAATGAGCCGTCGGGGCGAGGACGCACAGAGGTCGGCCGGGAGAAGACCCGAATATTGCCCGGGGTTCCCGAAAGCTCCCCGGCGACGACGTAGCGCCGGTCTGCCTCGGCCTCTAGATCCACGTTCCGCCGCTCTTCTACTACCTGCCGCAGAAAGCGAAGATACGCCGTGTCGGCGCCGAGGCGCCCGGCATACTCCCATTGGGAGAGCGCGGCGTCCTCAAAACCCGACCGGTAGTAGGCGTGACCGAGCCAGACTCTCGACCGAGGGTCTTGGGGTTGGTGGGAGAGGGATTCGGTAAAGGCAAGAATGGCCTGGGAGAGCCTCCCCTGGTGATACG
>CAZLDK010000069.1:0-2560 GCA_964558285.1 uncultured Spirochaetaceae bacterium | reverse complement strand
CGTTGGAACTCCTCCTCTCCCCGAACCGCTGCCATATCGATGTTCTGACCGACAGCGGCTGGAAGAACGATAAGCAAGAGGAATCCCACCCGAACCCAGGATCGCTTCATCTGCCGGCCTCGATGGTAGCCTTAAGGTGACCGGCTATGACGTCGCTTTCCGGAGATAGATCCTTGGCGCGGCGTAAATAACCCCGGGCATCCTTGAACCGTCCGAGCTTGAAGAGGGTCCACCCGAGGGAGTCAAGGCAGGCGGCGTTCTCCGGCCGAAGACTCACGGCTCGTTTGCAGTAGTCGAGGGCCTTATCCAGGGAGACCTCCTCGTCGGCCAAGATGTAACCGAGAGAGTTGAGCGCCGTGGCGTTCTCACCATCCAACTCCAGCGCCCGTTCGAGGGCTTTGATCCCTGCATCGCTCTTTCCCTGGGCGTAGAGCACGTGTCCGAGGGCGGAGTAGACCTTGGTAGACTCGAAGCCGTCGGCGAGAAGGCGACGAAACTCAAACTCTGCGAGTCGTGGGCGTCGGGTTACCGAGTAGATGTAGCCGAGAATCATCCGGCTCTGGAACTGAAAGGGAAAATCGACGTCTCCCGTCGCAACCTGCTCCAGGTAGAGGAGCGCTTCGTCGAACTTGCCCAAATGGGTGTAGGAGAGGCCGAGGTAGTAAGAGACCAAAGAGCGCTCTTCGGGCTCGACCTCCGCGTCCAGGAGGGCCTGGATCGCCTGACGAAACCGTTTGGCTTTTAGGAGCGCCACCGCCTTTTCCATCACATCCTCATACGGGGGAGACGACGAACTGAGCCGCTTTGTACGTCTCGTCCTCCTCTGTTATCGTCGGATGAATCGATATCGGGCTTATTGAAATCGATCCCCGAGATATCGCGTGCCAATCGGTCCCCGGTGCGAGCTCGGTATCGACCGGTGCCCCCCGAAGAAAATAGTAAACCTCCCCGTGGGGAGACGCAAACTCCTCCAATCGGTCGTGGTATACCCGGTGGCTCGGCCGGGTAATCTCGACAGCCTGAGGAGCTTCCGGTCGGTTAGGGGCGTTGATGCTCAAGAAATGGTCACCCTTCCAGAGCTCGACGACCGTTTCTAGGTTCTCGGCGACAAAGTCGGCGACAGGACCGAAGTGCATCGGCTCGGTAAAGGTGTCGAGGGAGACGGCAACCGAGGGCTTGCCCATAATCGAGCCCTGGCGGGCAGCGGCGACCGTCCCGGAGTAGATAATATCGGTCCCAAGGTTCGGACCAATGTTGATGCCGGAGACAACGGCGTCCGGCTCTTCGGGCATCACGCCGAGCATCCCGACGATTACGCAGTCCGCCGGGGAACCCGAGGCGGTAAACCGCTGAGGAGCTACCTCTCGGACTATCACCGGGTTCTTTACCGAGATGTAGTGGGACATCGCGCTACGCTCCGATTCCGGAGCTACAACCCAGACTTCGTGCTTCCGGGACAGAGCGAGGGCAATGGCATGGAGGCCGGGGCTGTCTATCCCGTCGTCATTGGTAACAAGTATGCGCATCGTCCCCTCCCTAGCGACGTGTTTTCATTCTAACCCTTAGTTCTCGGCTATTCAACAAAGAGCATGACGGCGTTATGCTAACGCCGTGTTAAAGATCGCCCTTCTTTTGTCGGCTTTCGCAGGCCTACTGACCGCCGCAGCCCTTCCGAACGAGCTGTTCTTTCAGGGCAACCTCTTTCTGGGTCTCGTCTGCCTTGTCCCCTATTTCTTCGCCATCCGGCGCGCACCGGGGGGCTGGCGACAAGACGCAACGATCGGCGCCGTCTATGGGGTCGTTTCCGGGTTTGCCACCAACTACTGGTTGATGTTCTTCGGAGAGTTCAGCGTCTGGACCATCGGTGGGGTGACCCTCGGTTTTGGTATCTACCACGCTATCCTGGGGCCGATCCTCGGTACCCATCGGAGACTGCCGGGGTGGGCCCGGCCGCTGGTCCTGGCCCTTTTCTTTGCGGGGTACGACTATCTCCGCTCCATCGGCTTTTTGGCCTACCCCTGGGGACTCATGGGATACCCCGCCGCCTCGGTGGAGCTGCTTATCCAGCACGTCGACATCACGGGGGTCTGGCTCCTAGGCTTTGTGGTCACCCTCGGCAACGCGGTCATCCTCGAAATAGTAGATCGCCGGCTTCCGCCCCTCGCGACCGTCGACCTCGGACATCGCCAGGCCATCGTGGTCGGGGGCGGCGCCTTTCTCGGGCTAAGCCTGCTGATAATCGTCTACGGGGCCTTCGCCCTCCGGGAGGAGCGCCCGGTTGCCGCCAGGGCGCGGATGATCCTGATTCAACAGAACAGCGACAGCTGGGCTCGGGGAAACGAGCTTCCCGCTCTAGCCCAGGCTCAGGAGCTGACCTTAGAAGCGATACGTGCGAGCCGGGAGACTAGCGCCGACTCCGATGGGGACGCCTCAGGGCCGGACCTCGTTGTCTGGAGCGAGACGAGCCTCCGGCGCCTCTACACGGAGAACACCGGCTTCTACCGGGAACACCCCGAGGAGGAGCCCTTTCTCACGTTTCTCCGGGGCCTTCCGGCGCCAC
>CAZLDK010000068.1:4445-13117 GCA_964558285.1 uncultured Spirochaetaceae bacterium | reverse complement strand
GTTCTCGCCGTCGGATACCAGGAGCTCCAGCTCGTAGGTTCCCGCGTGAGTCGGCGTAAAATGCGCATTCAGAGAGGTACGGTTTCCAATATCGGAATCGACTATGGTTGATGAGGCCGGCTGGGACGTGAATCCCCAGGCGAACGTCAGCCCGGCGCCTTCGGGGTCCGTCGCCGTCGCTACCAGATCCACCTGATCCCCGATGCTCCCGCCGAGCACCAGCGTGCCGCCGACTGCAGGGGGTTGGTTTCCGGAGCCGCCATCTCCGCCGGAAGAGGTACCCCCAACGGGACTCGAACAAGCGACAAGAACTATCGACACCAAAGCGGTACACGAGAGGACACGGCGAACCGCCAAACTTTTCTTCCAGCTCATCCTTTTCCCCCGAACGCATAAACGTGATTGATACACTCATGAATATGCTATATCGGGGGATACTTTTCCAGGGAAAAGCGCGAAGTGTGGCGATTTAGTTCGCGAAACTAGAGCGCCAGAAGCGACTCGTAATCGTTGACCGTTCCGCCGTTCAGGCAGAGGTCGATAATCGACTTGCCGAGGGGATCCAGGTCGTAGGTGTAGAACTTCTTGATTTCCTTGTGGAAGAAATCCTCGAGAATCTTAGCCCCTTCGTCGTAGCCTTCGACACCGACTTCGAGCTGCTCGTGAACGCAGAGGAGGCCCTTCGGGACGCTCTGACCGTTGACTTTCAGGCTCGGAAGCGCGTAGCCCAGGAGGGAGCATCTGGATTCGAGAAGCTGCCCCGGCCGGAATTTGACGCTTCCCCGGCGAGCCAGGTATTCCCGGGCGATCCACTCGCCCTGGAAGCCCACCTTGTAGGCGCCTATGTGCTGGTTGGGGATCAAGATGTACTTGGTTCCCGGGGTGTTTTGGATAAGGCGCAGGAGCAGGTTGGCGTGACGCACCTTGGTGTCGGTGGCAAAGGGCCAGTAGGAGCCGACGCCCTCGCTGCTTAAGCCCTCGGCGGTGACGATGCTCGGGTTCGAGTGGCCCCGGGGTGCCACCAGACGCCAGAGCCACGCAAGGGCCGGCGGCAGGACGTGCATCATTCCGACGATGCCGTAATTCGGTTTTTCCCGGGTGCACGGCGGGGTTCGAACGCCGAAGCTTCTGACGTCGACCTCGACCGGTTCCTGCACCGTATCCCGGATAAAATGCCGCGGCATAATTACCCGGGGATTCGGGCAGCGCTTCCCCGGCTCGTCTTCGATGTGTTCCCAGAGGAGACAGGTAGACCCCGGGTGCCCTTCTATGTTCAAGAAGATCAGCGGTTCCGGGGGATTGATGCAGAGCCCCTCCAAGAAGGGCTCGGTGCCGTACTCCTGGAGGTGATCGACCCGGAGAAACCAGCCTTCCTCGGCATCCTCGATGCAGAGCTTCCGGCTTCCGGCCTGGAGGTAGGGCGGGGCAAGGGCCATGTCGTCGGTTACTGGGTGGAGCTCGCAAGTATCGAGAAGCTCGATATGGAACTCCTCCTTGGTCACCATGTTCTCGGCAAAGAGGATACGACCGTCCGGCTCCCGGTGGAGGGGCTGGGTCATTTCACTCTTGCCTCCGCCGGAGGCGCCTTCGTGCATGATGGTAAACTCGTTGTCGTAGGGGGTAATCAACCGGACCGCCGAGCTGTGGAGGGTAACCCACCCCTCTTCGGCGCCCCGGGTAAGCAGGATCCCGTAGACGCCCTTCTTGGCGCTCGGACCGGGGTAGAGGTTGTAGGAGAAGAGCTCGTGCATTCTCGGAAGTCGATTATGAATGACGACTTGCCGACCTTCGAAGTGGGTGTGGCGAAAGGGTGGTGCTAGATAGATGACGGCTTCCGGTTTGAAGCCTTGAGGCAGTTGTGAGAACGGAATGAACCCCTGGAGATCCGCGAGGCCGGCGACGAAAAAGCCGGCGTTGTCCGGGGCGACCAGAAGAGTTGGATAGCCTCGCTGTTTGTCACCCGACATAAAGGGCAGGACGATCAGGCGATCCTGATTCTTGAGCCACTCGAAAGTTTCCTGTCGAACGGGCTCGAAATCGCTGTCGAAGCGGTCCCGGTAGCGTTTCTTGTCGCTCGGGTTGTCGTCGGCGATCAACATCGCTTCCGGATCCCGGCGGCGCATGTAGGGCTCCACGTAGTTGACTGCAGCTCCGTTTTTGCACCGCGCTACTGTCACCTCGACGACCCGTCCCTTGCCCGGAACCTCGTAGGCCACCTCGACCAGATTGGAGTCGGAGTTGAAAAAGGTTATGTCGAAGAGCTCCGCCCGAGATTCGGGAATTACTACCTCGACGCTGTCAAAAACGTCCGCGAGCTCCTCGGGAACGTTGAAGGGGATGTCGTGTTTTGTCTTCATTGTCATAACGGCTAAGGCGTCAGTATAGAGGAAGACTTAGCCGGGGTGCAAGGCGGGGGGCAGACGCGCGCCGGTAAGCCTCGGCGGGGCGCCGGGAACTATTTGCCCTTGAAGCGGTCGTAGACCAGCGTAATCGACTCGTCGTTGCCGACGTTTCCCGGAAAGATGACGACGGGGATCGACCCGAAACGGTGGGTCTCCGGGGTAACCACGACGCTGCAACCGGGGTGGATCTGCCCGACGACCCGGGCCGTCTTGAGACCGAGCCCCGTCGACAAGACGTCGTTGGAGGTAATGCCCCCCTTCGAAATGAGAAACCCGAGGGTCGCCGGAGCGTTCCGGATCAGGCTCATCATGATTCGGGAGATCTCCTCCCCGAACGCCAGCCGCTCGTCGGGGGTTGCGAAGGTGCGCTCGGCCCGGCTGGTGTAGAGAACGGCGTCCCGTCCGCCTTCGTGAGCCCCGGCGAGGCGACGAGCGAGGTTCGCCTCCACCTCGCCGGTGGTGTCCGGCAGCGCCTCCACATCGAGCTCGAGCGCTTCCACCGGGCGCCGGGAGATAAGGTTCTCCAACTGCCGGGTCGACATCGGAACGTGGGAACCGACGACCACTAGTCCCGGACGGTTCTCCGGCACGTACCGGGCCATCTCCTCGGCGGCGATCGGTTGGGGAGGAAGGTCCGCGAGAGAGGTCAGAAGACTCGCGGCACTCCGGAAGAGAAAGCGTTTCCCTTCTCCGGCCACCTGGAGCACGAGGCGGGCGAAACGGTCCATATCTCCTTGAGTCTCGGCATCCACCGTGCAGCAGACGTTTCCGCTCAAGCCCCGGAGGAGCTCGAGCATCTCGCCGTCCGAGAGGGTGGTGGGAAAACGGATAACGTCCCGGGCCCGGATTCGCCCGGCGGTCTTTTCTTCGACGTAGTCGGGCATGTACGCCGTCGAATAGCCGAAGACCGAATCCTTCGCGAACTCCGTCTCGTGGGCCGGGGTGGCGACTCCGTCCCGAACCACGTAGTGGGTTCCCTCTTTGGTAATTCGCCCCCCCTCGAAGAACGCCGGCGTCATAAAATGGGCGTCGAAGGGACCGAGCTCCTCGGCGAGGACGTCCGTCTCGACCGGGTAGTGCCCCCGAAGGGTTGAATCCGACCGGCTGACGATAAGCCAGGGGCGGTCGTATTCCCGGAGCGGCTCGGCGAGGTTTTGACATACTTCCCGCGTTATGTCCGCCGCCCTCTCCGGGGCGACGCTTCGGGTGTTGGTAAGAACAAAGAAGAGGGGTGACGAATCCGCCAACCCCGCCTGGAGGGTCTGGGAGTCCCACTGCGTCAGAAGCAGGCAGCTATGGACTGTCTGAGAACCCGTTGGGTCGTCGTCGAGAACGATAATCTTCGGCTGCATGGTTTTCTCCTCTCCTACGCCGGAGCCTCGTACCCCAGTCGCACCGAAAGCGCGGCCGCCTTATCTCCCAGCCGCCGCGCTACTTCTTCTACCCGCTGGGCATTCATACGGCTGACGGGTCCCGAGACGCTTACGCTGCAGACGACCTTTCCGGTGTAGTCGCGAATCGGCGCCGCGACGCAGCGAACTCCTTCTTCGCACTCTTCGTCGTCCATCGCGAATCCATTCTTCGCAATCTTCGAAAGCTCCGCGGTCAGGCCGTCGAGAGACCGGATGGTGTTGGCCGTTAAGGCCGGCAGTCCCGTTTCCGCCGCCAGCTCGGAAAGCTCCGCCGGCGAGTAGTTCAGGAGCAACGACTTCCCGACTCCGGTGCTGTGGAGAGGTGCCCGTTTTCCGATCCGCTGCAATGTCTGCAGCATGCTTCCCGGCCCTTCGATCACGTCGACGTAGACTACCTCCCGCGACTCCTCGACGGCCAGGCAGGAGGATTCGCCGATCTCCTGGGTCAGCTCTTCCAGGGCGGGATGTATGATGTCCCGTATTCCGTAACTCGTACGGATCTGCTCCGCTATGCCGCAGAGCTTGAAGGTAAGGGAGTAGCGTTGATTCTCGTCGCTCTGCGTTACGTAGCCCATCTGCATCAGCGTGTTGAGAAAGCGCAGAGTGGTGCTCGCCGGTAGCTCGGCAAAGTGGGAGACATCCTGGAGGCGCATCGGACCCCGGGTCTCCGCCATTCGCTCGATAATACGCATTACCTTTTCTACGGACTGGTTTCGCTTGACTGCTTTTGGGACAAGGGTACTCACGGAGGAACCTTAGCCTCCTAACGCCCGGAGTATCAAGGGGTTTCTCTTAGTGAAACGCGATATTCCTCGTGGATGCGCCTACGCCTCGCCGATCTTCTCCGAGAGGGCGATGATCGACTCGTAGGGGAAGAATCCGGTGGCGTGACCGTCGCTCCACTGGACGTAGAGGGCGTAGTTCCCGAGAGGTTTGACCTCTTTGGCGTGGATGTCCTCGGGAACGTCGTCGTAGCCGATCCGGCGCTCCCCGGTAAACTCGTCGACGCAGACCGCGCACTGGCAGTTCCCCCGTAAGGTTCGGTTGTCTACCCGGAAAACGCCCCGGCCGGGGATTCGGACGGTAATCGCCTCCTCGTCGAAGGTAACCTCGGGCTGAATCGCGCTCCAAGAGGCCTTACCGAGGGAGCCGATGGTCGCAGTGGCGAGCTCCCGGAACGGCGCTTCGGCTTCTTTGGCCTCGGCCCCCGGTTCTCCGTCGCCGGAGGTTATCGGCCCCCCGTAGGCCGCCGGCCTTAGCGGGAGCTGCCCGATAATGGGGACCCCGAAGCGCTCGGAGAGGCGCTCGGCGCTGCCTTTGCCGAATATCTCGTGGCGGGTGCCGCAGTCGGGGCAGTCGAAGTAGGCCATGTTGTCCACGACGCCGAGGACCGGGACGTTGACCTTGTCGAACATGAGCACGGCCTTACCGACGTCGGCGTAGGCGAGGGCCTGGGGGGTCGTGACGATAACCGCCCCGTCGACGTTGGCCGACTGGGTCAGGGTAAGCTGGATGTCTCCGGTTCCCGGGGGGAGGTCCAAGAAGAGGTAGTCGAGGTCCCCCCACTGTATCTGATGGAGGAACTGCTCGACGTACTGGGAGACCATCGGGCCCCTCATGACCGCCGGGGAATCGCCGAGCCAGAAGCCGAAGGACATCAGCTTGAGTCGCCCCCGCTCCGCCGGAATAACCATCTCGTTCTCTCCCCCCCGCAGCTCCTCTTCGTGCATGTCGAAGAGGGTAGGAACCGAGGGGCCGAAGAGGTCGACATCGAGAAGGCCGACCTTGTATCCCCGCTCGGCGAGATTCCAGGCCAGACGGGCCGCGACGGTAGACTTGCCGACGCCGCCCTTTCCCGAGGCGACGGCTACCAGGTATTTTACCGCTTCGAGTCCCGTCGGCTTTTCCTTGTTGGTTCGCCGGCGGCTCATCGGCGTAGTGTGCACCGTCACTTTGACGTCTTCATCCAGGGCGCCGAGGCGCTCCTTTACATCCCTTTCGATTCGTCCCTTCGCCGCCATGTTCGGGGTAGTCAGCTCCACCTCCACGTACACAGAGGGGGGAGAAACCTCCAGACCCTTTACCAATCCCAGGGAAACAATGTCGCTTCCGGACTCTTCGTCCTTTATGTGTGCCAATTCGGCAAGCACCCGGTCGTTGTTGATCATACTGTCCTCGCTTTCTTCACTAGAGAGTGCCAAGGGCGCAGCCGGATGGCAAGTGCCGGCTACGGCCGTCGGGCGGAAGCGTGGCTACCCCGGTGCGGCAGTCAGCACCTGATACCCTACGTACGAGGCGAAGAACAAGAGAAATACCCAGCCTTCCCATCGGTCGAGGATGCGTCGCTTGCCGGTGAACATCGCGGCAAATAGGAGCAACATAGCGGCGAGCGCGACGAGCCCGTCGGCCAGAGAGCGGCCCGCGGGAAGCGTCACGGGCTGAATGACGCCGGCGGCACCGAGAACCAAGAAGACGTTGAATATGTTGCTTCCGACGGCGTTCCCCAGGGCGATGTCGGTTTGACCCCGTCGAGCCGCGACTACCGAAGTAAAGAGCTCCGGCAACGAGGTGCCCATAGCCACCACCGTTACCCCGACAATCCAGGTCGGAACCCCGAGAATCGTCGCCAGCGAGACCGCGCCCTGGACGAAAACCCGTGCACCGAGGGTTAGGGCCCCGATTCCGAGGACGGTCGCCAGAATCGAGATTCCTATTCCGAGAAGAGGTCCCTCGGTGGGCACCGGGGGGACGCCGGAGGAGCGAGTGGTGTAGAAAAGAAAACCGACGAAACAGAGAAGAAGCACCACGGCTTCCCACCTGGCGAGGTAGTCGGCCCGAGCGCCGAAGAAAACCGAATCGCTTAGGAACAGCAGGAAGAGCACCGCGGCACCAAGGGCAATGGGGATCTCGCGCCAGGCCGTGCTGCGCTGCGCCGGGATCGGTGCGACGACGGCGGCGGCGCCGAGAATAACCAGAATATTGAAGATATTGCTGCCGACGACGTTGGCGACGGCGATTTCCGGGCTTCCCGAGAGCGCGGCGACGAGGGAGACGACCAGCTCCGGCGCAGAGGTCCCGAAGGCGACGACCGTCAACCCGACTACCAGCTCCGATACTCCGAAGCGGCGAGCGAGAGCCGAAGAGCCGGTTACGAGCCAGCCTGCTCCGAGAACCAGAAGCGAGATGCCACCGACGATCAAGAGAAGTGAGACAATCATGCGATACTCCGAATAAGAACCGCAGCTATAGATATTTCGCCCAGAACACCAACTCCTCTCGATCCGTGACGAAACCGGCGTCGTGAAATGCCCTCGCGAAGGGAGACCGGGCCGCTTCGTCACCGTTAATCCGTCTGATGATAAGCCGTGTAACCCGACGGATCCGACGGGTGGCCGGCGTCTTTAAGGCCTCGACGACCTCCGAAAGGCGGCCGTTTCCGGGATCTGCGAAGAACGATACCTCGCTTCCCCCGCGCCGGGCAATCGCCAAGAGGGTGGGACCGTCGTAGAGGAGGGTTGTACCGGGGACCCGGGGAGGCAACTCGTATCCGAGCTCTTTGATGCCCCGGCCGCAGAGGGAAATCGGGTCCATGGCGTTCAACCGGAGGAGGCCTGCCGGACGCCGGTTTTCGCCGCCGGTACCGCCCGGGCCCCCGGCCCCCGACCATTCTGCCAGTTTTTCTGCCACCTCCGGCCTGGCAAACTGGATCCCGGGGACTCCCGAGAAGAAGATTCCACCAACCACTTCCCCGGATAGCTCCATTACTCGGAGCGTCCGGAAGAGCCGACCCCAGGAGAGCGCCGGGAGCTCCGGGAGGAGCATCTCCCGAAATACGACTCCGTACCGGTCGAGGAGGAGCCGGGCCCGGTCCCGCCGGAGCTCTTCGAAATCGTAGGCGTCGTATTCGGCGAAAAGAGTCTGGGCATCCGGCAGGCTCCTCCAGAGGGGGGCCGGTAATACGGTGTGCATGCCTCGGAAGCCACCTGGGCGTCGGGCGACCGACGGGCCCCGAGGCCCCGACAGGCGCTGGGCCCCGGACACCTGCCTCCCCCCGGAAGAGCGTCGACCCGGCCGCCGGCCCGCGGTCCCCGACTCCCGGTCGGCGGGCTGCCCCCGGGACACGACTTCGAAGGAGTCGGCGGTGGCGCGCCCGTTCCAGGCAAGGGCCCAGAGGCGCTTTGCCGTCTGGTCTCTGTCCCGGGGCGCGGCGTCCGGGCCACCGGCGTTTCGACCGATGAGGTCGCCGAAGGCGTACCAGCCCTGGGAGTCGGGGAAGAGGCCGCCCTCTCCGGGGCCCTCCGCCTCGTCTCGGATTAGCTCCAGGCCCTCGGGGCCAACCAGCGTTATCCGTCGTCGGCCGGTTCCGACCCAATGGAGCTCTCTGCTTCGGAAAAGAGCTTCCAGGGCACCGGGGTGAAGGTCTCCCAGGAGGCGGGGGAGAATCTCCGTCTCCCAGAGGTCGACGGGTGCGGAGTACCCCTCGAAGGACGATAGAATCGCTTCCGGTAGATGCGCCTGGGTCTCGGTAAGGAAACCCTCCTGGTGGACACGAAGGAAGGGCACGAGCTCAGAGGCCGGGAGGGTGACCGATGCTTCCCGGTTCCGGCGGCGGAGAATTCTTAAGAGGCTCTCGTAGTTACGGTATTCGCAGAAGGACCCGGCTTCGTCGAGGTCCCGAACAAGGGCCTCCTGCTCCGTGGCGGCGTCGATGAGCTGGGTAAGGCGATCCTCCTCGATCCCCAGGGAGCCGCGAACGCCCTCCGGCGTCACAGGGCCATAAAAGGCAAGCCACTCGAGAAAAAGGCGGAGCCCGCCTGGAGGCTCAGCACCATAGAACGGAAATATTCGAATTTCCCCG
>CAZLDK010000068.1:0-4435 GCA_964558285.1 uncultured Spirochaetaceae bacterium | reverse complement strand
GTTTCTCTTGTCGAACCCAAAAGCCGGACCACCTCCGGGAGCCGCTCGAGCGCCAGTACCAACGGCGGGCTTTCGATATGCACGAGCCCCTGTAGGTCCGGACCGACCCCCGGCGGAAGCCGGGCCAGCAGCTCGTCCCACTCCGCCCCAGGAATCGCAAGGCGCTCCTTGACCCAGTCGAGGAGCTCCTCGTCGGAGGCGGGGGCGTACCCGGGCAACAAACGCTGGAGGCGGGCTTGGAAAGAGTCCGCGATCGCCGACGGGATGTCGGGCCGGAGTCGGCGGTCCATGGCGATTTCTCGGAGGAGGTCGGAGGAGAGAGACGTCCCGCCGAAAGCCCCTCGGCCGCCGGCCCCTCGAGGTTCGTCGGTTTCGTACATCCTCAGGTTGGTGTGCTGCCAGAGAGTTGTCTGGGCGAAGGGAGAGGGTGTCGCCGTCGACGCCGTCCAGACCGCAATTCGCCCGGTACGGATGTCGAGGAGTCGATCGACCAGTGAGGGAAGATTGAAGTCTTCCGTCAGGCAGGTTCGCCAGGTCTCGGCGGTAATCGGGAAATCGCCGTGTTTGGAGACCGCCTGCAGCAACCCCCGGGCTCGCATCCTGTTTACCCAGAGGGGAGTCCGCCGGTCGAACCCGGATCGGGGGAGTAACAGCGCCCGACCGGCGTTCTCTCGAAAACGGGTGCCGAAGAGGCCACTCCCCTCGAGGCGCGCCCGGAGCGACTTCTCGATACCCGGGTAGGCCGTCGGAAGTGAGAGAAGAATCTCTCGGACCGCGTCCGGCGTCGGCTCGTCGCCGTCGGTTTGGATTATTACCGAGTCGTTGTCGGAAAAAACGGAGACCACCGGACCGAGCCGCTCCTCCAGACGATCGAGGATGAGGAGGCCGAGGGGATAGTTGACGACGCCTCCGAAGAGGGTCACCAGGACGATGTGTCGAACCGCCTTCGATCGATTCGGGTATGTCTCTTCGAGGAGGATGCTCCCAGCCGACGGAAGCGGCGCCCCGGTATGGCTCCGTTGTCCTTCGAGGAAGTCCACGAGGGCCCGGGCAGCATCGGCGTCGAAGTGGTATTCGTCCTCCAGACGCTCGCCGAGCGCTCGGCCCCCGGATGCCCCGCCGTGGAGTAGTCGATCCGCTTCCCCGAGAAAGCCGCGAACTCGCTCAGCGAACTCCACCCGGCGGTGGACACCCTCCCCCTTCCAGAAGGGGAGAATCCGGGCGGCGGAGGTCGCGGGGACCACTTCCACGTCCCGGTCTCCGATCCCGACGATTCGCCACGCCCTGTTACCGAAGACGAAGACCTCCCCGAGTTTCCGTTCCCAGACGAACTCTTCGTCCAGCTCCCCAAGGCGGGCTTTCGTCCCCTGTACTTTGAGCCCGTAGTATCCACGGTCGGGTATCGTCCCCCCGGAATGGTAGATAAGGCGCAGAGACTCCTTGGGCGCCGAGACGCTCTCTTGGATGCGGTCGACGTAGATTCGTCGTCGGAGCTCCCGGACGCGGGTCTCGGCGTACCTTCCGCCGAGCATCGCGAGAACCAGGTCCAGCTGACGCCGGGTGAGGGTCCGGTATGGGTAGCTGCCCTGGAGGAAGGTTAGCAGCTCCCCGATCCTCCAGAGGTCGGTCCCCGCCATCGAGAGGACGATCTGCGCCAAGACGTCCAAGGGGCACTCCGGTGGTCGGGTCTCCTCGATCCAGCCTTCCTCGACGGCCCGCCCGGCGACGGCGGCGTCGACGAGATCCCGGCCGAAGAGGGGGTAGAAGGTCGACCTGCTCGTCGCACCGACTTGATGCCCCGCCCGACCCGCCATCTGGAGCGTCGAGGTGAGGGAGAGAGGAGTCTTGAGAAAGAGCACCTCCTCGACGGCTCCGACATCGATGCCGAGCTCGAGGGAGCTTGTGGCGACGATTGCCCGGAGGTGCCCCGCCTTGAGGCGCTCTTCGACCCCGAGGCGCACCTCCCGGGAGAGAGACCCGTGGTGGGCGAAGGCTAGGATCTCGTTCTGGTCCTGGTTCAGCAGGAGCGCCAACTTCTCGGCGTGGCGGCGATTGGTCGTAAAGATGAGGGTCGAGCGGTTGGTCATTACCCGGCTCCGAATCTCCGGCACCAGCCGCTCCCAGAAGGGCTCCCCCCCGGGGGACGCCGGCGTCGCACCGGATTCTTCGTCCGGTGGCGCGATAAAGCGAACCGATACGGCGTGGGACTTCCGGGAGCCGAGGTCGACCGTTTCGATGGGCCGCTGCCTCCGGGGCTCGCCGGCCTCCGCGGTCCGGAACCCGGCCACGAAGTCGGCGACCCGCTCGATGGGCCGCACCGTCGCCGAGATCGCGATACGCTGAAACTCCCCGGAGAGCCGGGTTAGGCGCTCTACGGCGGTTATGAGATGGGTGCCGCGTTTGGACCCTGCAACGGCGTGGATCTCGTCGAGAATAACCGACCGAATACCCTTGAGGGTCTCCAGCGACCGGGGAGAGCTCAATAGCAGGTTGAGGCTCTCCGGAGTGGTAATAAGGATCTCCGGTGGTCTCCGGCGCATCCGTTCCCGGTCTGCCTGGGGAGTGTCTCCGCTCCGGGTCATCACCCGGATTTCTCCCGGATCCATGCCGGCGCCGGGGCTCCACGCCTCCTGTAGCTCCGCCAGGGGCGCGACGAGGTTCCGGTGAATGTCGTTGTTAAGTGCTTTCAGGGGAGAGACATAGAGAACCCGGATTCCTCCGGTCGGCCATTCGCCGGTTAGAAGCTGGTTCAGGGCGTAGAGAAAGGCAGCGAGGGTCTTGCCGCTCCCGGTGGGGGCGCTAAGGAGGACGTGCTTTCCCGATGCGATGGCCGGCCAGGCGGCGGCTTGTACCGGAGTTGGTTCCCCGTAACGACGGCCGAACCAGTCGGAGATGAGGGGGGAGAAGCTACTCAGGCTAGACTCATCAGAGTGCACCCTGTGAAGTGTAATGACTTCACAGGGCCCGGAGCCAGCCCTGGAGCCGGCCCCGGAGAGTAGATGGCCGTCGGGGACGATGCCGGCGGCCGAGGCTCTCTAGAGCTCTCGGGGAACGGTCGCAGAGACTCGTTGGTCCATGGCTGCCTGCGCAAGCTCACGGAACCGGGGAGAGGTAATCGTTGCCCCAGAGACGCCGTCGACTTCTTCGGGGTCTTCGGTTTCCACGAGGCGAGACTCTAGAGTCTCGTAGACTTCCGCGGGGGTGATGTCGTTGATTTCCGCGTACCGCTCGGCGTACTCTTCGTTCTCGCTCTTCCGGTCGGTAATCTCTCGGCCATCCTTCTTAACCTCGTCGTAGTCCACTTCGACGATGTCCCCATCCTCGTAGGTAATCTCGATGTGGCCTATCCAACCGCCCCGCTCGTCGGGCTCGTCTTCCGCCGTGTAGGTGTCGTTCATCGGGAGTACGAGGTCATCGGTGTCCCCGGTCTCGGCCTTCGCGACCAGCTCGGCGGCGAGCTCGTTGAACCACTCGCTCGAGCCCGTGGCGCCGGAGACTGCTTCGACGGGACTATTCTGCTTCTCCATCAGACGGTTTTCCAACTCCCCGGAAAAAAGCGCAGGGTGGGTGCCTGTCGCTGCCTCCATGCGCTCCCGGTAGCCCCTGTCTTTGCTCTTGAGGGAGCCGTCGGGGGCGGCGTAATCGAAGTTTGTGTCGACGATTTTACCGTCTTCGACCTCGATCTCCAGGAATGGCTGCCAGCCGTGGCCGTCCACGTGGGTGTAGGTCGCAAAATAGACGCCGTCCTCGTAGCCCGGTCCCTCGGCAGTGGTTTCTTCCCCGTTGCCGCAGCCGACGAGGGCGACCAGGATAAGCACAATCGTCAGTGCTGTTGCTATCGGTTTCATGTTTCTTTCTCCTCTGTTTCTTTTGTGTAAGGCACCCGACCGACTTTGTCAATAATTTTTTCTCGATTCGCTGGGAAGCTAACCGAAGCGGGGAAGTTAGCTTAGCCTAAATTAGGTAAATTAATATCGATATTTAAGAGGCGCGTATTGACAGCCCCCACACCCCGGGGTAGACTAGACAAACAATGCGCTGCCGGTCTGCTCCGAGGAGCCGCCGGCACTCCGAACCGTTCTGCTCTAAGGAAGGACAATGTCATTGTTCCTCTAAGATAGACGGTCGGCGCTCGTCGTGGGAATGAAGCCACGGCGGCCAAGGGTTGCGGTGGAAACGCCGCGGCCTCCCAACCTTGGAAAGGAGCGCGCGTACTCTTCACGTTTTTAGTGAGAGGAGGCGTTTCTATGGCTGATGTTCAGCTAAACCCAGATAAGAAAAAAAAGGTCACCAGGCGCGATTTCCTGAAGATAACCGGAGGCGGCATCGGGGGAGCGGCAGCGACCTATGCCTTGATGCAACTTTTCGGTGGTGGCCGGCAGGCGCTGCCCTGGCTCGGCCGTCTCGCCCTCACCACCACGCAGCTCCACCCCTC
>CAZLDK010000067.1:7160-13159 GCA_964558285.1 uncultured Spirochaetaceae bacterium | reverse complement strand
CGGCGCTGCAGCTCCTCGTAGAAGAGTCGGATTCGACAGACCGCATCGTAGAGAGCGCTGTTACTGCCGAAGGCAAAGGGGCCCCGGGTCGCCTTCGGTCCGTCGGACTCCTGGAAGACGTAGAGCTTGCTGTAGTGCTCGTTCGGGGCCGGCTTCGGGTGGGGATCTCGAACCTCGAAGTTGAGCGCCATGTAGCTCGGGATGCCCGGAAGGAAGAGGGCCATGAAGTAGCGCACCTCGTTTCCGAGAAGGTAGAACTCATCGAACCGGGGGTCGTCCTTGTCCCCGGTCATAATGGTAAAGGCGGGTACCACTGTCCGGGTAGCGCCGACGTCGAGGTACCACCGGAGCCGCTGGAGGAAGGCGTCGCTCCCCATGGGAACCGACTGCAAGTCACCGAGGGTCGCCTCGGCGCCGGAGGCCTCGAGGTGGTCTATCTCGTTGCCGTAGGCCATCACGTCCGGAGGCGCCATGAAGGTCTCGGCGAAATAGGCGAAGTGCGATACGCCGTTCTCTTCGACGACGCGCCGCTTGACCGCCCCGAGAAGGTCGTAGTACAAGTCGGTCCTCACCGGCACCCCTTCGGGACGCATCTGGACGTGGGACATGTCCCCCCGCATAAAGTCGAACCCCATGCGGCGCTGCAGCTCGCCGTAGTGGTCGCAGACGTACCGCCAGACTTGTTTCCGGGGGCGGGAGAACTCGATCCGCCACTCCCGGTTGTCGTCGAGGCGCTCGTAGAGCTTGTACCGGGTCAAGGGACCGAAGACCCGGGACATCGGACCGGGGTTGGTTATGCGGAAGTCCCGCCAGGTGTAGCCCCCGGCATCCGGGTACTCTTTCGCCGGGTCCACCTCGAGCCCCCGGTACGGGGGCCCCATGGTCGCCGGGACCGGCTCGTAGCCCTCGGTATAGATGGCTTCGGCCAGACGGGCCCGCCGGCGTTTTCTCCCCTCGAAATCCTCCGGCGGGCCAAAGAGCAGCCTGTTCCGGGCCGCTTCGTCGTGATCCCCGGAGAAGATCCCCGGGCAGCAGGAACTGATTATGCCTTGGACCTCCTCGTGGAGGTTCTCCCGGTGATCGATGATGCGTAGGTCCCGGCGCCGGAGCCATTCGAAGTGGCCGGGGTTAGAAAGCACGATCTCGGAGAAGCGGTCGGTGTGTGGGATAACGTCGAGGCCGACCCGGCGGCCGGTTGCCCGGAGCAGGTTCACAAGCGCCGTAAGCTGCTTGAAAGGGGTATCGAGGTCGGGGCAGATCGCAACCCATTCGGAGGAGAAGAACTCGGGGTTTATCTCCCAGCTGCTCATACCGTAGAGGCTCCCGACGACGCCGGGCTCCCAGAAGGGAAGGAGGTGGATGGCGTTCTGAGACGCCGGAAGGGTAAGGGAGTACTTGATGACACCGGAGAAATCCCCGAGAGTCCGGATGTTGATGCCGACGAGGTTGCTCTCGAGGACCCACCCGGGATCCGCGGCCGGTCCCCTGACCGGCGCTTCCGGTTCGACGCGCTCCGGAACGAGGGCGTCGTCGATGACCCCGCCGTAGCGCCTCCGGAGCATCCCGAGAACCTCCGAGAGGGGCAGCGCGACGGCCTCATGGGGAAGGAGGCCGGGAACAAAGGAGACCGCGCCGTCGAGAAACCGGCGAATCTGCTTCTCTCGGTGGGTAGCGCCCGGCGACATCAGGTAAACGCGACCTCGAAGTCCCGGCTTATAAGCACGTCTGCATTCCGGCCCTGTCGGGAGATTACTTCGTGCTCTATCTCGAGGACCTCTTCGATGAAGGGGTCGAACTTCTCCCGTCCCCGGCGCTCCCGCGCCTGGAGGGTGTCCTTATAGTCCCGTTGAATAAAGACCCGGGTGTCGACCTCCTCGAGGGAGGTGGTGTAGGTCCCCTCGGCGATTACCACGTCTACCCCGGCGAGGGAGAGCTCCTCTTCGACGATCCGGTCCTCTTCGTAGACAATAAGGGGTTTAGAGATTGCCGGCTTTCCCTCCCTGGCGGCTTTGAGGTGCTCGTCGAGGAGGTCCAACCGGACCTCGCCGGGGCCGACCCAGCCGATATCCGCCCGGCGGCGACCGTCGTTGGTCTTCGGGGGGAAAACGAAGTAGTCGTCCTGTTGGAGGACTTCCGCCTTCAGGCCCCGGGCCTCCAGCGCCTCCTTTACGGCGGTCGCTGTCTCCGACTTCCCGCTTCCCGACTCTCCGGCCACGGTGATGGTGTAGGTTCGGTTTGCTTCCCGAATGCGGTCTAAGAGCATCTCGGTAATCTTCTCTGCGGCCCTGCGATGGTGCTCCTCTACGATTATGACGTCCCCTTGCATGACCCCATTATACGAGCGTGGTAAAGTGGCGTCGATGGATCTAGAGCAGCTGAAGATGGCGGAGGAGCTTTCGCAGGAGACGGAGCTTATAGATCTTCGTCTTGCATCGGCTCTATCGAGTCTTCGTCAACTTCGGGTAGAGATAGCGCGGTCGAAGGGTCGTCCAGGCTCGGAGCAGCTTCAAACGTATCTTGGGGATCTTCGCCAAGCCTACGACGATCTGACACCTTAAACATGCCGATATGTTGCAGTAGCCGCTGGACACCCTCGCCACTTTGCTGGACCAGTCCCTGTACGGTTGCAACAGACTGCCTAATCTGCCCCGCACCGGCAGCGACGCCTTCGGTGTGCTCCTCTAAGTTCTTGCTCAGGGACAAAAGACGGTCCATTTCCTCTAGAGCGCCTCGGCTGTTTTCCTTCATCTCCCCGGCGCCCTCGCGGACCTCCTGGGTAATCTCGGTAATTTGGTGTAACGCCGTTAGCACCTCTTCGCTCCCCTGGCTCTGCTCCTGGAGGGCATGACGAATCTGAGTCTGGACCTCGTCCGACTCCTCTATGTGATTCTGGACGGAGTCAAAACTCTCCCGGGCTTCCTCGACGGCGGCGACGACTCGCTCGACGGTGGATCGGGTCTCCGAGAGCTGTTGCTTGATCGACTTGGACTGGGCCGCGGTGTTTTCCGCGAGGTTGCGGATCTCGTCGGCTACGACGGCAAACCCCTTACCGGCGTCCCCGGCGTGGGCTGCCTCGATCGCCGCGTTCATCGCGAGAAGGCTCGTTCGGGCGGAAATGGTCGCGATCAACGTGTTCGCCTCGCCGAGTGCCTCGGACTGGTCGGAGACGGTCGCCATCAACCCCGTCGCCTCCTCGATACGCTGTCGGCCGGATTCGGAGGATTCGACCAGGCCGGTAAACGCTTTTCCGAGGCGCTCGATGCTCCGGGCGGACGACTGGAGGTTCGCTATCATCTCTTCGATTGCGGCGGAGGATTCGGTTACGCTGGCGGACTGGTCGCCGATGCGGGCGTCGAGGGCCTCGATATGACGAGAGATACTCTGCAGGGAGTCGGCACTCGCCGTGACGCCGGATACTTGGGAGACCACCTTAGTCTTGACGTCTTCCATGGCCCCGGCGATGCTCTCGACGGTCTCTTTGGCCTCCTCCATGTTCGTCGCGAGGGCGATGTCCGCCTTTCCGAGGTCGTGGGCCTCTCTGCTGACCTCTTGAATGAGCCCCTCGAGCTTGGCCAAGAATCGGTTTATCTCCGCGGACAGGTAGGCCGCTTCGTCGAAGTTTACGAACGCGATTCGTTGGGAAAGGTCTCCCCCCGAGGTCGCAAGCATCCGCAGCCTATCCTGGAGGGTCACCATCTGGTAGCGGTTCTCCTCTTGGGAGAGCGCCATAAACCGGAGAAAGAGAAGCAGAAAAACGACGCCGACCCCCGTAAGAACTGCACCCGGAGAGCCGAGTCCCCGGGGGGGCGAATCGACGACGTGGTAGAACACAGCGGCATAGGAAAAGTAGACGGTCGCGGTTACCACCGCCGCGACGATAATCAGATAGTCTTTTAGGGAGATGAAACGGTCGCGCTCGTCTGCACGAATTTCGGCAATCTCCATGCTGCGCTTGGCAGGGAGCAAGAGGTTATTCAAAACGAGGGCCGTGTAGACCCCGGTCACCAGGCCGGAGGAGACCGCAAGCGCGAGGGACCAGACGTAGGGGACACCCCCCGGGGCCTCCCAATGGTAGGCGAAGGCGTATACGGCGGTAGTGCCTATGAGCCAGAGGCCGACGTGGAGCACTATCAAATACCACGGAATCGCGACCGCCGCCCGGCGGGCCTTGTCCCGCATCTCGCCACGCCGCAAGAAAACGAAGAGGGGTCTTAGGTTTGCAAGGATGATGGCGTAGAGAATAAACGAGAAGAGCACTATCGCCCCGTAAACAGGCACCTGAAAGGAGAACAGAAACCGTTCGCCGACGGTTCCCCCAATCCCGACGTTGAACACAGAGATAAAGCTCTGCCTAACCGCCCCGACTCCGATGGGTATCACCAGATTGTAGAAGAAGATCTTGGCTTTTATGCCGGTTACGTTGTCCATACTGATTCCAGAGTATAGCAGGAGAACCCGGGTCGTTGGGCGTGATACACTCTTTTTGATGATAAGTGTAACAGAGCGACTTGAGGCCCTCAGGGAAGCGATGGCCGAGGCGAACCTATCGGCCTACGTTATCGAAGAGGTCGATCCGCACCAGAGCGAGTACCCACCGGCGTTTTGGCGACGCCGAAGCTGGATCTCCGGCTTTACCGGTTCCGCCGGTACCGTCGTCGTTACCGCAGAAAGAGCCGCGCTCTGGACGGACTCTCGCTACTACTTGGAAGCGGAGGATGCCCTCTCCGGCACCGGGATCATCCTCCATCGGGACGGCGAAACCGGAACTCCGAGTATGGAGGAATGGCTCGTGGACCAATTGCCCCCCGGCGCCTCCGTCGGTCTTCCGGAGGAAACCACGGCCATCTCTCGCCTCCGGAGCCTCGAGGAATCCCTCGAGAGCCACGATATCACGGTTCGTGGAGTGCCGGATATTCTCCTCCCGCTCTGGAGCCGGCGTCCCCTGCCCAGCCCCTCGGAGATCTGGCCGGTTTCGTCGGAGGTTACCGGCGAGAGCCGAGAGGAGCGCCTTGGAAGGCTCAGGCGGTGGCTCGCCGAGCGTGACCTCGATGGCATCGCCGTCGCAACCCTGGACGATATCGCCTGGCTTCTGAACATCCGAGGATGGGACGTCCCGTACAACCCCGTCGTCCTCGCCTTTCTTTTGGTCGAGCGGGACGACGCGACCCTCTTCGCAACCACCGAGGCGGACATTGGCATCCGGCTGGAGGAGTACGACCGTTTCTACGACGCCCTCCGGCGCCTCCCGGAGAGCTACCGGCTTGCCGGAGATCCGGAGCTCCTTCCCTACCAGGTTCGCAAGGTGTTTTCCGGTCGGTTCAGGCGGGAGACCCAGCCGACCCGACACTGGAAGGCCGTAAAGACACCGACAGAGATCGAAGGTATGGCGGAGAGTGCGGTCCGCGACGGGGTCGCCTTGGCTCGATTCTTCCGGTGGCTCGAAGGTGCGATGGATACCGGAAAGATGATTACCGAGGGGGACTGCCGAGACCGCTTGATCGAGCTGAAGGCCGAGGACCCGGACTACCTGGGGGAGAGCTTCGAGGCCATATCCGCCGCCGGAGCCCACGGGGCGGTTATTCACTACCGGGTAAGCCCGGAAAGCAACGCGGCCCTGCACTCTGGGGAGCTGTACCTCATCGATCAAGGTTCCCACTACCGGTTCGGGACCACCGACGCCACCCGGGTCGAGGCCCTCGGCCACCCGGACCTGCTCCAACGGGGGGACTACACCGCGGTGCTACGGGCGCACATAGCCCTTGCCACGGTCCGTTTTCCCGAAGGCACCCGGGGGGAGCAACTCGACACCGTCGCTCGGGACGTCCTCTGGAGAAGTGGCCGGAACTACGGCCACGGCACCGGGCACGGCGTTGGGTTTCTCTTGAATGTCCACGAGGGGCCCTGCCGGATCGCCCCGAAGTGTAGCAACGTGTCCTTGGTACCGGGGATGGTGCTGTCGAACGAGCCGGGAGTCTACCGCCCAGGACGCCACGGAATCC
>CAZLDK010000067.1:0-7150 GCA_964558285.1 uncultured Spirochaetaceae bacterium | reverse complement strand
GAAGAGGGCGAGGGGTTACCGTCCGCCGGCGACTTTGGCCCCTTTCTGGCGTTGCGCACCTTCGGACTGGCTCCCCTCGCCCCCCGGCTTATCGACACCGGAGCGCTGTCCCCGGATGAGAAGCGCTGGGTTCTGGACTACCAGAGATCGGTCCTCGCCACCCTCGGGCCTCGCCTCGACGCCCCTACCCGCTCTTGGCTGGACGAGCGCAGCAGAAACGCGGCGGGCTAGTTCTTTCGGGTCGCGGCGTGGCGTACGTAGATGGCGTCTATGATTTCTCCGAGGCTCTTCCCGGCTATCGGATGGCCGTCGAGAAGCACCGGGGTGGTTTCGCCGGCGTAGGGATCCCGGGAGACCTCGAAGACCAGGCGCTGCCGGAGAGTCGAGGGTAGAAGCCGCTCGAGAGCATCTATATCGATATCGGTGGAATGTCGCTTTCGACGACCGCCGTAGACAGACAGGGTGATTGTTGGAGCACAGGTCATAGCATTCCTCCCAGGGGGCGACAGTATTCGCGGCAGCGGGCACGGCCCCTCGCCACCACAAGTAGATACTAAGATATCGATAAAAAAGAATCAATACTTTTAGACCGATTTATTCCCCGATGTATTCCTTAAGCATGCTTGCCTTTGTGTCCTTCACCCGATCGGTAATCGAGACCCGGTAGATGTGAGGATTGATGATGCGTCGGTAGGTCGCGTCGAGATGCTGCAAGTTGGAGGTCGTCCGGTCCTGGACCTCGGCCAAACTCGGCAATTCCCCTTCGATCCGCCCTTCCCGCATAACTCTCTTTAGAAGCGGCTCTACACGACCCGGAGCCTTCAGTCGAAACTTCCGAAGGTCCACGAAGGGGTGATTGAAGGTATGCGTCTGTTGCGGGTCGATCTCCTCGTCGGCGAAGGCGATGAGGTCGGCCATCGGAGAGTCGTTTTTGTCGAAGAAGCGGTACACCTGCTTGACTCCGGGATTCGTCGACTTCGCCGGGTTGTCGGAGAGCTTTATCCGCGGTACGAAACGTCCCCCCTCCTCCTTTGCCGCCAATTTGTAGACCCCGGAGAAGGACGAGTTGCTACCGCCGGTGACCAGATGTGTACCGACTCCCCAGAGGTCGATCGGCGCCCCGTCGGCCACCAGTTGATGGATTATCTCCTCGTTCAGCTCGTTGGATACCGCGATCTTCGCGTCTTCCAGTCCGGCGTCGTCGAGGCCCTCTCGCACCCGCTCGCTGAGGTACTGAATATCGCCGCTGTCGAGGCGAACCCCAAAGGAGGCCCCCCGCTCCTTTAGGCGCTTCCCGACGGCTATTGCGTTTTGAAGCCCGCTTCCGAGGGTGTCGAAGGTATCGACGAGAAGGATGGTGCTGTCGGGGTAGAGATCCGCGTAACGCTCGAAGGCTTCGAGCTCGTTTTCAAAAGCCATTACCCAGGAATGGGCCATGGTTCCGCTGACGGGTATACCGTAAATTTTGCCCGCAAGAGTGTTGCTCGTTGCCCCGGCGCCGCCGATGTAAGCGGCTCGGCTGGCCGCCAATGCGCCGTTTGTCCCCTGGGCTCGCCGGAGACCGAACTCCAGCACCTTGCCGTAGTTGGAGGCGTGAACCACCCGGGACGACTTGGTGGCGATGAGACACTGGAAATTGACGATGTTCAGAAGGAGGCTTTCGATAATCTGTGCCTCGATCAGCGTCCCGTGGATCCGTACCAAGGGCTCCTGGGGGAAAACGAGGGTCCCTTCGGGAACCGCGTAGACGTCACCCCGAAAACGAAAATCTTTCAGAAAGTCCAGAAAGTCCTTCCGAAACTGCCCCAGACTGTCGAGGTACTCCAAGTCGCTCTCGCTGAAGGCAAGATCCTCGAGGGTTTTCAAGAGGTCTTCCAACCCAGCAAATACCGAGTATCCGCCGTCGAAGGGCTGGCGACGGAAGAACATGTCGAAGACGACCTGTGGATTCAGATCGTAGTGATGGTAGCCCTGAATCATCGTCAGCTCGTAGAGATCGGTAAGGAGAGCGGACGTAATGCGCACGTCTTGTGCGGTTCTTGCCGAGTGGTTCATAACTAAAAGATAGTAAGGAATCTTCTTACAATAAAAGTGTTGACGGCCAAGTAGGGTCGAACTATGTTGACAGAAGCACAAAAAGTTCTTGCATCGCAAGGACGTGCAGGGATGGGAGCACCTATGGCACGTCTGGACATTAGAGAGCGAATTCTCGATCGTCTTTCCCAACGAGAGCAGTTTATTCTTCTCTCCGCCGCACAGCTTCTCGAGGGCCTCCCGGAGAACGAGGAACGCTACACCGCACTCTTCGAAGCGCTTTGCGACCTCAGCCTCTCAAACGAAGAGGCCGCCAACTACCTAGACACGGTTTCCCAGCATCAACAGCAGCTCTCCGAACGACTCGAACGACCCGTTGATCTGCGGGTCGCCCTCCTCGATCTCTGGTCGCAACACGACGCCCCCCTTAAGTCGGCGAAGCTTATCGAGGTCGAGCACTATCTTCGTCACCTTAGGCTGGCCTACTTAGACGGGCTCACCGGCCTCTACAACCGTCGCTACCTCGAAGAGTTCTTGAATCGGGAGATAACCCGCTCAGAAAGGCACGACCTCACCTTTTCGGTTCTCTTTGTGGATATCGACGACTTCAAGAAGATCAACGACTCGATGGGGCACGCCTTCGGAGACCGGGTGTTGAAAAGCATATCCGACGAGCTCAAGGAAAGCGCTCGGCGAGAGGATCTCGTCGCACGGTACGGCGGAGAAGAGTTCGTCCTCGTGATGCCGCAGACGGACACCGTGGGCGCTTCTATCTTCGCGGAGCGGCTCCTGGAGACGATACGTTCCCGGAACGGTGGGGTATCGGTGACGCTCTCGGGTGGTGTCGCCACCTACCCCCACCACGGAACAACCGTCGGCGAGCTCGTTGATAACGCGGACAAGAGCCTCTACGAGGCGAAGCTGGCCGGCAAGAACCGAATCCAGATCTGCGGTTCCGACCAGCGACAAGACCCTCGCTACCCTTGTTCCTTCGATGTGCTTTACTCTTTCGACGGCACAAGCTATAACGCGGGGGTAACACGGGATGTCTCCCGGTCCGGGCTCTGCTTTGTCACCAACCGAAACATCGAGGTCGGCAAGAATCTGTCGCTCCTCATTCGGTCCCGGAAGCAGGAGCGCACCTTTTTGGTGGAGACGCGGATAATGTGGGTCGATGAGCTCGACGAGAGCAGAGAGACCGAGTCGGTCCGCCTCGGCGCCCGGTACCACGGCGCCGAGGGCTCTTCCGTCGAAGAGCTGATCCACGAAGCCTTCGACCCAGAACCGGTGCGGTAGGGCTCGACATCACACTACTTCGAGGAGTACTCGCTTTATGAGTCTTGAACGGACCTTTGTCATGCTAAAACCCGGCGTATTGCAGCGCCGTCTTGTCGGAGAAGTCGTCGGTCGCTTCGAGCGCAAGGGGTTGAACCTTATTGCGCTAAAGCTGATGACGATCGACCGAACCCTCGCCGAACGGCACTACCAAGAGCACGTCGATAAGCCCTTTTTCGCGTCCCTGGTGGAATACATAACCTCCGGCCCCGTCGTCGCGATGGTGTGGGAGGGGGAGAATGCCATTTCCACCGTTCGGACCCTCGCCGGAGCGACCAACCCGCAGAACGCCGTCCCCGGCACGATCCGGGGTGACCTGGCACTGGTTACCCAGAACAATGTGGTCCATGCCTCGGATTCTCCCGAGAGCTCTGCCCGGGAGATGAGCCTCTTTTTCGACGACTCGGAGGTATTGCCCTTCGTCGACGGAAACGCCGAGTGGCTGGGTTAGGGTAACGGTGAAGGACGACGACGCCGTCGTTTCGCTTCCCCGGTGGTCTCTGGACACCATTTACCCCGGCTTCGATAGCCCCGAGCGGGAGAAAGACATAGCCGAGCTCCAAGGGACCATCGCCGGTCTTGAGGCTGAGGTATCCGCCGCAGAAATGCTGGGTGGCCTGGAGCGATGCCTCGACCTTGCTGAGACACTCAAGACCCACGCCTACGTTTGTTTCTCGACCGACACCACAAACGGCCGGATCCTCGAGGAGCTGAACCGCCTCGAGGGCTTCGATGTATCGATGCACCGCCTCCGGGCCCGGTTTCGCGCCCTTCTAGCGGAGAACGGCCCGGAGTTTCCCTGGGCATCGGACCCATACCACTACGTCCTCGCCCTCGAGCGTCGCCTCGGGGGACTTCAGCTCTCCCTGGAGATGGAGGAGCTCGCGGCGGATCTCGCCCGGTCCGGGGCGGAACTCTGGTCCCGGCTCCAGGACAGCATCGGCGCGAGCCTCTCGACGGAGTGGCGTCCCCCGGGAGACCCCGGCGCCGGGGACCGAAAGCCGCAGCGAAAGACCGTCGTCCAGCTCCGGTCCCTGGCCCATCACCCGGACCGGGAGATTCGCCGAAAGGCTTTCGAAGAGGAGATCGCCCTCTGGCGGCAGATGGAGACTCCCCTGGCCCACGCGATCAACGGGGTCAAAGGGTTTGCCGTCGTCCTGGACCAGAGAAGGGGTTTCGAGGATAGCCTTCAACGCGCTGTTATCGAATCCCGGATGTCGGACGGCTTCTTTGGGGCGCTCATCGGGACCTGCGAAGAAGCACTCCCCATCTTTCACCGCTACCTCCGGACGAAGGCCCGGGCCCTCGGGCGCGAGAAGCTCGCCTTCTTCGATATATTCGCCCCGGTCTCCGGCGGTGGTTCCCCGGCCCTTGGCACCGACGCCGCCGCCTCGGGGCCCGGCTCCCTGGGTGCCCGCTTCTCCTTCGAGGAAGCGAAAGAGTTTATCTGTCGCGAGCTCTCAGCTTTCTCCTCGGATCTCGGGAGCTTTGTAAAATCCGCCTTCGACCGGCGCTGGATCGACGCAGAGCCCCGGGCCGGGAAGGTGGGAGGCGCCTACTGCGTCTCCTTCCCGACCGTCGGGGAAAGCCGCATTCTTCTAAACTTCGACGGCTCGGTATCCGGGGTCTCGACCCTCGCCCACGAGCTCGGCCACGCCTATCATCACGAGGTGCTCAAAGAGGCCCCGGCGCTCCTTCGACAGTACCCGATGCCCCTGGCCGAGACGGCGAGCATCTTCTGTGAGAATCTGGTCTACCGGGCCCTTATCCGGGAGCTCCCGGCGGAACAGCGCATCTCCGCCCTAGAGGCCTTCCTCCAGGATGCCTGCCAGGTAATAGTCGACATCCTTTCGCGGTTCCGCTTCGAGGGGGAACTCTTTCGGCTTCGAGCCGATCACGAGGTGTCGCCGGAGGACCTCTGCAGCCTGATGAGCCGCTTCCAACAAGAAAGCTATGGTGACGCCCTGGACCCGGATTTCCTCCATCCCTACATGTGGGCCGTGAAGGGCCACTACTACGACCACAACCTATCCTTTTACAATTTCCCCTACGCCTTTGGCCTTCTCTTTTCCCTCGCGCTCCTGGGAGAGTATGATGCCGGAAAGACAGATTTTTCGACTCACTATCGAGCGGTCCTTGAAAGGACCGGATCGGCTTCCGTCGACGACGTCGTGCGTTCGGCGGGCCTGGAGCCGACCCAAGCGGCATTCTGGCGACGAAGCTTGGGCGTATTGGAAGCTTACGTAGCGCAGTTTGAGGAGTACGTTTAGAACATGGAAGCACGACGGGTAGCTATTCTCGGTGCCGGAGCCTGGGGCACCGCCTTGGGAAAGATGCTCGCGGAGAAGGGACACGAAGTTCGGCTCTGGTCTTTCGAGAAGCCGGTAGCCGAGGGGATTAACCAGGAACACGTAAACCGGCGCTATCTCCCGGAGGTTCCCCTCCCCGACTCCCTCGAAGCGGTAACCCAGCTCTCGGACGCCGTCGCCGAGGCAGAGTTTATCATCGTCGCAATCCCTTCGCTCTTTATTCTCGATACCGTCAAAGCCATTCTCTCGTTGCCGAACATCATGGAGGGGAACACCTTTATCGGGGTGGTCACCAAGGGGTTTATTACCACCGACCGGGGGACCCGACTCATAATCGAGACCCTCGAGGACTACCTCCCCGGCTTCTACAAAAACAGCCTGGTCTACATCTCCGGGCCGAGTCACGCGGAGGAAGTCGGCCGCGGACGTCTTACGGGTCTCATAAGCGCGAGCCAAAACCCGAAGAACGCGATTCGTTTCCGGGAGCTCATGACCGTAGACACCCTCAAGCTGTTCTCCTCCCTCGACGTCGTAGGCGTGCAGGTCTGCGGAGCGATGAAGAACGTTATCGCCATCGCCTTCGGAATGCTCGACGCGTTGAAGGAGCTTACCGAGGCCTTCGGCGACAACACCGAATCTCTCCTCCTCGCGGCGGGGCTGAACGAGATCCAGACCATGGGAGTCGCAATGGGCTCCACTCATCCCGAAACCTTCACTTCCATCGCCGGGGTCGGCGACTTGGACGTTACCTGCCGGAGCCAGTACGGCCGGAACCGGCGGTTCGGACGATCGGTGGTTCTCGACGATATCTTGGAGCAGTTCGGCAACATCGATCACCTTATCGACTCGATCGATACCATCGGCTACCTCCCGGAGGGAGTCGTGGCCTGCCGGGCGGCTCAAGAACTGATGCAACGGTATAACCTAAAGCTACCGATTACCGGGGCTGTCTACCGCATCCTGAACAAGGAAGCAAACCCCTTCGATGAGATTCGATCGGTGCTAAGGACGACCTAAGTGGCGGGCCGTGTCCCCGGTGCAGTCGCTAGTCGGCGCCAGAGGGACTCCAGGGGCCCCTGCCCGACGCGTTCCTGTCTTCGATGGGCATACATCACCTGAAAAGCGCTAAAGACAACAACGTAGCCAAGGAGTGGGGCGCGTCCCCAACTCCCCCAGGCGGAGCGAAGAACACCGACAAAGAGAACGAGAGTCACTACCGTCTGGGATATGTAGAGGGTGAAGGCGGTCTTGCCCGTATTTCTCAAAGCGCGGACGAGAAGGCCCCTCCCCGAGGCGGTGGGAATCAGCAAGGACATGTACCCGATAGCCATGAGAATTCCCGCGATCATCATCAACCCCAGAAGAGACTGACCGGCGCTGGTGTTGATGCCGACGAGAAACCGGGTCCGGAGCACGGCCGCTCCGATCACAGCGCCCAGTGCCAAGCTTGCCACCCCCCGACGCCAGGCCTT
>CAZLDK010000066.1:0-13497 GCA_964558285.1 uncultured Spirochaetaceae bacterium | reverse complement strand
CGCTCCTCGAACTCCGCCAATTCGCTGGCGAGGGTCGGCTGATAGCCGACCCGGGAGGGAATCCGCCCGAGGAGCCCAGAGACCTCGGCACCGGCTTGGATAAAGCGGAAGACATTGTCCACCAAAAAGAGAACGTCCTGCCGTTTCTCGTCCCGGAAGTATTCGGCCTGGGTCAGGCCGGTGTAGCCGACCCGAAAGCGAGCCCCCGGCTCTTCGTTCATCTGGCCGAAGACCATGACGGCCTTGTCGAGAACCTCCACCTCCTTGATCTCGCGATAGAGTTCCTCCCCCTCGCGACTCCGCTCTCCGATCCCGCAGAAAACGCTCATGCCGGAGTGGAACCGGGCGATGTTGTTAATCATCTCCATAATCAGGACGGTCTTTCCCACTCCGGCTCCGCCGAACAGCCCCGCCTTCCCCCCCTCTTCGATGGGGCTCAAGAGGTCGATTGCTTTGATTCCGGTCTCGTAGAGCGCGTTTCCGGTAATCTGGCGGTTGAAGGAGACCGGGTCGGCGTAGATCTGTTGTCTGCGCTCACCGGCTATCTCTCCCTTCTTATCGATCGGCTCCCCGAGGACGTTGATGACCCGTCCCCGAAGCTCTTCCCCGACGGGAACCGAGATCGGGGCTCCGGTACTCTCGACGGGGTCCCCCCGGCGGAGCCCCTGGGTCGCTGTAATGGCGATGCAGCGTACGGTGCTCCTATTGAGGTGGATGAGCACTTCGAGAACGACGGCGCCGCCGTCCTCTTTGGTAACTTGTAAGCGGGTTCGGGTGAAGGGGAGTCGACCGTCGAAGGTTACGTCGACGACGCTTCCCTGGACTGTGGCGATCCTCCCCTCTTCTTGCGTGGCGCTATTCACATGGGTTTGTAATCAAGTAGCGTGCCAAGCCCACGAGGCACCGGAGGGCCAAACCCGGCCCGGTTTCCGGAAGAAGGGCCCCTGTTACGCCGTACCCGCGGCGCCGAGGCACCGGGGCTGGGTAATTACTACCCGAACAGACAGGTACTCTCGATCCCTTTGACAGCCGCTTCCGACCTCGGATAGAGTCCTCGAATCGTGACGGACAACCATTCGAACCTCACCGCCGCATACCTCGCGGCCCTCGCCGCGGTCATCCTCTGGGGAAGCTCCTTTGTCGCCACCAAGATGGTCCTGACCCGCTTCTCCCCGGTCGCCTACATTGTGTTCCGGTTTGCCGCGGCGAGCCTGATTTTCGCAATCATCCTGTTGCGGAGCCGATTGCCCCGTATCCCCTTAACGAGCCACCTTCGACTCGCCTTGATGGCGCTCTTCGAACCCGGTCTCTACTTCGTCTTCGAGACTACGGGCCTCCAGCGGACAACCGCCTCGAGCGCATCGATCATCATCGCATCGGTCCCGGTCGTCGTCGCGATCCTGGCCGCGTTCCTGCTAAAGGAAAGGCTCTCGCCGAGGGGGTGGTTCGGGGCTGTGCTGTCGATCGGCGGCATCGTTCTCCTCTCTCTCTGGGACGGAACGCAGGGCCTCGGAGAGGGAAGCCCCCTGGGAAACCTCTTGGTATTCCTTGCGGTCCTCTCGGCCTCGGGCTACATTATTATGGCCCGGTATCTGTCTGCCTCGCTCTCTACGCTCCAGATAACCGCTTTTCAGGTTCTCTACGGGACGGCCTACTTTCTACCCGGGTTCGTCTGGCTGGGCGTCACCGGGGCGTGGCCGGAACCGGATCTGGTTTCCCTCGGGGCCCTCGTCTTCCTCGTTTTCGGGGCGACCCTCGGCGCCTTCCTCTCCTACAATTTTTCCCTCTCCCGTCTCGGAGCCGCCCGGTCGTCGGTCTTCTTGAACGGCATTCCCGTCGTTACCGTCGTCGCCGCAGCACTCTTTCTCGGGGAGCGCATCTCCTACCATCACGGCTTGGCGGCCCTCCTGGTCATAGCAGGGGTCACGATCGCAAACCAACCCCGGAAGCGGGCTGCCCAGGCAACTTCCCCCGGCGTCGGCTAGAGACCCGGCGGCCGGGCCGGGGCTCCCCCGGCCTGTTTACTTGTCTCCTCTTCGTTCGCACCCCTCTTGACCAAAGAAAAGGTTGGTATTTATAGTATTTGAGATAACATATCAATTACAGGGGAGACCGGCGTGGCGACTATTCTGATCGTCGACGACGACCCGATTGTTCGCGCCCACCTGACGGCAGTCCTGACCGGGGCGGAGCACCGGGTAAGCTCGGCGGAATCAGCCGAAACAGCACTAACCAAACTCTACGACGAGCCACCCGACGTCTTGGTTGCCGACTACTACATGCCCGGCAAGACCGGGGCCGATCTACTTAGAAGCATCCGGTCGGCAGGTAACCGGGTTCCCTTTGTTGCTCTGACGGCAAGCGACGAAGTCGCGACGGCGGTGGAGCTCTTTACCCACGGCGCCGACGACTATTTGATCAAGCCGGTTCAGCCGGAGGCCCTCCTCTTTCGTATCGAACGAATACTGGAAATGCAGGAGGCCAAGAGGGTTGCCCGGCAGGTTGCCGTCGAGCGAGAGCTCCTCGAGCTCGAGCGAAAGCAGCTTTTCAGCTGGCGAAGGCTCTACGCGACCAAGGAGGCGAGGCAGATGAACCAGGTAATCGAGCTTCTCGGTCGGGCCATCAACCAAGGTGGCGGCTTCCTCTGGGTCGAGTTGCTCCAGGACTATCTAAAAGACGAAACCGCAGACAGCTACGAGCTGCCCCGGGAGCTCGTCTCCCTTATCGTCGAAGCGGGAGACAGCCAGAGAGAGATCTTCGACTACATCACCTTTATCGGCAACCTCGATTCCCTAGAAATGAGCAACGAGACGATTCCGTTGACCGAGCTAAAGTCGACCCTACTGGACAGTTCCCGGACCCTCTTGGAACGGCTCGCCGCGACGAACCCGCGACAGTTCCAGGTTCTCGAGGCAACGCGTCTTCCCGAAGAAACGGTGACCCTCGACCCGGAGTATCTAAAGCAAGTACTCCAAGAGCTCCTGATAAACGCCGTCAAATACTCGCCGGAGGAGAGTCGGATTGTCGTCGATTTCTCCTACCAGGAGAGGCCGGACGGCGGCTTCGTCGTAATAACCGTCGAGAACGAGGCCCGGCGAAGCGGCGCCCGGGACGCCTCCGGAGAACCGATCGTCGGAGTCCCCTACGAGCAGAGCGAGCTGATCTTCGACCTATTCTACACTCTCGACGCTTTTCCTACTGTAATTCCCGAAGAACGATGGAAGGACGGTTCCGGGCTCTACATAGCTCGCCGTATACTCAAGCGCTTCGGCGCGTCGATCGACGCGTCGAACGGCCTCGACTACACCCGCGAAATTCCACGGCCGATCGTTCGGTTCGCGGTCCGTCTACCGATAACTCAAGGAGCATCTGAATGAGCAATCGCGTACTAGTCGTCGACGACTCGGTGTCGATGCGTCAAATGACCGGCATGATAATCAAGGGCGCCGGGTTCGACCCCGTGGAGGCCGGCGACGGACAAGAAGCCTTGGAGAAGCTCACCGAGGACACCGTCCTCGTGATTACCGATTTCAACATGCCCCGGATGAACGGCGTCGAGCTCATTCGCGCCATTCGTGCCGGAAGCGTCGCCAAGACCGTCCCGATTCTGATGATTACCACCGAATCGGAGGATGACAAGAAAAAGCAAGGGCGCGACGCCGGGGCCACCGCATGGATCGTAAAGCCGTTCACCAAGGATCAGCTCCTGGGCACTCTCCGGCGCCTCGTCTCCTCCGTAACGTTCTAGCGATGACCTACAGCGTCACCGGGTCCCTGACCGTGGAAGAAGTCGAAGACCATGCCGCGGCCCTTCGAGGACTACTCGACGGCAACGGCGATACGACGCTCTCCATAGACATCGAGGGACTCCTCGAATTCGATCTCCTCGGGCTCCAGCTCCTCTACTCAGTCGAGAAGGAGTGCGCCGCCGGCGGTAAGCAGATGCACCTCAAGGGAGACGAGAACCGCCGCCGTCTCGAAAACTTGATCGCCTTTTGCGGGCTTCCGCCCTTGGGAGCGAGCGAAACAGAATGAGCCGATCCTCAAGCCCCTTCGAAACGTACCGCGAGGAGGCCCTCGAGCTCCTCGCCGAGCTGGAGGCCGCCCTCCTCGCCTTGGAGTCGGACCCTCACGACGGGGACACGGTGGACGCAGCCTTTCGGGCACTCCACACCATCAAGGGTTCCGGAGCTATGCTCGATCTAAGCGCCGTCGTCGGCTTCGCCCATCACGTGGAGAACGTCTTCGACCTCCTGCGGTCGGGGTCTATCGGGGTGACGAAGGAGATCGTGGAGCTAACCCTCGCGGCGAAAGACGAGCTTACGCGGATGGTCCTCGCCGGGCGAGACGCCGAGGAAAGCGAAACCTCCCGGCAGATCCTGTCCCGGTTTGTCGCAGTGGTCCCGGAGATATCGCAAGACGTAGCCGGCTCGGCAACACCGGCACCGCGGCCCGCCGAAGAGTCTACCAAGGGAGACCGAACCCAGCACTGTTTTCAGGTCCACTACGCTCCGGGTCCCCGGGCATTTCTGAACGGAACGAACCCCCTTCTCGTCCTCCAGGAGATCTCCGGCCTCGGCGAGACCCTAACGCTTTCGACAACCCAGGATGTGCCCCCCCTCTCCGACATCGAGGCGGATAAGTGCTACCTCTCCTGGGAGATTCTTGTCTGCACGACAGCCGGAGAGAACGCCATCCACGACGTCTTTATCTTTTCCGGGACCGACGCCGAAGTCAACGTCTCGGAGATCGACCAAGGCGCCTCGGCCCACGAGGTTGTCATGTCGACCCGCCTCGGAGAGCTTCTCCTGCAGCGTGGTTTGGTGGCCCCCGACGACGTCGAGGCCGCCTTGAATCGTCGGGGACGGATCGGAGAGGCGCTGGTAGCCGCCGGGTGTGTAACAGGTAGCGAGGTAATCCGAGCGCTCCGGGAGCAGCAGCTCCGCCGAGATGCGGTCGATATTGCCCAGGATCAGAGAATAAACGGCTCCATAAAGGTGGCCACAGAGAAGCTCGACGGTCTGGTGGACCTCGTCGGGGAGTTCGTTTCGACCCAGTCGGGTCTCCTTCTCCACGCCGCCGGGAGCGGCGACACCGCCTTACGAGGCTTAGCCGAACGCTTGGAGGACCAGGTACGAAGGCTCCGGGAGCTCTCCATGGAGATGCATCTAGTGCCGATAGACACCCTCTTCGCCGGGTTCCGCCGGGTGGTGAGAGACCTCTCGACGCAGTTGAACAAACGCATCCGGCTCGATATCGAAGGAGCGGAAACCGAGCTCGACAAGAACATCGTCGAGGCGCTCCGGGACCCGCTGATGCACTTGGTGAGGAACTGCGCGGACCACGGCATCGAGACCCCGGCGGTACGTGAGCAGGCCGGAAAGGAGCCCGAGGGACGGCTTACCCTCGCGGCGCGGCACGTCGGCAGCACGGTCGAGATAGAGGTCCGGGACGACGGAAAGGGACTCAACCAGGACGCCATCCGCCGCCGGGCGATCGAGAAGGGCTTGGTCGAACCGGACCACGACTTGACCCAGGAACAGATTATCGACTTGATCTTCCAGCCCGGCTTCTCGACGGCCGCCGAGACCACCAAGGTCTCCGGCCGGGGAGTGGGCATGGACGTGGTCCGAAAAAACGTCGAGCGAGTCGGCGGGTCGGTGCGCCTCGAAGCGGGAAACCCGGTCGGGACGACGGCAACGCTTCGCATCCCCTTGACGATGGCCATAGTAGACGGCGTCCTAGCGCAGGTCGGTGGCAACTTCTACTTTGCAAACATCTCCCACGTCCTGGAGTGCCTCGACGCCGAGGCCTTCGGGGCTCGGCGCACCTTTGGGGTCGTCGATCTTCGGGGAGAGATTTTACCGTACTACGATCTGAGAGATTTCTTCGGGCTCCCACGACCGGAGGACCAATCGGCTCAGATACTCGTGGTGGAAAGCGACGAGGAACGCCTCGGTTTGGTCGTCGACCGAGTGGAAGACAACTATCAGAGCGTCATAAAACCGCTCGGCCGCCTCTTCGACGGCCTGGAGGGCATTTCCGGAGCCATCATCCTCGGGGACGGCACCCCGGCGCTAATGCTCGACGTCGACCGCCTAATTCGGGTAACCCGAGCCGAAATAGAACGAACCTAAAATCGATTTCGAATCTGGTCCACGGCGTCTCGGCCCCGGCTCTCCACCTCTTCCTGGGCCCGACTGGTTGTTTCCCTCTGCAACTCTTCCAGGCGTCGCTGAATCTCGCGATCGGTCTCCGCGACCACCTGGTTCCAGGATTCGCTGCGTCGGACCAGGGCTTCGGCGTCTTCGACAACCGCCGCAAGCTCTTGCCGGTCCGCTCGAAGAAGGGCCATTCGCTCCTCGAGAACCCGGGAGATCTCCCCCCGGAGGCGGGCTTCGTAAGCTTGCCGCTGCTCCCGGAGGAGGGCGGCAAGCGAATCGGAAAGGATCTGAACCAGGTTCGAGCTTCCGTTCAACGCGACGACACGGCCGTCGGCGACGGCAAACTGACCGGTGAAGGATACACTCTCGGCCCCTGCGATTCCGTCGTAGAGCGCCCGGCGGATAGGATCCTCCGGAGCTCCGCCTCCGAGGCTCGTCTCCCGGAGAAGAAGATCGATGGTTCCGCTCCCCCGGCCCCGCCGCCCGAGACGAAGACGGATTGCCGCGTCGCTCTTACCAGACAGGCTGTCGAAGACCCCTTGGCTGAGATCGCCGGGGAGTCGTGTATCCGCCCCGGATACGGAGACGGATACCTCGGCAAGCTCTTCTCCCTCCTGAACCGCAGGCAAGAGGGCCTCGACGTCGAGTCTCCGTCCGCCCCGGCTCTCTCCGTAGGTGACCCGGGGAGCCTGGGGAACCAGATCCGGGTCGCTCGAGATGTACTGCACCGAGCCTTCGCCAAAGGTGCCCTCTTCGGGGTTTCCAACCGACGCCCGGGCGATGCCGAGATAGAAACCGGGATACATCGCACTAGGGAAGGAGACGACGGTTCCGCGACGCCCTAGGGCCCGGGGCTTCTCCCCGTCGTCGGATTGCAGCCGCCCGTAGATCGAGAGACCACGCTCACCCTGGGCGTACAAGGCGCCGAGACGCTCCTCGAGATAGCCCTGGATCAGTCCTGTCACCAATCCCTCGACGCCCCCTTCGAACCCCGGGAGCCTACCAAGCAGGTCGCCGACGTCCGCCTCCACCGCGTCACGAAGGGCGGAGTCGACCTCCCGAAGCGCTGCGAGATCCCCCCGGGCAGCCCCGGCGGCGTCCTGGATCTCTTCGGTGAGACCCCGGATCGTTCCCCGGGCTTGGTCCACCGTTTCGAGTGCGGCACGGGCCTCGCCGAGGTTGTCGATCTCCGACGGCTCTATCTGCCGCAGCGTCTCGGCCTCCGCGGCCCCTCGCTCTGCGCCCTCCCGAAGCTCCGAAACCCTGGATTCCCATCGCCGCTGGGCGTCCTGGGCTTCCGCTCGGAGCGCCTCGACGGCCGCGAGGCTTTCGGACTGGTCGATGTAGGCCGCCACGACCTGCCGGGGATCCGGAAGATCGATGACTCCCCCGGAGAGCAAGCTGGAAGCAGCCTCGGTCCCGGAGCCTCCGGCGGCGGATTCGGCACTATCACCCGGCGTGTCTCCGGTCTCCGGATCGGCAAAACGCGGAAGGGCACCGGAGGTCGACCGGGGTGTGCCGAATTGCAGTGCTTCCGCGGCTACCTCCTCGATTACGACGTTTCCCTTCAGAAGCTCGACGGGGAGCATCCGGAAGGCGATGGGCCCAAGCTCGAAGAGGTTCTCCATCGGGGCCTCGCGGTCGGCGACTCGGATCGAATCGATCGTTAAGGTTCCCCGAAGCGCCGAAAAACGCAGGTTGTCGACCTCTGCCCGGGCCCGAAACGCCTGTTCGAGCCCAACTTCGGCGCCCCGCTCGAGAAGCATGTTCTTCAGAAGCAAGTTGAAGGCGACGATGGACCCGAGAACGACGAGGACCACGGTTATGCGCCCTTTCCGGACGGCGCTCCGGTTCTTTTTGATCTCCTTCACGAGGCGGAGGAGCTCCTTGCTCCGGGCATCGTCTTTCGCCGGGGCGCCGTTGGGGAGGGAGACCGGTCGGTAGATCCCATCGTCCCCCTGGGCGAAATGCTCGCCGAGGAGCTTCCTGCCCTTCTCGGTATGGACCCGGGAGAGGAGGCGTCTACGGTACTTCTTTTCGGTGTATTCCTTTCGCAGGATCTTCGGGAGCTTCTTGGCCACGGTTACCCTCCCTGCACCGCGCCGTAGACGCGGGTAAAGTGTCGAATCCCGGAAGAGAGCTTCGAGACAATCGGAATTCTCGCGATCGATTTGACCAGCTTGTTCTCCGCCAGCTTCGGCTGCCAGGTCGTCCGGTAGCGGATTACGAGGAATCGAAAGAGGAACAGCGCCGGGATAAAGAGAAGGATCCCGGAGATGAAGGAGCCCATTACCACGCTGTCGTTAAAGCGGGTAAAGGGAACCAAGGCCACATTGTATAGACTGGTAAAGAGGTCGTAGAGGTCCGGATGAGTAAGGATGACGATACCGAGGCGATGGAAGAGCGGGTCGGCGAAGGGAACCACCAGCGAGAAAATCGCCAGGAAGAGAAACAGTATCGCCAGGTTTATCTTCAAGAAAAGGGTAAGGACGAAGAGCGCAATCCAGAGCAGGTTTCCCGCGGGGAGCATCGCCAAGAGAAGCCCGAAGGCCATCCCGCCGGCCACCTCGAAGGGTTTGCGGTTCGCGTTCAGACTCCCGATCAGACTCGCAATCCAGGCAACTAACATAGTGGGCAAAGTATACAGACGCTCCGGCGGCTTGGAAACCGAATCCTGCTGCCTTCGTTACGCGGTTACGACCTCCGGAGTCTTCCCCGCCCTCCCAAGCTCCCGGAGCTTCGGCCAGGTAACCAGCGCGGCGAAGAGGGCCGAAGCGATCTCCCCGAGGGGAAAGGAGAGCCAGACCCCCCGAAGCCCCAGGTACGACGGAAGCACGAGCATCAGCGGCAAGAAGAAGAAGCCCATCCGGGAGATCGCGATAAGGAGACTCTTCCGGGCGTCCCCGACCGCCTGGTAGAGGCCGGAACCCACCAGATTAAAGATGATCAACGGCGTAAGCCGGAAGGCGACCCGAAAGCCGTCGGCGGCGGTCCGGACGAACTCAGGGTCCGGGTTGAAGACCCGTGCAAGCCCCTCGGCGTAGGCGATTACAAAGAAGCTGGCCGTAAAGCAGATCACCAGGGCGTAGACTACCGACTGCCAGGCCGCGGAGATCATCCGGTGATACTTTCGGGCGCCGTAGTTGTAGGCGGCCACCGGCAGAAAGGCCTGGTTTACGCCGATCGCCGGGAGCAGGACGATGGTGATACTCCGGAATACCACCGAGGCAACGGCTATACCCAGATCGCCGGCGGCGGCGAGGGCCTGGCGGTTTACGATGAGGCCGAGGAGGACCACCGAGAGGGTCCGGACGGAGGCCGAGAAGCCGACCCGGGTGACCTCGCCGATGTCGTCCCTGCAGAAACAGATGTTCGGCTGCAACACGCTCCCGGGCAACAGGAAGTAGACCAAAAGAAACAGAGAGGCCGCACCTTGGGATATGACCGTCGCAAGGGCGGCGCCGGAGACGCCCATCGAAAAGACGACTACGAAGAGATAGTCGAGGACAATGTTGAGGGTGCTGGAGAGCGCAAGGCCCGTGAACCCCACCGCACCGGCCCCTTCGGCGTAGGCAAAGTTGTTGAGGGCATGGTTCGCCGCTACAAAGGTGCTACCGAATATGGCAACCAGGAAGTACTCCCGAGCCATGGGGAAGAGATTCCCGGAGGCTCCGAGCCCCCGGAGGATCGCCCCGTTGAGGGCTAGTCCGAGAAGGGTGATGGAGACGCCGATAGTCATCGTCATGGCCAGGGCGCTCCCGAAGGCACGGTTTGCTCCTTCGGGATCATCGGCTCCGAGACGCCGGCCGACCAGGGCGGCCCCGCCGGTGCCGATCAGGATACCGACGGCGAGCAAGAAGATATTGACCGGAAAGTTCAGACCCACCGCCGCGAGGCCGTCGGTTCCCACGAAGCGCCCGACGATGATCGAGTCGGCGACGTTGTAGGTGGCGTTTATCATTAAGCTCGTGATAGCCGGGACGCTCAGCCGGGCGAGCAGCCGGGCCGTAGGCTCGTTTCCGAGGCGGGCGGTTCGTTTATTCACTCCGGTTAAGGTAGCGTCCCGGAGCGTCGGCGACAACGGAACTTGTGCGAAGGGCGCGCTATTACTATGTTTAGAAAGCCCTATGCCGGATTCACAGCGTTCTACCGACGGACAATTCGACCTCTTCTATCGCAACGGCTGGATGTATCTGACCGTCTATCCCCTGGAGACGGGAAGAGCGCCGGTATACCGCGAAGACGTGCAAAACCGTATGCGCTTGCTGGGTGTTCCCCGGGTCAGCGGCTCCAGAATCCGGGAGATAATCGACCAGGCGACCGGGAGTCCGGAACCCCTCGTCGAGTGGCCCGAAGGGTCACGCCTTGCGTCGAAGATCTCGGTATCGGTGTCCGAGGATGAGATGCACGCATGGGTCGAGATCGACCCACCGAAGAGGGGCGCCGCTCCACCGACGACGGACGACGTGGTTCGTGCCCTCGAGGAGCGCGACGTAACCTTCGGCGTCAACCGGTCGGCGATCGAGTCGATCCTAAGGCGGAAAAGGTACGGAGATGCCGTGTTGGTGGCCTCCGGAGATCCTGTTGCCCACGCCCGGTCCGCGGAGGTGCGCTACCACTTCAACCCTCTCCGGGGAAAGCCCTATCTCGAAATGGAGTTTGGCCGCATCAACCTCAAAGAGTTGAACTTTATCGAGAACAAAGAGGCAGGGGACCTTTTGGCCGAGCTCCTTCCGCCTGTCCTCCCGAAAGATGGGCGGACGGTTCGCAACACGATAGTCCCGGCGCAACCCGCCAGGGAGCAGGTAGAGATTCGCCCCGGAAAGGGCACCCGATTGAGTCCCGACCGCCGCACGCTCTTCGCCGCCGAGTCTGGTAACGTTCGAATCGTCCACGGCGCTGTGGTGATTGAACCGGTTGTTACCCTCGAGAACGTCAACTACGAAACCGGGAACATCCACTTCGACGGATCGGTGGTCGTAGAGAAGGAGATAGCCGACGGCTTTGTCGTCGAGGCAGGTGGGGATATCCAAGTCGGCCGGGGGGTCGGGCGAGCCACGATAAGGGCCCGGGGAAACGTCCTTTTGAAAACCGGGGTAAACGGTAACGGCGCCGGTCGGATCGAGTGCGGCGGCAACCTCTTTGCGAAGTACATCGAAAGCTCCGACGTCCGGTGCAACGGCCATATCTTGGTCGAGGAAGCCATTATGCACAGCCAGGTCTCCGCCGGACTCAACTGCGTTCTCAACGGCAGACGGGCCGAGGTAATCGCCTCGGATCTGGTAGTCGGCGGGAGCCTCTGGTGTAAGAAGCTCGGGAGCATCTACGAGGCCCCGACCCACGTCTTTATCGGGATCCGCCCCGAACGGCTGGAGGACTACCGAGGGGCCCGGAAGGCCTTCGAGGCGAACCAGGAAGAGCAGAGCAAGCTCGAAGAACAGCTCGAGCAGGTCCGGAGAGCTATCGATGAGGGTCGCCGGGACGAGAAAATGCTCCGCGCCCGGGAGAGCATCAAAGAAAAACTGGGACCCTTGAAGGAGGCAGAGGCTCAGCTCCACCACGCCGTGTCGGTGCAACGCGACAAGCTCTCGGCCGCCCGGGAGAGCATCCTCGTAGTCGAGGACACCATCTACAACGGTGCCGTAGTTCTCTTCGGCAAGTTGGAGTACCGGGCGCCGGCGACCGGCGCCCGGAGAACCATTCTAAAGCTCGGAGAGCGAGAGATCGTCGAGAGCGGATTTAACCCGGCCGACCGTCCACGGCTACCTTTCGGCGAACTGGAACCCGGGTAGCCATCAGTATTCCCGTCACGATCAGAATAAGACTAACCAAATGCAGGACACCGAAGACCTCCCCGAGCACCAGCCAGGCCAGGATTCCGCTAAAAATCGGTAGCGTGTAGTACATTACCGAAGCCCGCCCGGGCCCGAGAAGGGCAATCGCGCGGTTCCAGGTAAAGAACGCCAGGAGCGAGGCGCAAACCCCGACGTACAAGATCGCCGCGACAATTCCCGGGGTAAGGACCAAGGGCGGTCCGGCCAGGCGAACGGCGACGAAGACCGGCAGGAGAAAGAGCAAACCGAAGACGAAGGTGGCGTACTGAAAGGCGATCGGCCCGAGTTCCGGAGGGCGCCTGCGGACAAGCATACTGTAGGTCGCGAAGACCAGAGAGGCAACCAGCACCAAGAGGTCACCCGGGGTAAAAGAGAGCGACAAGAGCACCTCGATGTTTCCGTCGGACACCAAGAGCAAAAGACCGGCAAACACGACGGCGACACCCACCGCCCGGACTATGCCCACCGGTTCCCGGAGAAAAACCCTCGACAGAAGCAACACGAAGATGGGGAAGGTCATGGTGATAAGAGAGAGGTTGATCGCTTCGGTGGACCGTCCGGCAAAGTAGACCAACGTGTTAAAGAGGGAGACACCGAAGAGACCCGTGACCAAGAGATAGGGAAGGTTCCGGCGGATTGTCCGCAGGTTTCGGATGACCGTGGGCAACGCGAAAGGGGTAAAGACGAGGACCGCCACCAGCCACCGGAGAAACGCCAGGGAGATGGGGTCTATCGCCTGGTTCAAGGCCCGGGCGAGAACCAGATTAACCGACCAGAAGGCTGTCGAGATCAGGGCAAAGAGGTACCCCATCACCCCCGCCCCGCAAGGACCGCCGACACGAGCTCGTCGCTCTGCCCGGTCTTGGTCAGATAACGCTCGGCACCCGCGTCGAGCATCCGTTTCGCGGTCGCCTCGTCTTCGAACATCGAGAGACCTATGACCCTAATCTGTGGGTGCTGCAACCGTATGCGCCGGGTCGCCTCGATACCGTCCATGTCGGGCATTGCAACGTCCATAACGATTACGTCGGGCCGGAGTCGCCCGGCCGCTTCGAGGGCGTCCCGGCCTCCGTCGAGCTCGTCGACGACGTCTATCTCCGGAATATCTTCGAGGAGCTTCCGAAGGCCGCTCCGCAACACCGCGTGGTCGTCCACCAGCACCACCCGAACCGGGCGGCTCCCCTGTTCTTCCGGGGGAACCGCGATCGCGGACTCAGGGATACCAACGGAGCCCCCGGCTTCCCGTAAGGTACCGCCGGCCCCTTTCTGGTACGGAAGGCCTATTCTTACACGACAGCCCTCGTCCGGCGCGGTTTCGATCTGGATCTGGCCCCCGAGTAGCTCTGCTCTCTCGCCGATACTAAAGAGCCCGAAGGTCCCCAGCTTCCGGTAGTCCACCTCTCCCGGGGCTTCAAAACCCTTTCCCCGATCCTCGACCTCCATCGTTAAGACACCCTCGACCGAGGTCAGACGCAGCCACGCCTCGGATGTGTCGGCGT
>CAZLDK010000065.1:6625-13503 GCA_964558285.1 uncultured Spirochaetaceae bacterium | reverse complement strand
GACGACGCGATCGCGGTTCGGACAATTGAGGTTGCGCCGGGTACCTTCTACGAGCTCGGTGAGTACTACGGAACCGCTTCGGGAATAAGAGAGGCGCGCCTTATCTCCGTTTCCGGGGGGACGGTCAGTGAAATTCTCGCGGACGTCGGAGACGAAGTTCGAGAAGGGCAGCCGCTCGCGCGCATCGACGCGGAGAAGGCGCAGAGTCAGTACGAAACGGCGGCTCTCCAGGAGCGCATCGCCCGGGAAGAGTTCGATCGTCAGCGCCGATTTCTCGAAATGGGAAACACGCCCCAGGTAGCGGTGGATCAGGCAGAGCTTGCCTGGCGCCAAGCGCGGACGAACCTCCTCGACGCCCGACGTGTTCTGGACGGAGCCCTGGCGATATCGCCGACCGACGGCGAAGTAGTCGCGAAGCACATAGAGCTCTACGACGAGCTGTCGCCGGGGCAACCGACCTTCACCGTGGCGGACCTATCTCAAATGCGGATTGTCGTAGGAGTACCGGAAGGCGACATCGCCGGAATCGACTCCCTCGGTTCCGCAGAGGTTACCTTTCAGAGTTTTCCGGGGCGGGTCTGGAACGCCGAAGCAATCAGCTTTTCCCGGAAGCGGTCGAACAACTCGCTCTCTTTTGATGTCGAGTTAATCCTAGAAAACGAAGACCGGGTGCTACTCTCGGGGCTTACCGCCACCGTCCGTCTCGTCCTGAGACAGCTCGACGACCGCATCGTCGTCCCCAGCGAGTCGGTCGTCTCCCAGGGGCGCAACAGCTATGTAATGATCGCAAACTCGAACACCGCGCGGCGGGTGCCGGTTACCCTCGGCCCATCGAACACGGAGCAAACGGTGGTAGAGGCGGGATTAGCCCCTGGTGACCAGCTGATAGTCGAAGGAATCAACCAGGTGAGAGACGGCAGCGAAGTTCGGACGGTAGAATGATCAAGCTCTTTATTCAGCGCTACATGGCGGTATTCGTCTTCTCTGTCCTTATTATAATTATGGGTGTGTTGTCCTACACCCAGTTGCCCCGGGAGTCGACTCCGGAGATCAAGCAGCCCTACATCTTCATAACGACTACCTACGTGGGCGCTTCGGCGCAGGATGTGGAAAGCCTGATTACCGAGCCGATAGAACAAGAGCTCGACGGCCTCGACGGTCTCGACGAGCTAACCTCGGAAAGCCGCCAGAACTTTTCCTTTATCTTTGCGGAATTTACCTCCGACGTTACCGTGGAGACGGCACTCCGGAGAGTTCGAGACCGAGTCGATCTGGTTCGTCCGGAGCTTCCGGGGGACGCCGATGAGCCGTTCGTCCGGGAGTTCAGCTCTTCGGATTGGCCGATCTATTCGGTAGTCATTAGCCATCCGGAGGGCGTTAGGCGCATCGAGGACTCGGCGGAGACGCTGCGGGACGAGCTCAAGCGGATTCCCGGCGTCCTCGACGTTGACATCGCCGGTCAGGTAACAAAGGAGCTCGCGATAGAGCTCGACCCGGCGCGACTCCAACTCTACGGCTTCTCGATAGACGACGTGGTCGGGGCGGTTCATGCGGAACACGCGTCCATCCCCGGGGGCGAGCTCCAGAGCTCTACCAAGAACTACGCCATCGCCGTTACGGGTGAGATCGAGGCGGCGCGGGTATTCGAGGAGGTCTTCGTAACCAACGACGACGTAAAGGTTCGCCTCGGAGACCTCGGGTCCGCCCGCTTCCAAGAGGCCGACCCGGAGACCTTCTCCCGCTTTAACCGTACCCCGGCCATAACCCTCTCGGTAAAAAAACGCCTAGGGGCGAACATTATCGACATCGTCGAGACGATCGATCGACAGGTCTCGGAGCTTACGCCGGTCTTCCCCGAAGGGACCGAGATTGTCGTTTCCTACGACGAGTCTCGGTACATCCGGGATATGATCGCTGATCTCGAAAACAACATGTTTACCGGTTTCGTCCTAGTCCTGGCCGTCACAATCTTCTTTTTGGGCTTCCGAAACTCGCTTTTCGTATCCCTTGCCATACCGTTCTCAATGCTCTTGAGCTTCTTCATTCTGCGAATAATGGGCGTAACCCTGAACATGATCGTGCTGTTCAGCCTAATCCTCGCCCTCGGTATGCTCGTCGACAACGGCATTGTCATCGTGGAGAACATCTTTCGTCACGGAAGCATGGGAAAAAGTAGAACCAAGGCGGCCCTCGACGGCTCAAAGGAAGTCGCCGGTCCCATAATCGCGAGCACCTTGACCACCTGCCTTGCGTTCTTCCCGATCATTTTCATGCCGGGGATCATGGGGGACTTTATGTCCTACCTCCCGCTCACTGTTATCGTGGTCCTCGCGAGCTCCCTGTTTGTTGCCCTCGTTATCAACCCAGTCTTCTGTGCCCGTTTCTTGAACGTCTCAGAGGAACAGGGGAAGAAGATGTCCGAGGGAAGCGGGTTCTTCGTACGGCTGCAGAACTGGTACGAGTCCGTGCTTACGAAGGCGACCAAACACCCCGGCCGGACGGTCGGGATCGTTTTTCTCGCCAGCTTCACCGGAATGATAGCCTTCGGCGTTATCGGAAAGGAGCCGCTCTTTTTTCCCTACTTGGACCCGGAGCGGGCCCGCTTCCGGGTGGAAGCACCCCAGGGCACCCCCCTAGAGCGGACCGATTCGATTCTTCGGGAGCTCGAGGGAGTGGTTGAAGCCACGCCTGCCTCGCTCGATAGCTTCGAGACCATAGCCGGTCGCGACGGAGCAGACACCGAAAGCCATCGGGGAAGTATCAACGTTACCTACAAGCCGTACGCCGAGCGGGATATCCCCGGGGCAACGGCGATTCGAGAGCTTGCTCAGAGGGTCCGTCGTGTAACCGGCGCCATCGTGACCGTCGAGGAGGGGGATCAGGGCCCACCGACGGGAGACGATATTTCCTACGAGATCCGGGGCAACGACTACGAGGTCCTTGGAGAGTACAGCGACAGGATTCTTGCGGTCATCTCGGAGTACGACGGCGTACTCAAGGAGTTCGATAGCGACTATGAGGCGTCTCGTCCGGAGTATCAAGTCGAAATCGACCGTGGTAGAGCGGCGTTCCACGGTGTCTCGACGGCTCAGATCGCTCAGACCATCCGGCGGGCCATCAACGGCGGTGTGATCGGAAGGTATCGGTACGACGGGGACGAATACGACATCGTCGTCCGTTACAACCAGGAGGCCAGAAACTCGCTAAACAGTCTGCGAAACGTGCAGGTCGTGGCCCAGGACGGAAGCAGGATTCCCGTGAGTGCCGTCGCCGAGGTCTCCCCGAGGACGTCTCTCGGCGTCATCAAGCGACGAAACCTCAATCGTGCGGTTACCGTGTCGGGTAACTTCGCAGCCGAGGTTCCGAACCGAAGCGAGATAATCTCCGAAATAGACACGAGGGTGCAAGAAATCGTCCGCACGATGCCTCCGGGCTACACCCTAGGGCAAGGCGCCGGGTTGGACGTCCGGGCCGAATCGACGGGGTTTTTGGTTCAGGCGTTTATCCTTGCGCTCTTTCTCATTTTCGTCGTCCTCGTCGCCCAGTTCAACTCGCTGTTCGACCCCTTTATCATCATGTTTGCGGTTTTCTTATCCCTTGGAGGCGTGTTCTGGGGGTTTGCTCTGAGCCAAATCAACTTCGTAATCATCATGTCTGGAATCGGATGTATCGCCCTAGCCGGTGTAGCGGTCAACAACTGTATCGTCCTGGTAGACTACACGCATATTCTGGTCCACGACGGCATCCACTGGCGCAAGGCCGTCATCGAAGCAGGGAAGACCCGTCTTCGCCCTGTGCTTCTGACCGCTTTGACGACGGTGCTCGCCTTGGTTCCGATGGCTCTGGGGGTAAGCTTCAGTGTCCAGGACTTTAGGCCTATCCTCGGGAGCGAGTCGAGCGAATGGTGGACGGCTTTCGCCTGGACCATGCTGTTCGGATTGACCTTCGCGACGGTTATGACCCTGGTGGTCGTACCGACCCTCCTGACCATTAAGTACAACTTTCTGGAGAAACACGCCCACCGGTTCTCGATAAACTGATGCGGAGGGTTTCGACCTCGGAGGGGCGGATCGTGAGGAAAGCGCCGTGGCTCTTTCGCTCCGGTGCCCCGGTCGGCGCTCTCTTATTCCTGTCCACCCTCTTGTCCTGCGCGGGGCACGTCGAGCCAAGGCCGTACGATTTCGAGGCCGCTGTCCCGGCGACTATTTCTGATCCGTCGACTGTTTCTGATCCGGCGTGGCAGCCCTGGGCTCCCGGTATCGAGTATGCCTATCTGCAGATAGAAGGCTCAGAGGGTCCGGTCGTCCTGCACCTGGTCCGCCTGGACCTCGCTCGGGCTAGATTGACGGTTAGGAGCTCCGGTAGCAGTTCCCGAAGCACCGGGGGAACCGTCCTTTTGGAGGACCCGAAACAACTCCTTCGGCAGAGTCCTGCCCTCCTCGCCGTCAACGCCTCACCCTACAGCGCCGAGACCCTCCGGACCGGTGCCGTTGCGAACATCTCCGGCCTTTCTTTGGAGTCGGGAAACCTCGTTTCCAGGCCTTCGGAACGTCTCTGGTCTTTCTACCTGACGAGGGAGGGGCAGTTCCGCCTCCTGCCCCCGGGGCGTACCCTCCCGGGGGACGCAGTGGAGGGGAGCGGCGGGTTTTTTCCCTTGGTCGTCGACGGCAGGCCCCGGGGACGCCGGGGACCGCGGGACGCCCGGACGGCGATTGGGCGCCATCGTGACGGGCGGCTGTACCTTACGGTCGTCGACGGGCGTCGGTGGGGATACAGTCGGGGAGCGACGACTCGGGAATTAGGTCGATGGCTCGCCGAAATCGGCGTCGAGGACGCCCTCAACCTCGACGGCGGTGGCTCGTCGATCTTGCTCGCCCGGGAGGCGGGTGCCCGCCGGGGAAGAGCTCGGACCGTGAACCGCCCCGTCGGAGCGTTACTCCACGGCGGTCGGAGGCCCGTCGCCAACCTTATTCTGGTGGGCGAGGTCGACTAAGGGTGATTCCTTGGTCAAGAGCTCTTCACCGAAGCCGATGAGGGCGCCGAGTGAATCCTGGAGGTCCCAGTAGATGGGGATGTAGTACTCGGCGGCGACCCCCGGAAGCCGGCGAAGGCCAATGACCGAGGCGTCGGCCTGGGTGTGATGCTGGCTCAAGGCAGCCTTTTGAACCTCTCGAAGGTCTGCCTGCGGCGTTTCTTTGGGTACCGCGACGGTAACCGGGTAAAGGTGGCGCTGAAAGGGGTCCACGGAAGCGAGGTAAGCCCCCGGCTTGGCGCCCGCCGCGGAGAGCTGCTCAACGGCTTTCCTGACAAGGTAGCCGGTGGCCTCGTGCTCGAAGTGCTCCCTCGCTTCGGAACCCTGGTCCGGTGCGACGATAAGCCGGGGGGCGACGCTCCGGAAAACCCCGGCAATACGGTCGACGATAGCCTCTTCGCCTCCCCAGGCGTCGAGAACCTGCTCCAGGGAGATCTCGTCCGCTGTGCCGTTGTATGGATGGTTCGGCAGCCCCATTCGAAGATAGTAGTCGGTCCCGAGGACCGAAAGGGCCCTCCGGGCTTCCCGAACCCGGATGCGACCAAGCGCCTCACCGGCCAAGACTCCACTCTCGTAGCCCGGATACTCGGCGCGGTTCGGGTAGCGGTCGACTCCGGATTCGCCGTCGGTCAGAAGCAGGGTTGCGATCGTCAGACCGTTCCGAGACAAGGCGGCCATGAGCACCGCGAAGTCGATACTCTCGTCGTCGGGATGGGCGTGGACAAAGAGAACGTCGACCGAGGAGAGCTCCGCAGCAAGGGCGGCCTCGGTTAAGTCCGCCGGCGCTACTTCGACGGTATCACGGTATCGGTACTCTTCTAACCCGGTGGGAACCAGGCTTCGCAAGGTCTCGACGACCCCGGGGGACCTCGGTTTTCGGTAGGCGACAGCCGACTCCCGGGGGGCGGCGGGGACGACGTCGACCGGAGCTACCGCCGCCGAAGCGGTCTCTACCGCCACCTCCGGCGCTTCCGAAGTAGCTTCCGTTTCCGGGACCGCTTCCGCCACCGCGACTGGTTGCCCCGCCCGGCGGGTAGGCTGCGGGGGCAGTAGGACACCGATCAGGGTGGGGACCACGACGAAGAGAACCACCACCGAGAGGCCGACGAGCTTCGGGCCCCGGGTCAGAAAGCCGAGCTCGGGATCGAATCGTCGGCGAAAACCCGGAAACCGGGCGAGACGAACCAGCCGTAGCACCAGGGTGGTCAACCCAAAGGCGATCGCAGAAATGAGTGGCAAAAAGAGAAGGCCGCTGTAGGAGAGGAGTGCTTCCAGCATCGGATGCTATCCCGGGGTCTTTGTTACCACCACGTACCCATCTTGTAGAGCTCCCCCCGACCCGGATCTACGTAGTAGTAGGTGTCTCCGAGGAGGGAAAAAGCGAAACGGGGCTTACCCCCCTTCGTTTCGACGGGGAGGTTCGACTCGTCGCCGATAAAGCTCTTCAGCCGCTTCTCTCTTAGGTCGTAGTAGACAAACCCGCGGACGGTAAAGAAGGCCGAGTCGCGCATTACGTCTTCGATGCTATCGGGAAGCGGCTCGACGTAGGTACCGTCGTCTACCAAGTTCGTCGCAACCGTAAGGGAGCCGGGAAAGCTCGGCCTGTCGAAGGAGAAGAGGACCATTTCGTTGGCCGGGTAGTAATGGATCGCAAGAATTATTTCTTGAGTGTCGTCGAGGTAGAGGATATCCTCGATAGTGACCGTAATGTCGGGGTCGAAGGTGTCGAGGCGGTAGTTGCCGGAGGGTCCGGCGGTCCAGCTGGAGCTGCTGTATTCCTCGATTGAGAGCAGAAAGTCGGTGCCGTCGTCGGTCACGTCCAGAATCCAGTTGGTGTCGACGTAAT
>CAZLDK010000065.1:0-6615 GCA_964558285.1 uncultured Spirochaetaceae bacterium | reverse complement strand
AGAGGACATCCTCGATAGTGACCGTAATATCGGGGTCGAAGGTGTCGAGGCGGTAGTTGCCGGAGGAAACGCCGATCCAAGTGTCGGTGTATTCATCGATCAAAAGCCGAAAGTCGGTGCCGTCGTCGGTCACGTCCAGAATCCAGTTGGTGTCGACGTAATTGCTGAACCCCACCCGGGAGTCGGCGTCAACGAGGGGGCCCGTGGGTGCAATAAAGCTACCGTCCGGAGTAATGGCCACGTTGCCGACTACCAAATCAAAGTTTGCTGCGAGCATCATCAGCGATCCAAACTCTCCTGTGGGCACTCTTTCGCTCGCTGTGCCACCAAAGACGAGCTCGAGGTTGTCGTCGAAAACAAGGAGCCTGTTTTCGGCGGAGGGCGGCCGGTCGAGGACCAAGAGGTACTCCCTTTGGGTGTTGAAGAGGACGCTCATTCTGATCTCTTCGATGGGCCCCTGGAGGAAGGAATCGATGTCGACGGTCTTCTCGATATAGGCCAACCGGAGGGGGAAAAGGGAGGTTGCGGCAAAGTCGCAGCCGGCCAGGAGAGATACCGTCAAAAGTAGGACGAGCTGTTTGATCTTCATGGTTCCCCAACTGAAGTATACCACGACGCGCCCTTCGGCTCCATTGCGGCGGCACCGGAACTGGTCTACCATACCCTCTGTATCCAACAGCCGGTTTAGGAGTGCGGAATGGCCGAGAAGATAGTGGTATTTGCGACGAGTTTTCGGGACGAGCTTTCGACGAAGCCGCCGGGTACCGGGGAGGCGGAAAAGAGCCTTGAACGAGCGGCCGAGGAGCTCGGTTACGAGGTCGAGTACCGGTGTGACCGGGATCCCCTGGTTCCGCTTACGGCGGAGGAGCTCGACGGCGTCGTCGCGACTATCGCCGACCTCGAAGAATACTCCCCGGAGCTCCTTGCTAAAGTCGGGCCCTCCGGGGGCGGCAGCCTCAAAATTGTTTCGCGCTACGGTATTGGGTTCAACAACGTCGACATCCCCGGGGCCACCCGGGCGGGGGTTATGGTGACCAACACGCCGGGAGCCAACGCCCGCCCCACGGCGGAATGGGCAGTCTCAACGCTGATGGACGTGGCAGGGCGTCGCGTCCTCCACCACGACCGGGCCTCCCGGGGACAGGGCAAGACGGGCCCTTCGCGCCTCGACGTAACAGGACGAACCGTGGGGATCGTCGGAACGGGAAACATCGGGCGCAACGTTGCCAGGCTTCTCTCGGGGTTCGATCCGAAGCTCATCGTTTCCGATCCCTATCCAAACCAGGAGTGGGCTCAGACGGTCGGTGCACGGTACGCCCCTCTCGACGAGCTCTGTGCCACCGCCGACTTTATTACCCTCCACGCCGCCACCACCAACATGCTCGTCGGTGGTGAGCAAATCGCAGTGATGCGGGAGACTACGGTCCTTATCAATTGCGCCCGGGGAATTCTCGTGGATAACGAAGCGGCGTATGAGGCGGTGAAAGAGGGGCGGATCTGGGGTTACGGAATCGACGAGGTGTGGACCTACGACTCCCTTCCCCTCGAAGGGTTAAACATAATCGCGAGCCCCCACGTCGGATCGGATAGCGACCTCGGAAAGGTGAACATGCAAATTGCTTCGGTCGAAAACGTCGTGGACTTTCTGCGGGGTACGACCCCAAAGTACGTCGTAAACCGAGAGACCGTCTAGGGCCCCCGCTTGAGCTCTGCGAGCTTGGCGTCGATCTTTGCCAGAAAGTCTCCGGCGAAGGGCGGTGCCGCCGTCATGAGGCTGACACCGACGAAGAGTAGCGTTGAAGCAGCAAGGCCCCAGACGCTCGGCCAGACGCCGAAGGGATACCACCCGGAGATGTAGAGGGCTGCGGTCCCGATACCCGCCAGGATAATCGAAACGAGGGCGCCGGTCGCCGTGCCCCGGGCCCAGAAAAAGGTGCCGATTATCGCCGGCGCCGCTACCAAGAGGCCACCGGAGGCCATGCTCGAGAGAACCGTGATAAGCCCCGGGCGGAGGTAGGCAAAACCGATACACGCGACGAGCAGTAGAAGCATCGCCCCACGACCGATCGAGGTCTCTCGTTCCTCGGAAAGGCCGGGCCGGAGCGTCTTTGCGACATCCCGGGCAAAGAGGGAGCTCAGGGTCAGGATGATCGACCCCAAGGTCGAGCTTGCCGCGGCGAAGATTCCGACGAAAAGTACCAGGGCGAGGGGGATCGGTACCGTCGTGAGAAGCGCGGGCATCGCGCCGTCGGGGTTCTCTAGTCCTGGGATAATCGCCGCGGCCTGTAGGCCGTAGAGAGTGCTAATGAGGGTGTAGACGAAGCCGAAAACCGAAAAGTAGAGAATCATTCTGCGAATGTTCGCGATCCGGTCGGGGACAAAGAGGCGCTGCGATACCTGCGGGTTGGTAAGTGCGAAGAAGGACCAGGGAAGGGTGATTCCGAGGAAGAAGTTGAAGTCCCACTGTATCGTCAGAAGCTCCGAGTGGTCTAGGGCTATCGTGTCGAAAAAACCGCCGAGGCCGCCGAAGTAGCGGAATGCCACCACGACAAAGACGACGATGGCCGAGGTAAGCATCGTCACGCCTTGGACCGCGTCGGTCCAGGCTACGCTGCGCATCCCGGCCCAGAGGGAGGTAATGCCGGCGATAATCGCCATCACCACCACCCCCGCCATGTAGGGAATAGCGCCGCCGGTAAGCCCTTCGACGAGGAGCCCGGCGCCGATTAGCTGGACGGCAGAGTAGGGGATAAGCATTACCAGACCCAGGAGGGCCGTTATGGCTCCGACTCCGGGGCTGTCGTAACGCTTCGCCAGGAGCTCACTCGGGGTAACAAGGTCGTACATCTGTCCGGCGAACCAGAACCGCGGGGCAAAGACCACCAGAAAGAAGACGGTAAAGAGAAGATAGGTCATCTCGAAACCGAGGGCCGCGACCCCGAAGCGATAGGTCAGCCCGACCAAACCGACGAGCATAAACGCGCTGTAGGTCGTCGCCGCGTAGGTCATTCCCGAGAGAAAACCCCGGAGCCGGCGGCCTCCGATAAAGTACTCCGAGGATCCGGCCCGGAGTCCTTTGCGAGATGCCCGGGCGACGAGGGCGGCCACGACGGTCCAGAACGCGATTGCGCCCCAAATGTAGAGAGGATTCATTACCGATTACTCCAGGGACGGGTGTAAATTGCTGCCGCGACAATCCCGATAGCCGGTAGTGCGGTCCAGAAGACGAAGCTGCCGGTAAAGGAGGCGGTTTCCCGGAGAAAGAGGTAGGGAATCGCAACGTCCACCAAAACCAGAAACACCCCGAGACTCAGGAAAAGCTTTCCTTTCATGGCTACCCAATGTAGTTTGCCGGAAGCGTAGATACAACCGGTTTTGGCTATCGAAGGGCTAGAAGAACAGCAGTTTCGTCCCAGAGCCGACGGAACGCCAGAGACGCCTTCGCTCTCGGATTCGAAAGGACAACCGGTTCCAGGGTTACTCCCATCTGCTCGACCACCGATGCGTAGGGGACTACCGCCGTAATGCGCCCCCTCGCCAGGTTTATTACCCTGGGGGTTAGCTCCCTGTGGAGTTTTTTTCGGGCGTCGGACATCGAAGCAAAAGGATAGAACTTCTCCAGCGGGAGTTTGCGTTTTTCGGCAAACCGAACTATCCGGTCGTAGCTGTTTAGCGAAAGGATCGAGGGAATTAGCGGTATCAACGTAAGATCTGCGGCCCGCATAAGGTTTTCCGCTTCGAGACCGATGGAAGGCGGTGCGTCGACTACCAGAAGGTCGTAGCGCTTCTCGAAGCCTTCGAAGGAGTCGGCGATACGGTCCTTGGGGTGTTTCTTTTCGCCGAGCTCCAGCTCCAAACGGCGGAAGGAGAACGCGGAGGGAAGGAGGTCCAGGTTCGGATAGTCGCTCTCCCGGACGCTCTTCCGGAGCGATTTTCCTCCCCGGATGAGGGTCTTTGCCGTGAGCCCCTTCGGTGATCGTACCCTAAGGTAGTAGCTGGTGGACCCCTGGGGATCGAGGTCGCAGAGAAGGGTCCGGTAGCCGGCTTCCGCCGCCAGATAGGCAAGGTTTACGGCGGCCGCCGTCTTCCCGACTCCTCCCTTGAGGTTATAGAGGGCCAGAGTTTTCATCTGTGGATTTCCTTTTCCGGTAACAGCAGGTCTTGGGTGGCCGTTAGCCGGCGCCTGTAGGTGGCGACCTCCGTGCCTATGCTGTCCATCGACGCGGCGCTCTCTTCGGAGAGGCTCGAGACCAGGGCACCGATGGCGGCTGCCACCCGGGGATGGGTCGTCTCGTCTCCGTGGACAATTGCGAGGAGGCTCTCTTGCTGTACCGCGACGTCTTGGAGCCTTCCGAGGGCGTCCTGGAACCTCTTTAGCTCCGCGATCGCCCGGTTCACCGCCTTCCTCGGGTAGACCGGCGCGAGCGCTTCAAGGAGATAGCGCAGCTTCTTGCACTCTATTCGTACCTGATGCCTCGCGATCTCGGAAACGTGTGCTGTGGACAGGGATACCAGGTCTCTCTTGACCCGACGAAGGCGCTTGGCGAGGCTTCGATTTCCGGCTTTCCGGAGACTCGGCCCACCGGAAGCTGCACCGAGCTCCTCGATCAGGCGCCGAATACGCAGAATCCTGCGTTCGTACTCCTCGCTCCGGAGGTATATTCTGAGCTCTTGATACCGGTGGCCGCGTTCCTCTGAAACCCGGGAGAAGTAGGTCTCCATTCCGCCGCGCAAACTCTCTGGGACTCGACGGAGGTAGCCCTCCTGGGAGAGCAACAGGACGTCGAGGTCGCGAAGAGGACCGGTGGCCGAGGAGACGACCTTAAGAAGACCCGAGAGCTCGGCCATGCTCTCGGGGTCGACTACCCTTCGGAACTCGGAGAGAAGGGACCTCATTCGCCGGAGAGCAACCCGGTAGTCGTGGAGAAACTCCGTGTCCCGGTCCTCCACGATGCCGGCTTCGTTCTCTCGCATTACCGATAGGTGCGCCGAAAGGAGGTCCGATACAGCACGTCCGGCCGGGGCTTCGGAGGAAAGCGGAACCAGGGGGCGGGAGCGATAGCTGCCCGGAGCCCGCCCCTGCCACCGAGCCGCCTCGGCGACGATCGACCCCGGCGTTTCCCGGTCTACTCCGGCACCGGCCTTGGTGAAAAGACGCCGAACCTCCCGGTCGTAGCCCCGAAGAGGGAAGACGAGAAGAAACCGAGCGCCACCGTCTTGTCTCCCGTCCGAGAGCACCTCCTCCAATTCTACCCGGGCAATAGTCTTAAGATTGTCGTCTTCGATCCTCCCTCGTCGTCGGAGTATCGTCGCCGTCCCTACCAACCCGAGGGCTCGGAGTGCCAGGGGCTTGTCGAGAAGGAGTTGAAGCGGCGGAGGAAGATCCCAGGGAAGGAGCCCCTCGAGGCGCTCAGGAGCCGGAGCTTCGTAAAGAATCTGCTCTCCGTCGACTTCCCGGAGTCGTAGTTGTGCGTCGTGTTTCTCGAGGGCGAGCCCTGCGGAGAAGAGGCGAAAGTCGAAGGTATCGTAGTAGTCGATCCGTTCCCGGATTCCGGATTCGAGGAGAAGCCGACACTCCTCTCCGATGGTTCCGAGGTCTAGGACCCGCTCTGAGAGGCGGTAGACAAGCTTGCACTTCCGGTGCTCGGCTGGGGCACGGGAGATCACCTATCGTCCTCCCAACGCGGGGGAGTCGTCGTGGGGCTGAGCCCCAGGCGCCCTCGGACTGCCGCAAGGTCGCCGCCGGACTCTTGTACCCGACGGGCGAAGCTGGTGCGAAGTAGGGACGGTTTGACCGGGACCCCAATCCCCGCCTCCCTGCCGTATCTGGAAAGGAACTGGCGAACGTAACGATTCTTCAATCTCCCTCCCTGGAGTGTCGTAAATACCAAAAGGCTTTCGCTCGACGGCCGGGTGTACACCCATTGCTTAAGGAGCCTCATCGTCTCGCTGCTTAAGGGCACCAGGCGCTCACCGTGACGGCGGACGACGATGGCCTTTTGGCTCCAGAGAATGTCGTCGATTCGAAGTCCCCCCCGATCGTTGGGCCCCGCTCCGGAGACCGTCGGCTCCCCCCCGTCGACCTCCCGTCCGATTAACTCGGAAATCTTGAGGCCACCTTCGATCAGGATTCTCATTATCGTTGCGTTGCGCAGCCCGGTTCTGGTGTGGGACCGGGGAACCGACAAAAGGCGTCCACACTCTTCGTCGCTGAGATAGTTCTTGTCTCGATCCTTCTTTTCCATAGCAAATTCGGTACTATTACAGAGATACTAACCGTCAGCTTACATTAGTCAAGCGTTTTCGGTAGTATCGTAGTCGAGAAATGGTAAGAACGCTCGTCCTGGGCCTCTACTTCTGGATAGTCCTCGCCTTTACGTCGCTGTTCTTGGTGCCCTACGGACTCCTAGTCCTCTTCCGGCGGAAAACCTTGGCCTACCGATACGCCAAGGCGGTCGGCCGCACCTGGGCCCGTCACCTCCTTTGGGTCGGGAGAGTCTCGGTCGGTGTCGTTGGAATCCGGAACTACCCTCGAAGCGCGGAAAGAGTCTGCGTCGTGAGCAATCATCAGGGCTATGCGGATATTCTTCTTCTCGAAGCCTGCCTTCCGGAAAT
>CAZLDK010000064.1:0-13532 GCA_964558285.1 uncultured Spirochaetaceae bacterium | reverse complement strand
GGCACCGTCGATGTCGGCGACGACGATGTCTCCGGGAAAGATGTGAACCCGCCCGATTTCCACCGGGAGGTTCCACCCGGTAATTCGGAACCGGCCCATCATGGCGTTGGATGTCCGATAACGCACCCAGAGTGGAAAGTCTTGCGCCAGCACGAGCTTGGTGTCGCGAACTCCGCCGTCTACAACGGCTCCTCGGGCTCCCTGCCGTTTGGCGGTCATCGTCATTACCTCGCCCCACTGGGCGGAGAGGGTATCCCCGGAGGTGTCCCATACTATGACCGAGTCTGAGGTAATGGCGTCTAGCATCTCGCCCCGGACCCGCATGTCGTCGTTTATCTCCAAGGTAGGAGAGCCCTTGACGGTAAAGGCGGCTCCTGCCACGACCATCTCCTCCCGAAGAGGTAAGATGTTGTTCGGGAGCGCCTGGTAGAGCAGGTTGTTCTCTCGCAGGACGTCGTTGACCGCCCCGGTGTAGAGAGCCTCGAAGCGCTCGCAGACCTGGCTCAGCGGTACGGGAAACGGCTCCGGAGGCTTTACCTTACGCGATTCGAGCAGCTTATCCAGTTTCATTGACATGTCTTGATCGTAAACGTCGCGTCCTGGAGACAACCATGGTAGAATCGCCGTTGATTTGCACGATTCGCGCCTATTGACCGGGCAGAGGGGATGGGTATGGGGTTCGACCTCTCGGTCGAAAGTTTTGGTTTTGTCGTACAGCGAGAACCGGATCCTGGTTGGCACATAGTGCGACTGGCACATCCGGAGCTCTTCGTCATGGCTTTCGCCCATAGCGGGAAAGTGCTTTACGAAGTCGACGGCAAGCCCTTTACGGTCTCCCAGGGTGATCTAGTCTGGTTTCCTCCGGGTAAGGAGCACACCGCGACGAGCGACCCCGGGGATCCGTGGAAGTTCTGCTCCGTCGGATTCACGCTGAGAAATACCGAAGGATCCGGGCTATCTGTCCTGGATTCGGTCCCGAATCGGGTACGCGTTTCCAACCATTTCCAAATAGCGGCGCTGTTGGAAGAGCTGGTCCACGAGTGGATGGGCAAGCGCCTCGCCTATCTTCTGAGGTGCCGGTCTATCGTCGAGGAAGTTCTCTTCTCGGTTATTCGGGGTGTGGACCAAGAGGAGCAGAAGCGACGGGTCCCGCACGTGTTCGGCATCGAGAAGACGGCGCGCTTGATCGAACAGTACCCCGAGAAGAGTTTCACTGTAGGCGAGCTGGCCGAGGGGGCCGCGTTGAGCGAGCCCTATTTTCGCAAGCTCTTCAAGCAGGTTACGGGCTACACGCCGATCCAATACCAGCACTGGATAAAGGTCAATCGCGCCAAAGACCTGCTTTTGTCCGGGGAGTGCAACGTAAGCGAAGCGGCGTTCCAATTGGGTTTCGACAACGTGTACTACTTCAGCAGGCTCTTCAAGCGGGTTGCCCGGATCAACCCTTCTGAGTACCTCAAACGATAGTGCTACCGGATATAATGCCGACATGTACGTTCCCCTAACTCCTCTTAGCCCGTCGACGCCGGACCTGCCGCCAGGAAAACGGACTATCTTCGACCAATCGACCTTCGAGATTACCCCCGAGAAACCGGTGGACCTGGTGCCGATAGCCGGAGGAACCGCCGAGGCCCCGAAGGCGTACTCCCGGGCGTGGTTGCAGCTTACCGTTGGTTTGGACATCCGCGAGGTCTACACCCTGGAGGCGCGGACAATCCCGAAGAGTGGCCCGGGAGAACGCATCGGAGAGTTCGATGTCCGGTACGGCTATACCCTTCAGCCCTTCCGGCTAGAAATTCCATCGGACCGGGTTTCCGAGGTCTTGTCCCGGGGCCTCCGCCTCAGCGTGGTTTCGAACGGCGGCGGGTTGCAGTTTCTGAAGGAGACCGAGGCCGCGGGTATGCCCTGGAACAGCTCGGTACCACAGCCGGTATGGGGTCCCGTCGTCTACTTCGAAGGCACTCATCAATCGGCGCCCGAACCCAAGGCCCGCCTCAAGAGACTTCTTTCGTCGCCCTTCGGGCTCCAACCCTTCGGATGGATGGAAGGTTGCGTCCTCGACGGAATATGGAATCTGTACTCCGAAAACCAGTCGGGCGAGATAATCCGAAAGCATCTGTCGATGTTCACCGACGCCTCGGGGCAGCTCTCCTACGAAGACGCCCGTAGCCGCCCCAAGCAGGGGGTGTACCCCGGAATCGAGTACACGTTGCCGGCGGCGGCCTTTGCCCGCGTCGACCCGGCGTCGCCCCCCGTCGATGCTGCCCTCGCCTTCTGGCAGAGAGAACGCGACGGCGACGGCCTGGTCACCGACGAAGAGTTCGTTTCGGCTGAAGGCTGCTACACCCTCTCCTACCCAATGGCCCTGATCGGCACGCTGCGTAAAGACGCCGCCGTCGTCCGGCTCGCCAAACGGCAACTCGAGACTCGGTGGCGGCTGCTCCATTCGTCCGAGGCACTGCAGCTACGCTTTAGCAAGAGGTCCATTGAAACCTACCGCGGATGGGCCCGGGCCTACGCCTGGTTCCTGCTGGGCCTCGCGTACGCCGTCCCGCTCATAGAGGAGTTGGAATCTGCAACGGAACTTCGCAGTATGGCCCGACGGCTTACCGAAGAAGCCGCGAGAGCGCAGACGCCGGAAGACGGGCTCTTTGCCTGCTTTCTGAACGAAGAGCTCCCGCCGGACACCAGCGGCAGCGCCGGAATCGGCGCCGCTGTTGCGGTCGCGGTCCGGGCAGGAATAGTCGAAAGCGACTATTGGAGCCTTGCCGAAGGGGTCGCCGGCGGACTCGAACCCCACATCGCCGAAGACGGCGTACTCGGCGGCGTCGCCCAGAGCAACCGCGGCGGAGAGGCGCTGCAACGCAGTAGCTACCGGGTTTTCTCCCAGATGGGGAGCGGTCTCGCGGCCCAGCTCTACGGTGTTCTGGAGCGGTAGAGCCCCTTCGGCGGATAGGGCACTCGATTTGTACAAAGATTCGTTTCATCGTTAATGGCGGACCCGTCGACTCTCCTCGAAACTTGTAGCATGAAGAAGTTGAACGGAGAAACGATAGTATTGATCGGCTCGACCGGTGGAATCGGTTCGGCAATTCTCGAGGAGCTGTCTGAGGACACGGTTAACCTCGCGTTGGCGTCGACGAAGCCGAAAGAGCTCGAGATGCAGGTCACCAGGGAAACTGAGCGTGGGAGAAAGGTCTTCTCCAGAGAGCTCGACGCGACGGACGAAGACGCCGTGGCTGCCTTTCTGTCGGATGCAAAGAAAGAGCTTGGATATCTCCACGTAATCATTAACCTTGCCGGGGCAAGCGTCCCGGGAAAGGTCCAGGACCTTCTCCTCGAACAGTTCGAGAAGATGATGGATCTGAACGTCAAGACGACCTTTCTAACCTCGAAGCACTATCTGCGACTCGCGGAGGAAGACAGAGGCGGCAGGATAATCAACTTCGCCTCGATGGCGTCGAAACGGGCGAACGGCGCGGCTCCCCTCTATTGCGCGTCGAAGGCGGCTGTTACAATGCTCTCGAAAGCCACCCAGATAAACGCCCTCGAAAAGAACGTACAGGTAACGAATATCTGCCCCGCCGCGGTGGACAGCCCCTTCTGGGGAGACCGGCCGGTTCCCCGGGAGACGTTTTTGACGACCAAGGATGTGGCGGAAGTGGTCTATTTCGTGCTGACGAGAAACGACTACGTCGTCATTCAAGATCTCGAGTTCGAGAGCTTTCACCGAATGAAGTAGCCTTCTGCATTCGATTCCCCCTCTTGATCGGCTGGATGGCAATTCCGAAGGGGGCGCCGGTCTCTTGGAAGGCCAGCCGCTCCGCGTTCGGGTTACTATACACTTCGAGCATCACGATACCCCGGAACGTCCCTTACGACCGTAAGGCCGAGGTTCTCGACGTAGCAGCCCACTACTGCGTCCCTATCGGGGACGTTTATCATGGTAGTACGGTTGCCCGGGGGTGAGATTTTGGGAAGGGCTTTAGCGGATTGTGCAAAGAAGTATCAGATTCACCATGGTTGTCCGACAGAATTGCACATAGGATGTCACCACTATGGTAGCAGTGGAGTCCCGACTACAAGACAACTATGAGGTATGCGCGGCGAGCCCGACGCCGGGGTACGAAGACGTCAAGAATACCGCCCTCGCCTTCGTTGACAGAATGAAGGTTGGCCCCGACGTCGGTGTGTACGCGAAGGAAGCAGGTGGTAAGGCGAGCCTCTACGGTTCTTACCACGGGCTCCACGTCCTGGACATTTTCGGAGAAGCGCCGGCGGAAAAGGAGACACGGCGCGAGTGGTCCCGGATCTTTAAGCGGTTGCAAACAGAATGGGGATACTTCTCCCCGAGCCCGGCATCCGAGAAGGGGCGCTCCCCATTCGAGATGGATCCGGTGTGGCATTACACCCGGGGAAATATCTGGGCACTCCGCCTCCTCGGGGAGAAACCCGAGAATCCTTTTACCTTCTTAGAGCCCTTCTTCGACTCCGGCTATACCTACAAGTACGTCAAGCGGTACGACTGGTCCAACTCCTGGGCCGCCGGAAACCAGATCTGCGCATTGGCTGCCGCCATGCAGGGGGCCCGAGACTGGTTCGGCGAGTCGCAGGTCGACGACATCCTATCCAAGGAGATGTACCCGGCCCTCGAGGAAATGATCGACCCGGAGACCGGTTACTGGGGAACTCAGCTCGGGGCCGACATCTGGAACGCGCAGTTTGGGACAATTCACGTTCTTCCGATCTACTTTACCCAGAATTGGCCCGTCCGCCTTGTCGACCCGAGTGTCGACACGACGATCCGCACTCAACTCGACGATGGCTCTTTCTGGCCCGCCGGATCGGATTGCCCGGACTTCGACGGCGCCTACATGCTCCTGAATCTTGCCCGGCTGACGGACTACCGAGCCGAGGACGTTCGGGCATCGGCCCGAAAATATCTTGATCACGCTCTTATGCATCGCGACCCCGACGGAGTCGGCTGGCGTTTGCATCGCAGAGACAGCACACCGGACCAATGGAAGAGCAGGCCCCATTGGATCTGGAAGGAAGGGGCCGACACGGTCAGTGCCGAGTACCGGGACGAAAACCCCAACCGGACCCACATAATGCTCGGGAGCTGGTTCTACCCGCTGTCGATAGCGCTCGTGACGATGGTTCTCGGCGACAGCGGCTACGAAGGTCCCTACCGGCTTAACCGGATGTCGCTCCACCAGGCAAACGTCGTGAACGCCCAAGGTGTCGTAGGTGCTTGACGGCAGGGCCCCGGCCACACCCGAGCATAGTCTCCCGTTTCGTCTTCATATGCCCACATTGTAGCGTCCAAGCCCGGCAATTCGTCTAAATGTCAAAGAATTACAGACCTGTCCCGAATCTTACCATTGCGCGGTCAGAGGTCGGTGCTACGCTGAATGTAGTACAGACACAATTCTACAAGGAGGAATTGCGATGAAACGAATTCTTTTGGTTCTGTTAGTGACCGTGGTTGCCCTCTCGACCGCCTTTGCCGGCGGCGAAGCAGAAGGCGAAGCCGGCGAGGCAAGCATGGAGCCGATGACGCTTCGCTTCGGTGCGGTCAACCCGCTAAGCCACCCCTTTCTCCAGGGTGCGGCCCATTTTGCCGAACTGGTAAACGAGCGAACCGACGGCCGGATTACCATCGAGCTTTTTCCCTCGAGCCAGCTCGGCGGAGTCTCGGAAATGGTGCAATCGGTCCAAGTCGGCGCTCTCGACTTTACCTTCTCCAAGCCGGGAACCTTGGCCGACATGGGCTACCAAGACGCCTACGTCTACGAGCTTCCCTACGTTTTTCGGAGCGAGGACCATCTCTATGACGTAATGCTCGGACCCATCGGCGAAGAGCTATTGGCCGGCGTCCAAGAGGCGGGCACCCGGATGGTCGCGCTGTGCTACTACTCCGACGGTGCGAGAAGCTTCTTCTTTACCGACGAAGTTGTCACCGAGCTCGAAGACATGCAGGGCCTCAAGGTCCGGGTCCAGAACATCCAGATGTTCGTCGACCTTATGGACGCCTTCGGTGCCTCAGCCACGCCGATTGCCTACAGTGAGCTCTACTCCGCGCTCCAGACCGGGGTTGTAGACGCCGGCGAGAACCCCATCGCGGGCTATTACACCAATAACTTCTGGGAAGTTGCGCCTTACTTCACCTACAACGAGCACACCATGGCACCGAGCCTTATCTACATCTCCGAGATAACCTGGAACAAGTTGAGCGAAAGCGACCAGCAGATTATAAAAGAAGCTGCCGTCGAGAGCACCGAGTTCGTACGCGAGTTCGTTCTGGAAAAGAACCAGGAGTATATCGCCGCGATGGAAGCCGAAGGTGTCGAGTTCTACCAGGTAGAAGACAAGGATGAATGGATCGAAGCTGCCCGCCCGGTCTTCCTGAAGTACGGTGAAGGCCTCGAAGGTTTGATCGAAAGGATCCAGGCAGTCCGATAACTTTCCGTTTTCAAAACAAAACTTACGGGAAGAGCCGGTCGACGAACTGCGTCGACCGGCTCTCCTTCGCTTTACTGAGGTAGTAATGGCAATCGAAAACAAGGGTCACGAAAGAGTTCGTGCGCTCATGGACCGTCTGTACCGGTTTGACAACGCCGTGTGTAGCTTCCTCCTGACGGTGCAAATAGTTGTCATATCCATCGTCGTCTTCGGCAGATTCGTTCTGAACAGCAGCCCGCCCTGGGGAGAGGAGCTTTCGCTCCTCTGCATGGTTTGGTTTTCCATGCTCAGCGTCGCCATCGGTATTCGAAACGAGAACCACATTCGGATAACTGTTTTGGAGCGAGTCCTTCCACAGGTGTGGAAAAACCGCGTGTCGATCTTCAACGACCTCACGGTCATGGCTTTCGCCTTCTTTCTGGTCTTCAAGGGATGGGATATCGTACTCCTCAATTGGAACCGGATTAGCCCGGGTATTGGGATTACGCTCCGATGGCTCTATATCTCCGTCCCGGCTGGGGGCGTGTTGATCATCCTGATGTTAGGGCTAAAGCTCGTCTACGAGTTTCTCGAGGGCAAATCGCCTCAGGAGGCCGTCGATGCCTAATCCCTCTATCGCTATCGCAATACTCCTTGGCAGCTTTATCTTCATGATCGCGATCGGGCAGCGAATAGCCCTCGCGATGGGCATCTCGGCGGTTATCACGACTATCTATCTCGACATACCCGTTTCGACCATCGCCATCAACATGGTAAAGGGAGCCAACGTCTTCGTTCTCCAGGCTGTGCCCTTCTTTATCCTCGCCGGAGCAATAATGGGTGCCGGAGGTATTTCCAACCGCCTCATTGCACTCTCAAAAGCGCTCATTGGCTGGATGCGTGGGGGTCTAGCTATGGTGAATATCCTTGCGAGCATGTTCTTCGGGGGTATATCAGGATCGGCGACGGCGGATACCTCGTCCATCGGCTCGATTCTCATTCCCATGATGAAGAAAGACGGCTACGACGGCGACTTTGCGACAACCGTTACGATGGCAAGCTCTATCCAGGGGCTACTCGTCCCGCCGAGCCACAACTTCGTCATTTTCGCGATGGCGGCAGGGGGTGTAAGCGTCGGTAAGCTTTTTCTCGGCGGCTTGGTTCCCGGTGTCTTTCTCGGCATAGCGCTGATGATCTATAGCTACGCCGTAAGCGTCGCACGGAAGTACCCCAAGGGCGACAAGTTCGACCTGAAGCTGGCGGTAAAATCCACCTTTGAGTCATCCTGGGGGCTGCTTACCGTCCTAATAGTCGTTGTCGGTGTCGTTGGAGGCATCTTCACGGCTACAGAGGCCGCGGCAATTGCCGTCGTCTGGGCGCTCTTTGTTACCTTCGTTATCTACCGAGAGATTCCCCTCAGAAAGTACTTTGAAATCCTAACGACTGCGTTGCGAACCCTTGCGATCGTGATGATTCTTATCGCCGCTGCCGGTGCCTTTGGATGGCTCGTTGCGTATCTACAGATTCCCACGCGGTTCGCCCAAGCGATGCTGGGGCTGACCAGCAGCAGGGTCGTAATCCTGATCCTCATAAACCTACTGTTGCTCTTCTTGGGCACCCTCACCGGTATGTCGGCCCTCATCGTCATTATGACGCCGATTCTCCTGCCGATCGTCATTACCCTTGGAATGGACCCGGTGCACTTTGGAGTGGTGATGATCTTGAACCTCGGCATCGGATTGATTACCCCACCGGTAGGTGGCGTGCTCTTTATAGGGAGTGCTATATCGGGCATCAATATCGAGCATCTTTCGAAGGCTATGGTGCCCTTCTATCTGGTAATGATTGTCGTACTTATGGCGATAACCTTCGTCCCACAAATCGTCATGACACTTCCCAACTTTTTCTACTAAACGTCTATCTTTCGGGGCTTTCGAGCCCCGAGAGGACGAGGCCGGCGAATGAAGGTAAACTGAGACGGTCATGGCAAAAGCAACTTCTATTCCGGCTCGAGTCCTCACAGTCCTTCTAATAGGCGCCTTTAGCATTGTGGCGGTCTTTGGTTTCTCGATTCTCCAGTACTTCGAGGTAGCCGATCGGTATCGCCTAACGGTGGAAGAGAACACGAAGGTTGCGCGACTGCCGATTATGTTGAGCCGAACCGTGCGGGCCTTCGAATCCTTCGTAGTCGGACGAAGTCCGGACGCGCAGCTGGAGTTCGAAGAGCTTGGGGCGGCGGCTCATCGAACCATCAGCTCGTTGGACGTTCCCGCATTGTCCGAGGACGAGCTGAGGGAGTTCTCTGCCTTCCGGCGGACCTTGATAGGGATGCTCGACTACTACCGGGAATCGGGGCGAGGCATCATGCAACTCCAACACTTCGATAGTGAGATTTACGTGGAGCTCAGCTACCTCAGGATTCTCGCCGACTACATGGTCGTTCGGGCCCAACAGCTCGTTGTTGCATACCTGGACTCGACGAGCGCACAACACCAACACTTTCTCGACGATTTCGAAGTGCTGCAGCGGCGCTTGGCGCTCGGAATTATCGGCATACTCTTGATCGATATTCTAGCAGTCTTCCTTCTCTTGAGAGATCTATCCTCTCACCTGGCTTCGGTCGAGCAGTCGGCGAAGGAGCTCTCCCGGGGCAATTGGGAAATCTCGGACATCGATGAAAGTAGATACCGTGAGCTCTCTTCGGTGGCGAATGCGTTCAACGAAATGAAGCACAGTATTATCCGTTTCGTAGGGGAAGTAGAGGACAAAGCCGAGCAAGACCGATTGCTCAAGGAGACGCAGCTCCGAGCCCTCCAGGTCCAGACGAACCCGCATTTTCTTTTCAACGCGTTGAACATGATTGGTCGAAGCGCCTTGTTCGAGGACAAGGAGACAACGATCTCTCTCGTAGAATCCGTGTCGAGCATTCTACGTTACAGCTTAGAAAACGAAGCCAACGAAGTACCCCTATCGATGGAGGTCGAGATCGTTAAGGCGTATATGTTTATACAAGGAACCAGGTTCGGAGACCGCATTTCTTTCGAAGTCGACGTACCCGAGACGACGAACGACCCACAGGTTCCGCCGATGCTGCTGCAACCGCTTGTCGAGAACGCGATTATCCACGGACTCCGCGACAAAAAGGACGGAGGCACTGTTGCCCTGCGAATCCGGTCAAGCGGCGAAGAAGTACTCATCCAGGTGGAGGACAACGGCCGGGGTTTCGCCGCTGAACGCGTTGGAGAGGTACTCGACGGCCGACTCAAAGACGACACCGGAAGGACCAGCATCGGGTTGCACAATGTGGCCCGTCGCCTCCAACTGGCCTACGAAAAAGATGGCCTTCTCACGGTCCAGAGCGTTGCCGAGGAAGGCACGACGGTAACGATCCGCGTACCGACCAAGGAGCACGCAAAGACGTGATTTCGCTTCTGATCGCCGAGGACGAGCCTCTCGAACGCCGCGCCCTTCTGACGCTCATTCAGGCGGAGTTTCCCGACGAGGTCGAGGTCGTGGGGGAATGCGCCACCGGTTTGTCCACTGTAGAGTGCGCACTCCGAGAAAAGCCCGATTTGATACTGATAGATATCGAGATGCCGGAAATAAACGGCTTGGACGCTTTGGAAAGAGTTCGAGCGCAGGGTGTCTCACCCGAAGCGGTAATCCTTACCGCCTACGGGCGGTTCTCTTACGCTCAGCAGGCCATACGCCTCGGAGCAAACGACTATCTGCTCAAACCGGTTTCCCGATCGAATCTCCGAGAAACCATCGCGTCGCTCGTCGAACGAATCGAGACCCGCAAGAGCCTTGCTGCCCAGTCCGAGGAGAAGGACCGGCTCCTGCGGGTGGGCCGCGGAACTTTGGAGCGGGAGCTGCTGTGGCAGCTCCGGCACCCGGGCCCCGCTCGGGTGCGTGCCTTGGAGGACCTCGCCGGCTTGCTTCGTCTGCCGACATCGCACTACCTGCACGTTTCGGTACCTCCGGTCGCCTGCCACGAGGCCGGGGCGTTTTTCCTCGAAAGACTCAAGAGTCGGCTCTCGTCGGGTGGTTTTCGGAGCTTCTCTGCGGTCTTGGGGGGATACCTGGAGGTCCTTGTTCTAGTCGCTCCAGACGAGCACGCCACGGCAATCGAAGTTGTAGACCGTGCTCTTCGCGATACGTGCCCCAAGGACGTCGAAGCCGTCCAGGTAGCCGGGCCCGCGGAGAATCTTTCGGCTCTTATCGAAGCAATCGAATCCCAAGGGGCATTCTCCTCGTATCCCGCCGACGGCGGCGGGGGTCTCTCGCGCCTCAAGGCCGAACAGCGACTCTGTGACATCATTGTTACCGGGAATATGCCCGAGCTCAGCCGAACGGTCCGGCGACTGTTCCACGGTCGAAGTGAGGAACAGCTATCGGTTGCCGAGGCGCGTTCGTATGCGGTCGAGATAGCCACCGTCGTAGATCGCCGCCTTTTGACCCTTTTCGCCCGTCGTTTTCCCGAAATCCACCCTCCGGCGATGGCCGAGGCCGTCGCTCATTTGGAGAACGTGGAGGCAATCGTCGAAGTCGTGGAGGTGTCATTGGAGAGATCGGTGACGCTGGCGACCGCGTCGCCGGGGTCGAGGCGCCAGCGTGTGGTGGAGTCCGTCAAGCAGTCCATAGAAGAGCGGCTAACCGACGCCCTGTCCTTGACAGAAGTAGCCGAAGAGCTTCGCCTAAGCTCGAGCTACATCAGCCGCTGTTTCAAGGAAGAGACCGGCATGAGCTTCAAGGAGTTTCAGATAATGTACCGAATGCAGCGGGCCAGGGAGCTCCTGCAGCGACCCGGGATAAGCGTTCGGGACGCGGCCGAAGCCGTTGGTTTTAGCGATCCGAACTATTTCAGCAAGGCCTTCAAAAAGGAAGTGGGTGTCTCGCCCCGGGCCTACGCCGGAGGATGAGCCGCCTGTAGTAAGGAGAAAAAATGGAAACTCAGCAAACAACACTCGGAAGTGATGGCCCGACTGTTTCTCGCCTCGCCCTGGGAACATGGACCTTCGCCGGTGGCTCGATGTGGGGTGAGACCGATACCCGCAACTGCGAAGACACCGTAAGAACTGCACTCGAGGCAGGAGTCACGTTTTTCGATTCAGCCCCTACCTACGGCGACGGGCTAAGCGAAGAGATTCTCGGCACCGCGCTTAAGGGACGGGCCGACGACGTCGTCGTCGCGACCAAGTGCCGAGTAGATAGCCTGGACGAGAGCGGTCTCAGTGAGTTGATCGACGGGAGCAGAAAGCGCCTCGGCCGCGACCGAATCGACTTGATGCAGATTCACTGGCCCCCGAGCGACCCGGAGCAAACCCGTCGTGCCCTCGAGTGGCTCACGGAGCACCAGTCTCGGGGCCGCGTGGGTTGGGTTGGGGTGTGCAACTTCGGTATCTACGACCTCGAGGAAACGAAAGACATCGACCTTGTGAGCAACCAACTACCGTACAACGTCATGTGGCGTGTCATAGAGAAAGAAATCGTCGAGGCCACGGACCGTCGAGGCATGGGAATCATAAGCTACAGCACCCTGCTGCACGGTCTCCTCGGGGGGCGCTACACGGACATCGGACAGTTTCCCGACGGTCGCGCCCGGACTCGCCACTTCGGCCCTTCTCGGCCGGGAATTCGTCATCAAGAGGAAGGGTTCGAAGAGGAAACTCAGCGGCTTCTTGACGAGCTTCACCGTCTATCCGCAGAGGCGGGAGTCTCCGTCCTAGACCTGTGCATCCAGTTCGCCCTTTCGCGTCCATTTATCGATTCGATTCTCGTCGGGGCACGCAACCCGCGGCAGTTCGAAGACACCCTGGAGGCGGCCCGGAAGTCCGTTTCCCCTGACGTTCTGATGGAACTGACCGGGCTTTCGGAGAAACTCAGAATGGCCGCTGGCGGCAATCCGGACCTCTACCAGACCGACTCTCGCATTCGGTACACGCCGGAGTGACGCCGGGCCTCGGGGACTATTCGATTCCCCTCGCCGGGGCCGTAATACTCGCCGGCGGTCTGGTCATGGCGAAGTGGGTCCTGAGGGACTCGGACCCCGCGAGCTTCATGTTCTTTCGCTCCTTTTCCGCCTTTGCCCTCTCCCTGGCGTTCGTACCCGCGGTCCGGTTTACGGCGGTACCCGCGTCGGGTTTCGCTCTTCTCGCCCTCGTCGTGCTTCTCGTGCCGTTCTTGATGAACCTTCTGTTCTTTACCGGGGTCAAGTTTGCCGACGTCGGTTCGGAGAACGCTCTCCTTCAGAGTACCCCGGTCTTCGTCGTCCTCTTCGAAGCGGTGCTCCTCGGCTACAATGCCCCCCTGCTCGCCGTCGTCGGCGTCGGAGTAATCCTCGGAGGAGTAGTCATCTTGCTTGCCACGGCGACCGGCGCCCCGTCTACGCCGGCGGTTCTGCTTGGACTGGGTGCTGCGGCGGTCAACGGACTGCACTTCGTGATCCTCGCGATCGTTCTTGTATACTTCGAGCGAACAACCGTCATCTTGGCTCAGAACGCGGGGTACGCAGCTCTGTCGACCGTCGTCTTCCTCGGCGGTAGACGGTTTTTCCCGAAACAGGATGCCGGCGCCAATTCGACAAACGGGGATCGGACTCCCCTCTCTCTTCGTGCGGTCATCCTGCTTTCATTATTGAACGGCTTCTTGATACAGATCGTGTTTCTTTATCTCCGAGCAACCTCGGTGCAGCGCCTCGGATCCCTGGTGACCTCGGCCTTGGTACTGACGCAGGTTCCCATTACCCTGCTCTTGTCTCGTCTCTTTCTGAAAGACAAGTTGACGGTGCGCCGGATCGTGTCTGCGGTGTCCATCGTTGTCGGCGCTATCACCGTGGCTGTCGCGAAGAGCGCCTAGTTGGTAGGGCTTAACACCCCTCTCTCCTGTCGAGGCGCAGTGCGACTGTCGCCGGGTGCTCGCTGACGTTGGACATGAGCACCGCCGAGGTCCCACCGGAGGTGCAGTGCTCTTGCCCCCTCTTCAGGAGGATGTCCTTACCTCCGGCGGTCAACCAGACAGATCCAGCAACGGTGCGGGCGTAGATCCGGTCCGGAAGGCGTATGACGTCTCCGGGTTTCAAGACAACG
>CAZLDK010000063.1:0-13598 GCA_964558285.1 uncultured Spirochaetaceae bacterium | reverse complement strand
GAGGACTTCTCGATAAGCTGCTTTCCCACCTCGGTGGAGCCGGTAAAGCTTACCTTGCGGACGACAGGGTTCTCCATAAACTCGTCGACGATCGGTTCCCCGGGTCCGGTAATCACCTGAAAAACGCCCTTCGGGACCCCTGCCTCTTCGAAGCATTCGGCCAGCTGCAGGGCGCAGAGGGGAGTCTGTCTCGCCGGCCGGAGGATGGCGGTGCACCCCGCCGCGAGGGCAGGGGCGGCCTTCCGTACCGACAGCACGAGGGGGAAGTTCCAGGGGGGGATCAGACCGACGACCCCGACGGGCTCTTTCAGAATAAGATGCCGCTTTCCGTCCGCCTGGTGGGGCACGATGCGCCCGTAGCCCCGGCGGGCCTCCTCGGCGAACCAGCGCAGATGGTCAATTGCAACCCGAACTTCTCCCCGGGACTCACCGAGGGGCTTGCCGTTCTCCTTGGTAATGGTCGTGGCTATCTCTTCGCTTCTGGTTCGAATGCAGTAGGCTACCGCAAGGAGGTAGTCCCCCCGGGCTATTCCGGTGGTTCTCCGCCACTCGGAAAAAGCCCGTTCCGCCGCGTCGATTGCTCTCTTGGTCAGCTCCCGTCCGGCGGAAGAAACTTCTGCTATCGGCTCTCCATTACCTGGGTTAACAACCGTAAAGCTCTCCCCGGTGTCGACCCACTCTCCGTCGACGTAGAGTCGCTTCTTATCCATCACGTCCTCCCTTTGCGCTGCAGCTTTTGTTTCACAACCCGAGCTTAGAAGAAACCTCTTCCCGGAAGCGGTCCAACTCGGGTTCCGCTTGGTCGAGAATGTCGCGGTACTTGTGGAAATCCAGCGTTTCGACGAAGGGCAGCTCCACCCGAAAATAGACGTCGATCGGGTCCCGCTCTATCGCGATCTCGGCAAGGCGGTCTTTTATAATCCGAAAGGTGTTGAACATCATTATTCCGCTTCCCGGTACGTCGTCCGTGTCGGGGTCCGGGGTGCGATTGCTCACGTTCAACCCGATGATAAAGTCGCACTCATCCCTCAGAATGTCCGAGGGAAGGGGGTTCGAGGCGCCCCCGTCGACGTAGACCGTCCCATCTTTTACCAGGGGCTCGAAGATACCCGGAAAGGCCGCGCTGGCCTGGACAGCCTCGGCAAGGGAGCCGGAGTCGAATACCACCTGTTCCCGGCGCCAATAGTCTGTGGCAATAGCCCGGAAGGGAATTTTGGTTTCTTCGAAACGAGACACCGGTAAATGCTCGTTCAGGAAATCTCTTACGGTTTTTCCGGCGATAATGCCTGTCCCGCTCCAGTTGAAGGTCAGGATCTCGGCAAGGTCTCTGGGATGAAACTCCTCGAGGAGGGAGAGCATCTCTTTCGGGCTCGATCCGGCTGCATAGAATGCGCCAATGACAGAGCCAATACTCGATCCTGCGACCATCGCCGGCTCTACTCCCAAGTCGTCGAGGACTTCGAGGAAGGGGATGTAGGCGATGCCCTTCGCCCCTCCGGCGGCCAAGGCGACCCCGACTTTGTGTTTCTTCTTCTTGTTACCGAACATGTGAAAGCTCTTCCTTTTGTTTTAGAATACCCCATATCGTATCGAATGAAAAAAGGAGAGAGTATGCTACGAATCTTGATAGGCGTCGTCATTGGGGCTGCGGCGGTCATTTTTGCTATTCAGAACACCGAGATGACGACCTACACCTTTCTCGCGTGGGGAATCTCCGCCCCCCAGGCGCTGGTTGTAGCCGTGGTGTTTCTCGGGGGCATGGTGGCCGGTTGGCTTGTCTCCGGAATGGGACGCCTAACCCGACGACGGCGGTAAGGCGAATCCATACCGTAGCAATAGAATCCCGCCGACGGTAATATGACGGTGGGCCGCCGCGGGTTATTCGTGTCTCGGTTCGACATCGACCCGGCTGTTCTTGTTGAATCCCGATCGGCAAAGTAAAACAGACCCGGAGGGCTTTAGGTGCCAGACACCGCTGCAGGAAAGACGATCAAGACACCGTCGTTGGTCGAGAGTGTTCGCGAACACCTGATCGAAGACATTATGGAACGACGCTACCTTCCGGGACAGAAGCTTCCGGTTGTCGAAATGGCTAGGCGTTACGGCGTAAGCGAGACGCCGGTCAAGCAGGCTTTTAACCGATTGGTCAGCGAGGGGATGCTCGAAGCGATTCCCCGGAGAGGAGTCGTCGTCCGCCACGTTTCCCGAGAAGAATCGCGGGAGCTTATGGAGGCCCGCCAGATGGTCTACGTTGCCACGGTTGGGGCGGCTATCGGCGTGTCGGAAGAATACCGCCCGATAATGAGAGACCGTTTGGAGCGAAACCTCGACGAGCATAGGGCACTCTTGCAAGAGGTGAGCGATCGGATATCGATAGAGGTATATCTGCGCTACGTCTCGATCGACCGTTCGTACCACTCGATCTATCTCGAGTGCGCCGGGAACCGGATCATCGAGCGCTTCTTTAATCAGCTTGCGAACCAAGCCTACGGCTACGTCTCTCTATCCGAGCGGATGGCGGACCGAGTACGCCAAGCCCATAGGGATCACCGTGCTATCTTTGAGTCTTGGTGTGCTAAGGACGAACAGGCGATGGTTGCGGCCCTCAAGAAGCACAAGGAGGGTGCTATCCGCACCCTCGACGCCATCTTCGAGAAAGAACGCCTTTAGTTCCGGCAAGATACCGCCACGCTCAGTGAAACTTCGGTTCCTCACCGGGAACCGGAGAGTTGTCGAAAGAGCCCCGGGCGATCACCGCTTCTCGACCACCTTCCCGTGCCACGACCGCCGCTTGGTCCTCTCTGGCCTTCCGGTCGGCGTCCTCCGGTATCACGATCGTCTTAAGCTCCGTTTCGAGCCGGGCGAGGGTATCCGAGTGCTCCGGCGACCCGGCCAAGTCGTGCTCTTCTCTCGGATCGGTTTCGAGGTCGAAGAGCTGATTGGGTGCGTCTACGTAGTAGACCAGCTTGTACCGGCCACTAAGGAGCATGTAGTAACCGCGACGGCTTCCGACGGCGTGGTATTCGCTAAAGATAACCCGGTCGTGATCCTTATTCGTCGCCAACTCGAAGAGCGATTCCCCGGGACGGGGGGCGCTTTCCGGGTCCTCGGCGCCGACGGCTTCGAGGACCGTCGGATAGAGGTCGATCAACGAAACCGGCGTGTTGACGACCTTTCCCACCGGAATATCCGGTCCCGCCATGACCAGGGGGACCCCGGCGGACTCCTCGTACATCGTGAACTTGCCGTATAGTCCCCGGGCACCCCGGTTCTCGCCGTGGTCGGAAGCGTAGACGATCCGGGTGTCGTCCAAGGATCCGAGCTCTTCGAGGGTTCCGATAATTCGCCCGACCTGGTTGTCCATGTGTGTACAGGCGCCGAGGTACGCGGCGTTCACCCGCCGTACCACGCTTTCGTCGAAGGGTTGAGCGAAATCGAAGAACTCCCGCATCGAGTTCAGCTCCGGGTGATCCGGCCACTCTTCGTGGCGCCACTGGGCCGGCATTGGAACTCGATGCTCCGGATAGCGGGCGTAGAGCTCCGGGGGCGCTAGGTAGGGCGGATGAGGCAGGACGAAGCCGACAAAGAGAACCCAGGGAGTCTCGTCGTTTGCGTGCTCTCGAATCCAGGCCGCGGCACGCTCCCCGTTCGAGGTGTCGTACCGAATGTAGGTTGAGTCTCCGGGCCCCGCCTCTTCGATTCCCGGTCGCTTGTGGCGGTGCGGCGGGTTGTCCCGGATACATCCGAGGACATCCCCCTTGGCCCCGACGACGTAAAGGGGGTCAATTTCTTCGTTGAACCCGTTATCGTCCCCGGCCTTTCCCCGGAAATGGAGCTTCCCAATAGAATCCACTCGGTACCCCTGGGAGCGGATTGCGTGGTGCCAACTCGGGATCTCCCCGTCGTAGGGCTGGGCATTATCCCAATGGCGGATCTGATGGACGTATCGGCCCGTCGCTAAGGAGGCTCGTGCCGGTATGCAAATCGGGCAGTTGGTGTAGGCCCTGTCAAATCGCGTTCCTCGTTCGGCTATACGATCGATGTTGGGAGTCGGGTTCATCGGGTGTCCGTAGCAGCCGCAGGCGTCGCGGCTGTGCTCGTCGGACAGGATAAACACGAGATTCGCTGGTTTAACTGGCATGGTACCCCCCGGCTGACTTGTATCGCTCGAAACACCATTATAGATTTTAGATCTAGTTAACGTGACAGTCTCCCACCTCTTTGCCGTCTTGTCAAGAACGGAACCGACTCTAGGCGATCTCGTCTCCAGCGACGGGACACCCGAAAACCGCCGACGGAGATAAGGCGAAGCGATACCCTATCAACAAAGGCCCGCCGATTGATAAAGCTCCCGGGGGAGGGTATCGTGGGACAATGAACGGTGGCCTCCCCTTTGAATCCCTCTACCGACACGGTTTCGCTCGGGTGTCCGTTGGAGTGCCGGACTTACGGGTAGCCGACGTGGCGTACAACGTAGACAAAACCCTCGAGCTGGCTCGCCGGAGCCACGACGAGGGGTCCATCGTCACGGTCTTCCCCGAGCTTGGGCTTACCGCATACACCAACGACGATCTTTTTCAGCAGGAAGCGCTCCTCGAAGCCGCCCTCGAGGGTCTCGACCGCATTAGGGCGGCGAGCAAAGAGCTCACCCCGCTTCTTTTGGTTGGGGTGCCGCTTCGCCGGGGAGAAGCGCTCTACAACACCGCCGTTGTTCTTCAGGGGGGTGTTATCCACGGTGTTGTGCCGAAGAGCTACATTCCGAACTACCGGGAGTTCTACGAAAAGCGCCACTTTGCCTCCGGGATCGGCACCCGGGACAGAGAAATCCCTCTTTTGAGAGAAACGGTCCCCTTCGGAACCGACCTACTCTTCGAGGCCGAAGGTGTGCCCGACCTAACCGTCCACGCGGAAATCTGCGAAGATATCTGGGTCCCGATCCCGCCGAGCAGTTTCGCCGCCCTCGCCGGGGCGACCGTGCTCTGCAACCTCTCCGCGTCGAACGTTACCATCGGCAAGGCGGAGTACCGTCGGGCCCTCGGCTCCCAACAGAGCGGACGGTGCATCGCGGCGTACCTCTACACGGCGGCGGGGAAGGGCGAGTCCACTACCGATCTGGCCTGGGACGGGGACGCGCATATTCACGAGAACGGTCGCCTCCTGGCCGAGGCAGAGCGCTTCTCGCCGGAGCCCCAGCTGATTTCCGCCGACGTGCACCTTCACGCGCTCATCCAAGACCGGATGCGGATGACCAGCTTCTCCGACAACGCGGATGCCCACCGAGAGCCGACCGAGCGGTTTCGCCGGGTTCTGGTTCCCATGAATCCGCCGGAAAAGGCGGTCTCTTTGCGGCGCTCTGTCGCCCGGTTTCCCTACGTCCCAGCGACCGGTGCTCGAAGGGAGGAGCGCTGTTTCGAAGCCTACAACATCCAGGTTGCCGGCCTGGTAAAGCGCCTCCAGAGCGCGAATATCAACAAGCTGGTGATCGGTATCTCGGGCGGACTGGACTCGACCCAGGCTCTTATCGTCAGCTGCCGAGCCGTCGACCTCTTGGGGCTCCCCCGGACCAACATTCTGGCATACACCATGCCGGGTTTTGCCACCAGCGACCAAACCATCCGCAACGCCCGGGAGCTCATGAGCTCCCTCGGGGTAAGCTCCGGGGAAATTGATATTCGCGACTCCTGCATACAGATGTTCCGAGATATCGGCCACCCCTTTGCCGACGGAGAAGAAGTCTACGACGTTACCTTCGAAAACGTCCAAGCCGGCGAGCGGACGAGCCATCTCTTTCGCCTGGCCAACATGCACGGCGGTCTCGTTGTCGGAACTGGGGACTTGAGCGAGCTCGCCCTCGGGTGGATGACCTACGGTGTAGGGGACCACATGTCGCACTACGCGGTAAACGCATCGGTTCCGAAGACCTTGGTTCAATACCTTATACGATGGGTTGCCGAGGAGCATCTTCTCGGAGAAGAGACCTCCGGCGTCCTTTATCGGATTCTCAGCACCGAGATATCGCCGGAGTTGGTTCCCTCGGTTACCGGGCAGGACAACGACCAGCCGGCGCAGTTGAGCGAGGAGAAGATCGGCCCCTACGAGTTGCAGGACTTCCACCTCTACTACATTTCTCGGTACGGACTCCGTCCCTCTACGGTTGCATATCTGGCGGAGCACGCCTGGTCAAAGGTCGACAGGGGAGATTGGCCCGAAGACATCCCGGAGCTAAAGCGCCACCATTACAGCAGGAAGCAGATCGTCCACTGGCTCGAGGTGTTTCTCCGGCGGTTCTTCGGGAACACTCAGTTCAAGCGGAGTTGTATACCCAACGGGCCGAAGGTCGGTTCCGGAGGCTCTCTCTCTCCTCGGGGAGATTGGCGGGCGCCGAGCGACTCCGTGCCCGAGGTCTGGCTTCGGGAGCTCAAACAGAACGTCCCGGTCGGGGAATAGCCTCTTGGGTCCTATTTTGCTTGACGATTCGCCAAGAAGGTATCGACCGCCGAGTCGTTGATAAACCCCATTTCGATTGCGATTTCGCCGAAGAGGCGGCTCGGCTCTTCGGCCTGTCGATCGAGGACCTCTGCAACTTGGCTTTCGGTCATCGCGCCGATACGCACCAAGAAATCACCGATCCGTTGAGTCGAATCTTCATGGACCTCAGACACGGGTGTCTCCGGTGTCGAGGAGCGATTCAAACTCCTCGGGGCTCTGGGCGTGGCCGAAGTAAAAGCCCTGCATCAGCGGGCATCCCAAATCGACAAGAACTTTCGCCAGTTCGGCGCTATCGATCCCTTCCACGATTACCTCTTTGCCCCGGGCTCGGATACTCGCAACGAGGCTCCGAAAGTATGTCCGTTCGTCCTCGTTTTCTACAAGCTCTCGTACAAAACTTTGGTCTATCTTGATGGTCCCCGCCGGAAGGAGCTTCAGGTACGAAAGCGACGAATGCCCCGTACCAAAGTCGTCTATCCATGTTTCGATTCCCATCTGCTCAAGGTCCTTCATCCGTTGAATTCCGCGATCAGGGTCCTGCATGGCCCGGCTCTCGGTAAGCTCCAACCGGAGCGTGTCGGTGCACTCGCACCCCGACTCCTTTATAGCCCCCTTGATGACGTCGAGAATAAACTCGTCGTTCAGCAAACCGGCGCTCAGATTGACCGACACGAAGAGCCCGAGTTTGCTCCAGGACGCTAGTTGCACACAGACACGGTAGAGTGCCCATTTATCAACCAGGGTGAGAAGTCCGGTATCCTCCGCTATTTCGATAAAGTCCGGCGGCTCGAGGAGCCCCCGGGTAGGGTGGCGCCACCGCACCAACGCTTCGGCGCCGATAACCCGCGGCGTACCGTCTTCCATCCGAACTATCGGCTGGTAGTGAATGACCCATTCGTTCTTGGTAAAGGCTCGGCGTAGCTCGCTTGCGACGGTCATCCTCCGAACCGCTTCCCCGTGCAGGGACGAATCGTAGAGGAGAAAGGGCTGGCGCCGGTCCTCGGCCTCGACGCTGGCCGAGTTGCCCAGATGAATCAGTTCCTCCGGTTCCCTAGTGTCGAGGGGGTAGAGAGCGATACCGATGTACGCAGAAACGGCGATTACTTCTCCGCGGTAGCTGTAGGGGACAGCCACCGAGTCGTAGAGCTTTTGAGCGACAAGCGCCACATCGGTGCTCTTCATCAGTCGGTTGAGAAGGACGACCAGGTTCGACCCTTCGAAGCGAAAGACCATGTCCGCCGACCGAAGGGTTTCGATCAGGCGGTTTGCCGAGTGCTCGAGGAGTAAATCGCCGATCTCCGCCCCAAACTTTCGGTTGATCTGTTTAAAGCTCTTAAGAGAGATAAAGAGAAGGGCACGAAGCTCGTCGCCACTCGATCGTTTTGCCCGGTCAAGCTCCGTCCGGAGAATCTGGTAGAGTGCCCGGCGGTTAAATAGACCGGTGACCCGGTCGCGATACTCGTAGGTTTCTAACCGAGACTCGATTTCCTTCAGTCGGCTGATGTCGTGGGAAAAAACCAAAACATGGGTGATCTCTTGGTGGTCTTCTCCGTAGGGAAAGAATGAGACGTGGAGGTCCTTGTTCTCGACACCGAAGCGAAACCGGTCGACGAAGTGTACTTCGTCCCCGGCGAAGGCCTCGTCGAGCTTCTGTTTAATCGAGCCCCGAAAGCGCTCGGTGCCCCAAAGCTCTTCGACCGTCTTGTTTACAATTTGCTCGGCTTCGAGTCCTACCGACCGACTGTACGCCTCGTTGACGAACTCGTAGCGATACTCCCGATTAATCAGGGTGATGAAGTCTCGTGAACGGTTTACGATGAATCGGTAGGTCTTATCCGGCTGTTCTTCCGCCACCGTCTTAAGCTCCGGAAGAGCTAGGCGTTGTCGAGGATCTGACGCATTTCGCCTATGAGCTTTTCCAGCTGATCGAGCTCTCCCCGTGTCTCCAGGACGTCGACCGTGTTGATCTGCCGAAGAGCCCACCGCGCGTCCCGGTGGCCTTTCCCGGCTACTTCCTGGATAAGATCGTACGCCTCGCTAACCTTGCCGACGATGTCATGAATATGCTGTCGAAACTGACTGTTTGAAATCTCCGGCACCGACCCTATTGTAGCACATTCAAGGGCGGGTGCAAGCGGGGACAGGTCGATCAGAAAGTCAGCCGTTAGGTCCGGTAATGCGTTCTACAGCAAGGCGGATTCGCTCGATCGGCTGCTGGTGGCCCCAGTTATCCTCCTTCTGGAGGATCGGCGCGTGCCACTCGAGAGGGAATATCCCCTCCAGCGTGAAGGTGACTATCGGCGTGCCATCCTCGGTCACGAAAGCAACCGTGCCGCGCCTCTTGGACATCGTCTTGGAAGTCTGGTTCTCTGATAGCCAGTCGAAGAAGCTTGTGTCGATGAAGGGGCGCTCGATGTCGATCACGGTCGTGAAGGTCTTGCGCTGATTCTTCTGATAGGGTTCGCTGTCCATCGAGTAGACGTTAAGCCCGCTCAGCTGTTGGATCTCTGAACAGTCGATGCTGTCGATTTCCACCTTAAAGTGAGTGGTCGATACGCGGAAACTCATCTTTGTCCTCCGTTTATGTAAGAGTGGAGTATAACGGGTTTGCGCAGGTTTACAAGTTCCGGGAGGAACCCTGGACTAGGCCGGAGGGGTAGCCCGCCGACCTAGGAAAGCCGGATCCGCGGGTTGAGCAGGGCGAAGAGGAGATCTGCGACGAGGTTGGCGGAGGCGTAGAAGAAGACGATCAGCACCGATATTGCCTGAAGGACGGGCAGATTTTTCTGGGTGACGGCGGTTACCAGAAGCGAACCGATTCCGGGATAGTTGAACACATTCTCGATAACGACGAGGCCGCCCATGAGCCAGCCGATGGAAAGAGCGATTACCGCAATCGTTGGGAGAAGGGCGTTCCTTAAGGCGTGCCGGATGACAACGCGACGGTAGGGAATCCCCTTCAGGGTGGCGGTGCGCACATAAGGCCTTTTCAACTCTTCGAGCATCCCGGCCCGGGTCATGCGGGTTATGTAGCCGGTAAGCACCAGGCTCGCGGTCAGTGCGGGGAGAACAAGGAGGCGAATCCACTGTAGCGCCGACATGCTGCGGTCGACGTAGGTGGTGGCGGGTAGCCATCCGAGAGTAAGAGCGAAGATGTTGATCAGAATGATACCCGTGACAAACTCCGGAAGTCCGACGACCGAGAGCGAGGTAACCGAGATTGCGCTGTCGATCCAGCTTCCCTCTCTAAGGGCCGCGAGAACACCGAGGAGGAGCGAAAGGGGGATGACGATTGCGAGCGTCATCCCCGCGAGGCGTAGCGAGTTCCCGAGTCGGCTGAGAACCAACTCCCGCACCGGTGGATTGCCGGCGGTGAAGGACCGTCCCCAATCGGCGGTAACGAAACTGCCGAGCCAATCGACGTACTGCAAAAGCGGCGGTCTGTCGAGGCCGAACTTCTGTTCGAAGTTTTCGATAGCCGTCGGGGAGGCATCTCTGCCGAGGACCAGGCGGGCGATATCGCCGGGAAGCAGGTTCGTCAAAGCGAAGATAATGAACGACGTTACCACAAGCGTTAGGACAAGCAGGAACAACCGTCTGATCAGATAGCGTGTCATAAGCTCTCCGTCCCGTCTTCCTGGAGGTCTCTCAGTTGCTCCAGTGGATAATGGCATCGGATCTCGTGTCCGTCCTCACCGACTCGGGTCGGAGGGGCTTGGGTCTCGCATATGTCGCCGATCTTCCGGGGGCAACGGGTGTGAAAGGGGCATCCGGAGGGACGGTTTCGCGGGGAGGGGACCTCTCCTCGGAGCGCGATCGGGCGGTGCCGTACCGAAGGATCCGGTGTCGGGGCCGCCGAAAGCAGCGCTTCCGTGTAGGGGTGCGAGGGAAAGCCGAGAATCGCATCTCTGCCCCCCTGTTCCACGATCTCGCCGAGGTACATGACGGCAATATGGTCGGCGAGGTAGCTCACCACCTCCAGATCGTGGGAGATGACGATGTAGGAAGCGCCCTCGGTTGCCCGAAGATCCTTCAGAAGGTTCAGGATGACCGCTTGTACCGAGACATCGAGGGAGGAAGTCGGCTCGTCTGCGATGACGAGCGCCGGGTTCGGAGCAAAGGCCCGGGCAATCGCCACCCGCTGCTTTTCGCCCCCGCTGAGATAGGCGGGTTTTCGGTCGTAGTACTCCTCGGAGAGGCCCACCGCCAGGAGAAGCTGCTCGACCATTGCCCTTACCTCGCCGCGACCCTTCGACGTGTCGGATAGCTTGCGAATCGTCCGGCCGATGGTCTGTCCGACGGTCCGATAGGGATTGAGGGAATCGTCGGGATTCTGGAATACGGTCCGAAGATTGCGCAGCGTTTCCCGGTCGCGTTTCTTAAGGTCCAGGCTGATGGGCTGGTCTCTGAGGGCGAGGCTGCCGCCGTCAGCGCGTATCAGGGCGAGTATCGACCGTGCAAGCGTTGTCTTTCCGCTGCCGCTCTCGCCGACCAGGCCGAAGGTGGATCGGGTGTTCACCTGGACAGAGACCTGTCTAAGCGCCTGTACCCCCCCCTGGTGGGCCCCGGTCAGGCGGCCCAGGAAGCGCTTCTCTGCGAAGCGCTTGCTCATGTCTGTTGCCGTCAACACGTGTGAGCGTTTCGGGGGCGTAACGGCCTCCATCGGCGTCGAGTGCTCGAAGGGAGCGACCGTGCCGGCGGCCATCTCTTGCCATCGCCAACAGCGTACCGAGCGGCCGTCACCGGTGTCCTCGAGGGGGGGCTTGCTGCTGCGACACTGCGCGGTCGCGAGGGGACAGCGGTCGGCGAAGACGCAGGCGGCGCTACGGCTACCGAGCCCCGGGGCGACACCGTCGATATTCGTTAAACGCGATTCGTAACCGCCGGCGGAGGAGGGAAGACAGGCCATCAGGCCTGCGGTATAGGGGTGCCGGGGCCGGGCAAAGAGCTCCTCGACCGGTGCGCTCTCCATCACCTCCCCTGCGTAGAGTACCGTTACGTAGTCACAAAGCTGCGCCACCGTTCCAAGGTCATGGGAGACGTAGAGTGCCGCGGCCTGCTCCTCTTTTATGAGCCCCCGAAAAAGGTCAAGGATAACCGCCTGGGTCGTCACGTCCAGGGCCGTGGTCGGCTCGTCGAGGATGACGAGGCGGGGTCTGGTGCTCAGCGCCATCGCGATCATGACCCGTTGGACCATTCCCCCGGAAAGCTGATGCGGGTAACGGGAGAGAACCCGCTCCGGGTCGGCTATCTGTACGTGACCTAGCGCCTCTGCCGCTCCCTGGTGAGCCTCGGCTTCGGTCAGTCCCAGGTGGTGTCTCGTCACCTCCGTCATCTGTCGCGAAATCCGTAGAGAGGGATTCAACGAGTCCATGGTGTTCTGCGGCACCAGCCCGATCCGATTTCCCCAGATCTCTTTTAGTTCCTTGTCGCTAACGCTCCTGAGATCCCTGTCGTCGAAGATGATTCGACCCCCGGAGATTCGGGCGTTTCGCGAAAGGTAGTGAATCATCGCCATGGCGATCGTCGACTTTCCGCTGCCGCTTTCGCCGACCAGACCGTGGATCTGCAGCGGGTTGATGCGCAGGTCGACCTTTCGTACCGCTTCAAGCCAGGCATGGCCGATGCGGTAATCGATGGAGAGCTCTTCTACGCTAATGACCGATTGAGGCATTGGGCTACTCCTCGTTTCGCAGGAGTCGACGGATACCGTCGGACATCAGATTAAAACTGATGATGAGCACCGCGATGCCGAGAACCGGATACCAGAGCTCCCAGGGCGCTTCGGATATCTGTGTGCGTGCATCGAGCACCATTCGCCCCCACTCCGGAGAGGGCGGTTGGACGCCGAGCCCGAGAAACCCTAGGGAAGTAACCAGGATGATGGCGTAGGAGAGGCGAAGCGACGCCTCGACAACAAGGGCAGGCAGGACACCCGGAAGGATCTGACGGAAGAGGATGTGAAGGGTGCCTTCACCCCGGAGCTTTGCCTCCTCGATGTAGCCCCGGCTGCGCACCGAGAGGGTAGCGCTCCGGGCAACGCGGGAAATAATCGGCACGTAGATCACAACGATGACAGCCGTAAGGCTTATGTCGCTCGGTCCGAGAAACGCGACGACCCGACTGTCCGTTGCCGAGAGAAGCGGCACGATCGTGGAGATCATAACGAGGGCGAGAACCATCGCCGGTATCGAGATCAGACTGTCGAGGATCCGGGAAATAATGTCGTCCACCAGTCCACCGACGTACCCGATAAAGAGCCCGAGGGAAGACCCAATGAGCAGCGAAATAATTGTAGCGACGAGGGGAAGGCCGATAGTCTCCCGGGCTCCCCAGAGCATCCGACTCAGAACGTCGCGCCCCCGCTGGTCGGTTCCGAAGGGAAAGAGAGCAGAGGGCGGCTGACTTGTGAGGGCGCGACGGCCTTCGGTGCCAACGTCGGTCCCCCGAATTATCTGGTCATAGTCGTAGGGCGCGAGATAGGGTCCCACAAGGGTTATGAGCACGAAGAAGACCACCGCCAGGGTACCGGCAACGGCGAGAGGGCTCCCGGCGAGGGCCAACCTGAGCCGAGATTTTCGTCGTGGGGAAGCGCGGGCGGCCGGAGGCGCCGAGGCCTCCGGCTCTCTATGGGCGACGTTGGCCATCTGCTTCTCTACCTGATATCGACCTCGCGAAAGTCGGTTCGTCCGGGAAACGAATGAAGGACGATCCCCTCGACCCGGTCTGCATGGGCCGCCACCACAGGGCGGAAGTAGGGGATGATGACCGGACCGGATTCGAGAAAGATCCCGCTGATGCGGTCGTATATCTCCGCTCGGGCGTCGATCTCTGCGGTGCGGGAGGCCTCCTCGGCCAGCTGGGCGAGCTCTTCGTTAGCCCATCGTGATTCGTTGAAGGCGGCGCCTTCGACGTAGGCAACACTGAGGTATTCTTGTGGCGTGGGGCGCGATCCCCAGGCAGTCATTCCTAGCTGGGTATTGAGCCAGTTGTTGTCGCCCTCGGCGTAGTAGACGTTCTCGGGAACCACGTTGAGATCTACGTAGATGTTGGCTTCCCTCCACTGCTGCTGGAGAAACTCCGCTACCAACCCGTATTCGAAGGTGTCG
>CAZLDK010000062.1:0-13792 GCA_964558285.1 uncultured Spirochaetaceae bacterium | reverse complement strand
GTAGTCGGCCCCAAAGTGAGCAAAGAGCTCGTTGTCGAGGACGCTGTCACGGTCTTCTACCAAGCCTTCGGGAATCGACGCGCCGAAAACCGAGCCGTGGGCCGCGACGATTCGGTGTCTGCCCTCCCGCGGCGGTACCGCCCACTCTTCGAATCCGCTATAGTCGCTTTGAAAGGGAACGGTAATCAGGTCCAACCCGTCGAAGACGTGATGACCAAAGGGGAGGTCCCGGGCGACGTCGACGTTCCGGGTAGCCGGAAGACTTTTGAGGGGGCCGGAAGAGCGCACAAGCTCCTCGTGGTTTCCCGGGAGCAGAATCATACGCACCTTGTCGAGCCTCTCAGCCACCCGGGCATCTACCTCCGGCAGCAGCGCTTCGAAATCTCTTCGACTGTCGAAGAGGTCTCCTGTTGCAAGGATCAGGGTGACCGACTCTTGCAGGGCGATCTCGAGGATCTCTTCGAAAACCGAAAGGCCGTAGCTTCTCGATTCTCCCGAATGCACCAGATGAAGGTCGCTGCAGTGCAGAATCCGCATAGTCGAAGTCATTGGCCTCCTTATATCATGGAATCCTTGAAAACGACACCGAAGCTTGGAGAGGACCACGAGAAGGGTTACGTTTACGGCCATGCGTCGTTTCTTCATCGGGCTTTTCATCGTTCTTCCGCTGGTACCCCTTTCCCACGCTTTTCTGCAGACGCGCTCTTACTTTGAAACCGAAAACGAGGTGCGGATGGCGGCGCAGCGCCGCTTTATTCTCGAGGCAACCGCGGGGTTGTCCGAGCCGCTGTTGTCCCGCCCCAATCTCTCCCGAACCGAGCTCTTCGAGCTTGGGCGCAGAATCGACGCCCTCCGGGAGATCGATTCCATAGTGCTCTTGCACCGTTCGCCGGAGAATGCCCCGGGACGCCGGCTGCAGCTTGTCTACGCGACCCCCGGTGCCTCCGTGGACGAATCCTCCGATTGGGACCAGCTTCTATCACCCCTCGTCACGGTCGCCGAAGAGGAGGCCGAGGATCTGCTCGGAGAAATTCCCCGGCGCCTCGGAGAGCTGGGCCTGGAGATAGTCAACGTGGTGGTACAAGGGGGCGACGAGGCGGCTGCGCGCCTAGAGCGGCTCGATAGGGAGTTTAGGCTTCTCTACGAAGAGGGAAATGCCAGACTCTCGGAACTTTCACGATCTCTGCAACAGGCTGTGAACATCTCGGTAGGGCCGGCGGCTCAGAATACGGCCGCCTACCGTGCCCAACCGGTCCTCAGCTTTGCTCGCTCGAGGGGAGGAGAGGTAGTCGGTGTTGTTTTGATCAGAGTCGAAGAGAAGGAGTCGGCGCCGCTGGAAAGGGCGTTCTTTCTCCGCCTCGGCACCTCACTTCTCCTTGCCTTTGCTCTTTTTCTACTTGGAATGATAGTAACCTGGTGGAAGAATAGCCCCTGGAATCGTGTATAATGGTGCCATGGACACCGTAGTCGTTTACGCCCAGGCCATCTCGCCGAAGATCGTCCAAGCCGCTGCTCCGGCACAAGAGGTGGTCATGGCCGAATCTACGAGGGGCCTCGTCGAAACCGTGGTACATCGGAAAGACGTCGTCTCCGTCGTCATAGAGTTCGACGGTGCAGTGGAAGAGGAAACGCGGTTGCTCCGCTCTTTCGTGCGCCTCTTTCCAACAGTAGTCGTCGCGGTGGTTGCCGACACCGTCACCCTTCCCTTTCCTCTGCCGGCGGGAGCCATCCTGGTCCCGATCCTTCAGGCGGAAGAGGAAATCGTAACCTCCCTCAGAGCCGCCATCCTCCCTCGGGCACAGCGCAACCGCCGGCAGTTCAACCGATTCGATTGGCCCCTTCAAGCGGTTCTCGGCGCCGATCCCTTGGATCAGCCGGGGCATCGGGTGCGGGCATTGAGCGCCGGAGGGGCTTTTCTCGAAAGGAGCGGCAAGAACCCGGAACCCGGGACCTTGGAAGAGATCACTATTCGTTTCGGCAACTTTTCCCTGTCTACCCAATGCGAAGTGTTAAACCCCCGACAGGCATCCAGCACTCTACCCGACGGGTTCGGAATACGCTTTGTCGACCTCTCTCCGAAGGCGGAGGCACTTATCGAAAGGATCGTAAACGACGCGTTGGTCCAAGTCCTCCTCGGCGAGGACGAAGAACCGGATATTCCCTCCCTCGACGAGGAGGTGTTTACCTTCTCCCTGGGCGGGGAGATCAGTATGGATTGAGTTAATAGACTACCGAGCCGATGATCTATGTGGGGAGATAGTCCCCAAGATATTTACAGTTTTTTGGATTAATTGGTATAATTGTAAGCATGTCGGGTCTACTCAAACGATCAGACAACTACCGACGAACTCATCGCTTGCCGGGAACCTTCGATCCCGAGCGGTTGGCCGAGCCTTCGGAAGGCACCCCTGTCGACGGCGAAGACGAGATCCTCTCGGAAATCGACAAGATCGCGGCGGGCAACAAGATCCGCGTCGACGATGACACCTTTCGGATTTCTGCTCAGCGCCGGGGACTGTTGCTTCCCGTCCTGGTCAATATCGTGGGTATCCTCGTCGCCCTCACCGGAGTCTATGGGCTTCAACTCTATTTTCAAGAACAGGAACGGAATCTGGTTTCCGAGCCGTCTGCTTTCCAGAGCGCGGAAAACGCCCTCATCGAAGCCCTCCGGCAACAGTCGGAAGAAGAGCTCGCGGCGAAAGAGGCTCAGATCGGCGACATTCAACAGCGCCTCAGTCAGATCGAGGCCGATCGCAGGTCCCTCGAGGAGAACCTTGAGTCGGAGCTCCAGGCCCGGGAAGGAGCTCTACGGGAGCGCCTCGACGCGGAGTTGATAGCCGAACGAGAACGGCTCGAAGCCCAGGGTCTTTCCGCAGCTCAGTTAGACCAACAGCTACAAGATTTCGAAAGCTCACAACAAGCGCTCTTCGAAGAAGAGCTTGCTACTCTCCAGGCCCAGGCCGAGGAAGAGCGCCTCGAACTGGAGGAGAATCTCCAACGCCTCGAAGATGAGTTTCGAGAGGACCTTGCTACCTTCGAAGCAGAGCGTAGCTCCTTGCAAGAACGACTCGCCGTCCGAGAGGCCGAATTAGAAGCCCAAACGCAAGCTGCCCTTTCAGCGGGAGAGGCGGAGCTCACCGAAGCTCAAAGCCGTCTTGCGAGCCTCGCCGACCTTCAAGAACGCGAAGCTCAAGTCTCCGACCAGATCGTCGGCTTCTACAACGGAATCCGAGACGATATACGCAGCGGAAACTACGAGGGTGCCTTAGAAACGATAGAAACCCTCGAAACCTACTTAAACGATCCGACCATCCAAGTCATTCCTCTTATCCAAGAGCGTCAGGCTACCGAGCGCTTCGTCATAACCTCGTTGCGGCAACTCGTAGAGGAACGGCAGTCCCGAACCGAGTCGAGCGATACGGTCCTTGCCGCCGCGCGTCAGCTCCAACGGGTAACCGACCTCGTCAACCAAGGAAACCAGGCCGCAGCCGAAGGAAACACCGACGCGGCGGAAAGTAGCTACGCTGAGGCCCTAAACGTAATCCCCGCGGTCGCCGAAGGACACGGCTATTTTATCTCCCAGCGCGAGGCGGAAGCCCTCGGTTCCGCTGCCGCCTTGAGCCGAGCGCGCCAAGCCGCTGCGGAACAGCGCTTCGATCAGGCCCTAGAGGAATACCGAAACGCACTGGCGTATCTTCCCGTCGAGGACTCGGTGGCCGGCTCCCTACTACCGGAGATTCGACGCCTCTCTCTCATTCTTGACGAACAGCAAGCCACGTCGAGTCAGACGGCCTCTTCCGAGCCCCTGTTACGCGAAGGGCGAAGCGCCCTGGCGACGAACCAGAACGGCCGGGCGATAGACGCCTTTCTCCGGCTCCTCGAAGAGTATCCAAGGAGTAGCTACCGGGAGGAAGCGGTCTCCGGATTGGAAACCGCAATAGCGTCTCAGCGCAGTGAGCTACTTCTGGCGGTTACCGAAACGGAAGCCGAGGAAGGGGACCTCCGACGCCGGATTGCGACCCTCGAAGCGACTCTCGGCGAAATGGAGGTCGAGATCGCGGCCCTCCGGGAGGAAAACGAAGGGCTCCGTGTCACAACGGCGTCGGATGTTCTGCCGGCGTCTGACGCTACCCCGGGGCCGGCCCAAGGCGAGATCGCTCCTCAGACCGGCGATAACCCCGAAGTTGCCGCCGCGGCTCTTCGCCTCGAGCGTATCCGCAACGCCTACCGTGAATACCGCCAACGAGAAGCGGAATCCCTTCGGCAAGAAGAAGAAGCCGGCCGGATCGCCGCGAAACTGTACCTCGATGATTTTCTTCAGGAAGAGGCGGTTCAAGAGGTGCTCCCGGGTCTCGACGACACAATCCGGAGCTACGACCGCGCCTTCGAGGTTTCCGGTCGGCGGAACGCCTTAATGCAAGCGGCGGATCTGGTCTTTAACCTAAGCTCTCTTTCGGAGGCAGCAGACCGCGATCGCTTTCTGAGGCGAGAGCTGCAAAACGCCGACGATCCCCAAATGGAGGAGCTGATCCAGGAGCTCCTCGATCTCATAGAGATGTAGACTCTTCGAAACCGAGGCGCTATTTCCAGCCCGGCGGCGTAAGTCGGAAGCCGATTCGCACCATCATTACGTCCAGGACGTTCCGCCCGACCTGAACGTAACCAGGCTGCCACCGGCTGAACTGGCTGCCCCAAAGGTCCGGCTCTTCGACAAAGTAGAGAAGCGGCGCGTATTCGAAGAACCAGGCCGCAAACCGCCTCGGGAACTCCACCCCTAACACGGCTGTGGCGCCGTAAGGCGCGATCGGCTCCCGCTCGATCCTTCCGTCTGCCCGGAGCATCCGGGTGGTCGCGCCAATCCCGACGTATGGACGAATCCTCCCCCCCGGAGTAGCGAGGTGCTGCAGCACCGAGAGGGTCAGGTGCGAGACGGGCTCGCTCGCGAAGAGCCTTCCTTGCTCCCCGCCGATATCTGCGTACGGGATAAACCCCAAGGCGTAGGTAAAGACGTCGAGACGAAGCAGGCTCCAGGCGGGCACTATGTGGAAGGACAGTCCCACTCCCGGATAGCTGAATCCGGTCAGGAAGAAGTCGTAGCTCCACCTTCCGTACACCGGTTGGTTGAGAAACAGGTGGAGCTCGGGCACCGTCGCCCGAATGGTTCCCTCTACCGGATGGTGACCCTCGGCATCGGCGTCGAACCGAAGCGTTTCACCGAAGGGAATGCGCGCCTCCCCCCTTCCCTCACCGTCGAGAACGACCGCAGACTCGGATAGCCCCCTCACAATGGAGCCTGGTAACCCGGAGATCGAGACCAGCGCCTCGTACCCCGGAGAGAGAAGATGGGACTCGACAAGGTCGACCGCGGGATACCAGTAGCGCCCCGTATTCCCCCGAAAGGCGGAGGTCAAAGGAATATGGTAGACGAACTCGGTTCCCGGATCCTCATAGTAGAGGTCCCTTACCACGAGCCCTACCCGGACATCCTCTGCCACCTGTGTTAAGACCGCCGAAAGCCAGGCGTCGGCTCCCGCTGCGGCTGCACGGGCGTCTCGACGACGCGGTTCGTCGTCTTCGGGAAGGACAAAGGAGTAGCCTTCGAGATTCGACGAGAGGCTCGTAAGGAGACCCGTCCGGAGAAACTCGATCTCGTCCTCCTCGAGGAAGCGCGGCGGTTCGACGGACACGAAGACGGCCACTACCCTGCTCCCCTCGGGGTCCCCAGGGGACTGGGCGGCTGCCCGCTCTATACCGACTGTCGAGAAGGCCAGAAAGCAGACAGATAGAAGCTGAAAGCGACGCGTCCACGGCATTCTTACCACTTCGAGAGCACCCCGATGGTTGCGATGACCGGAAGGTCCTGCCCCGGAACCTCGATAATACCCCTGGGGAAGACGCCCCGGGCCCCGGAGAGGGCGAAACGCGCTTCGAACCTGGCGAAAACAGACAGGTTCGATCCGTTAGCCTCTAAAGAGAGCGCAAGAGGCACCAGATACGGGTCGATATACGCGTCGAGGTCCCGTCCCGGAAAGGAGGTGTAGATAAGTCCAAAGGCCGCTTCGAGGGAGGCGCGAAACCACGACAAGTAGTCGAAGACAACGTAACGACCGCCGGCTATCCGGCCATCTAAGTGCGAGCTACTCCCCGCGGCTTCCACCGTGAAGTCCTTTTGGAGATGGAAGTGCCCTTCGAGTTGGAGAAAGGAGAGGTCGGGTTGAAGGTAGTATCTACCACCGAGGGCAAGGCCTGTGACCTGTTGTGGGCTCCAGGCAACGTAGGTTGCAACGCGACTCGCACGGTCAAGAGAGGGGAGCTCCACCGCTTGTCCGCGCCTATCGGGTCCCAGTTCCACCGTAAACTCTTTGCTGTAGAAACCGCGGCTCTCCAGCACCAACGGCAATCGCTCGCGGCCCCCAAGCACAACGTAGTCCGCTACGGCTTCGCCGTCTTCGGTGACACCGAGGAGCCGGCCGTCCGGCTGCCGGATAAGGACGCCGTCTTGGGGACCTACAAATCGTAGCCCGGCAACCAGGGTCGGCGTCGACGTTTCCTCCTCACCGTCTTCGTCTTCCATGCTTCCATCCGTCTCGAGTCCTCGATTGGAGAGAATCCGTGGACTCACCTGACGATAGAGTCTGGCAACCTGGTTGAAGAACCCGACATCGAGGGCGGATTGAGCCGCGGCCCCGGCCACAGTGGCAGCGGTAGTTCCGTCCTTAATCGTGAGCGAGAGGTAGAGCCGCTCTTCCGCGATGCCGACCTCCGGGACAATAACCAGTTCCACGGCGGCGTTCTCGACCGAGACGTTGTTCCCCAGGACGATGTAGTCAACCTGGTCTTGCGAGAGCTGTCGACCAAGCTCCCGGAGAATGACATTCCGGATCGGTTCGGTGTCGAGGGTCGGGTCATCGTTGTAGAGAAAGACAGGGGGTAGAATACCGACTTCCGCCTGGGCAACGACCGGGACGGCGATTACTCCGGCGAAGAGAAGCCAGAGCAGGATCGGCAAGTAGGAGCGGCTCCTACTTCGATTCCATAACGTGGACGCCATTCCACTCTGTCCCAGGAGGTTGTTCTTCGTAACTCCGACACCGTTTTAGTACAAGTGCCGCCGTACTATCCTCTGGATCTAGGGCGAGCGCTCGTTGGAAATAGCGCTCCGCCTCGGAGAACTCGCGTTCGTAGTAGAGCTCCATACCACGATTGTGAAGCTTCCAGACCTTCTCCTCGTTACCCGACAGTTCTCTCCTCGCCGTAAAGATCCGCGTCCCGGACTTCTTGCCCTTGACCGCCACGGTATCGAGAAGCCGGCAGGGAACCTGGTCCTTGACCTTAACGTAGAGGCTTTCAGAGATAATGAGCGGTTGCTTGTAGTATTTGGTCAGGCCCTCAAGACGGGATGCCAGGTTGACCATGTCGCCGATAACCGTGTAGTCCATCTTCCGGTCGGTTCCTATATTGCCGACGGTTACGACTCCATAGTTTATACCGATACCGGTGTAGAAGGGCGGCAAGCCGGCGGCTACCTGACTCTTGTTGAAAGCGTCTACCGCCTCGGTCATCTCGATCCCGGCCATAACCGACTGCAGGGCGTCGTCTTCTCGCTTTATCGGGGCGCCGAAAAACGCCATTATCGCGTCGCCGATGTACTTATCGACGATCCCCCGTCGGTTCATGATGACGTCGACCATAACCGAGAAATAGGCGTTTAGCGACTGCACCAGCTGGTCGGGCATGATCCCTTCCGAAATGGTCGAGAAGCTGCGGATATCCGAGAAGAGAATACTCAAGACCCGGTTATCACCGAGAAGCATCGCTTCCGGGTTTTCGAAGAACTGATCGATAAGCTCCTGAGGGACGTATTTCTGAAAGATCTGCCGAATCTTGGCCTCTTTCTTCTGGGCGATCACCGCCCGAAGGGCGTAGTTCTTAACCTGGGAGTACGCCTTGTCCAACTCCCCGACCATCAGGTTGAAGGTGTGGGCCAGGGTGCCCGTTTCGTCGTTGAACTCGACCGGCACCCGGGAGGAAAGGTCGTTCGAGGTTATGATATTCCGCATGGTATCGCCGACTCTGGAAAGTGGGCGGATCAAACGGTTGGCAAAGATCAACAGAAGGAGAACCGACACCACGCCGGCGCCGACGACGATATAGATGGTCTGGGTGGTAATCCGATCGACATCCGAATAGAAGGTATCTCGGGATTCGGTGACATAGACGTGCCAATCGTAGGGCTCGAAGTAGAAGCCCCGGGCCACCCGCTGCTCTCCGGCAATATCGAGGGTCCGTAACTCCAGGCGTTCGTCCGTAAAAAGGGCGTTGAGCTCTCTTCCCTCTTCCGGTGTCAATTCGATTGCTGTCGTCGAAAAGGCGCTCTCGCCGGAGGGGCGAAGGGCGAACATCAACTCGGTGTCGCTGCGAACCATGCCTTCTGCAAAGCCTGAGATGGCGACTTGAGTGGCTTCGACCATCTCTGGTTGATTGGTAAGGTCGTTCTGAACCAAGAGCAGCCACTGCCCCGCGGCATACTTCTCCAATTCGGACGCCTTGAAGCCGAGAAAGTCTTTGGCGATACGAGTTATGCCCGTCGAGGCCATAAAATAGGACGCGCTGCCGGCAAGAACCAGCGTAACGACGAGGAGTGGTAGGACGACAAGAACAATTTTGACCCGAATACTCACTTATGCACTCCGTATGATCTCCAAAATATCACATAGTTCGGAGTCTGTCCCCTCCTTCTTCTCACATAATCGTCGTATTGCACTCTTCTATCGTCGGAATATCGGCCTTCGTAATAGAGCAGAGAAGCTCATCGGTAAGGGGAGAGACGGTGGAGATTCGGTTCGCCTGTTTTTCGACTATCCGCTCGAAGAGGTTCCGGACGAACCGGCCGTTTCCGAAGCTCTTGTCCCGCCTCCGATAAAAGTGGACGAGAAGGTTCCGGGCTTCGCGTCGGCCGGGATGGGTCAAGGTAAGCCTAGCACCGTCGAGGAAGAGGTCCAGTATCGACAAGAGGTCGTCGGGTTCGTAGTGATCGAAGAAGAAGTATCGGCTAAAGCGAGACTTCAGACCCGGGTTGCTGTCGATAAAGCGGTGCATCTCGTCGGGGTATCCGGCGACGATGACCACAAGACGGTCCCGAAAGTCTTCCATCCGCTTCAGAAGCGTGTCTACGGCCTCTTGCCCAAAGTCGTTACCCGAACCTTCGGGGCTCAAGGTATACGCCTCGTCGACGAAGAGCACTCCGTCGAGGGCCTCTTGGACGATCTCGTCCACCTGGATCGCCGTTTGACCGACGTACCCGGCGACCAACCCCGCCCGGTCGGTTTCGACGAGGTGCCCTTTTTCGAGCAAACCGAGACACCGGTAGACCTTCCCGAGGTACCTCGCGATGGTCGTTTTCCCGGTACCCGGGGGGCCGTAGAACACCGCGTGCTTCGAAATCGGTGTTATGGGTAGGTTCCGGCGCTCCCGCTCCTTGTGCACCTTCATAAAGTTTACAAAGGTGTAGATCTGTTCCTTGACCCGGGACATCCCGATCAAGCCGTCTATTCGTTCGAGCACCTCCTCGAGGCTCTCCTCCGCGACAGCCTGGCCGACCTGCTTCTTCTGGCCTGCTTTGGCAACCTGCCGAACGGATGCTCCCTTCGCAGTCTCCTCTCCGTATACCAGCTCTCGGATCTGTTTGAGCGTCGCGGTCCCCTGCTCGGAAACGCTGCCGTCGGCCTTTATTATGAGCTGCGACAGACTTAAGAGTACCGCCGCAATTCGGTCGAAATGGCGTGTGTTCTCCCGAGCGTCGTACTCTCTTAGGTACTCCAGGGCCGGAAGCTCTTTCGGATCTCGCTTGCCGGTTTTCTGAATCGAGTTGTAAATGGAGTCCCAGTAGCCGAGCAGCTTTCGGCGATGCTTCAACGGAAGAGAGTCGTACCGGAGGATGTCGAGGACGAGCTCCCGGTCTTGGACGACATCCTGCCGGAGATAAGCGAAGACCATCGACACGAAAAGACGCGTCTCCTCTACCTGTCGTGGAACCCCTTTTAGGCTCGTCCGCATAACGCCGAAGACGTCGTCTATCAGACGTGGCAGGAAGGTCGGCTCGTGGTTGAACTGCTTGTACTCGTTGACGGTCTCGATGATCTTCCGCGCTTCCTCGTGGAGAAAGGCCAGATTCTCGAGGCGATCGGCCTCGCCGCCGGCGTTTTCACCGGAGTCGACGTCAACCTCGGTGGTAACACGGTCGGTATCGAGGTGTACTTCCAACTTCTGCAAGAAGGAGCGTGCCTGCCCTGCCCGTTTGGTCGACGTGAGGATACTCTCTCCCCCGCGGTGGAGAATAGTTATTTTCGTCGTCGTATCCCGGCGCCGGGCGCGAAGTGTCTCGATATCGTCAAAGGCAATCTCGTCACAGACCCCTTTGCTGCCCCCGCTCAAGAGGAACATCAGTCTATCGCTGGTAAGACAGAGTATCCCCGGGGCCCCGGAGCCGGAGGAAACGATGTGGTCCCCCCGGTAGAAACCTTCGAGGAGGTCCTCGATTTCTTCGCCGTCGTCGAGGAGCTTGTCGAGACTCGCGAGGATATTGCTCTTGAAGGAGACGCTACGCCAATTAGGGATACGTCCTAATCTAGCCTCAAGGTTCGGCTGTGCAGCCATGCTAAATCGTCCCCTCCCAAAGACAGCATAGTATACCCTAAACAGAGTCGAAACGCGAGGTAGTTATCCTTTTGGATACAGCTCTTCCAACAGGGCATCCACCCCCTTCGAAAACGCCACCGCAGCCGGAGTCATCGTCAATCCGACGAGAACACCGAGCCCGCTGTTTAATGTGTCGTGAAGATACCGGGTCAATAGCTTCAGGTATGCCGACCGATTGACCGTCCCTCCGGCGTCCTTAAGAACCAGCGGTTCGAGACCGAATGAGTCCGTCAACCGCCCCATCTGTTTAATCAAAAGAGGAAAGAGCCGCCGAACCAGGGTGTAGAATCGCCGATGGTACTCCTCGTCGCGCTCGACGAGAAAGGCGATCTGCCTCCGACGGTCCCGAACTCTCCCTTCACCGCTAGAGCGAACCGGTAGAAAATCCTCCACTGCAACGGCGACTGCACGATGGGACAAGAGCTTGAGCACCGCAAGGTAGAAGAGAAGGACCCCGCCGGCGTTTTTAACGTCGCTGTTTCTCAACAAGGTGGCAGACCCGGAAATCTCCTTGAGGAGACGCAGGATCACTTCGGCAGCCTGCCGTTGGTGACGAGAGGCAGTCGGGGCGTCGTAGCCACCAGGAGCCCCGTGGATCTCTTCCAAGCGGCGAGAGATAAACTCGAGAACTGCGCCGGCACGTTGGCGAACCGAAAAGGCCTTGAGAGTCTCGACGTATCCTTCGAGGTTGTTCCCCTCCGATCCGTCGCCGATCCGGAGAGCCGTCGCCACGACGTCCCTTACCACGAATACCCGCTGCATGCGCGCCTTTACCATTCGAGCTTCCCCGGCGTCGAGACCTCTCGGCAGCGGAGTCAGCCTGTCGAAGAGAAACGACAAAAGCCCCTGGGTCTTATAGAGGGCGTGTCCTTCCAGGCTAAAAGAGGTTTCGAGAAGATCTAACGCAAAGTCTTGGGGGACATACGCAAGCGGTAGTATTGCCTCCCCGGCTTCGGACGGGAGTCGAAGCTCCTCCGGCGCGTAGCGGTTGTAAGTCTCTACGACACCGGAAAGGAGGGTCTCGGTTGCCGCCTCGTAGGCGAACTTGTTGTACCAGAGGTGGATCCGCAATTCAGGGTCGATCTCCCACGCCGCCCGAATGTAGCCGCCCGCGGAAACGAGGGAGGTCGGCTCCGGTTGGACGACCACCAGAAGGTGCGAGACGTAGGGAAGGTAGGATAGGTTTTCGTCCGCGCTTATTCCCGCCGGTAGATCGAGGAGGATAACGTCGTACCGGGCGGCCATTCCGTCGGCAAGCTCCTGGGCAAAGTCGCTCCGTTGCCGCCGGGCTTCCTCCCCCCGAAGGGTCGGCTCTGGGTACAAGAGATCTACTCGGGGAAAAGCGGCAATTCGTCGTCGGGAAGTGTCCTCCGGAGCCGTCGCTTCCGGGAGGTCGAGGATGGTTCTGATATTGGATAGGGGATCGAGATCCGCCAGCCCCACTCGGAGCCCCTTCTTCGCCAGCAGAAGGGTCAGGTTGACCGCCGTTGTCGACTTACCGACCCCACCCTTACCGGAACCTATCGCGACGATCGTGGCTTTCTCTCTACGCATCGAATGATCACCAGCTTAGTAGAAATGAACCGGCACTTCCAGGGCCGACGGTCCCCGGTTTTGGCGGGGTTTCTGCGCCTCAGGTTAGGTACCCGTGGCCCTCCGTTACTATATTTAGTCGAGGAGGAGGCACTGAAATGAACAAGAAAACAAGAATTGGACTATTTTCCGGTGGAGGCCTGCTGGTGCTCCTGATTATCGCGGCCGTGGCGTTTTTTGCCGGCAGGTCGTCGGAGAATGGCGCCGATGGAACCTATCAACTGGTTAGCGGGCAGCCGGAAACCGCAGAAACGGATTCACGGCCTCCTCGACGTGAACAGCTCACCGAGGAAGAGCTGAATGATCTCAACGCAGCCCGATCCCTTCAAAATACCTTTCGTCGTGTCGCCCAAGAGGTGCTTCCGGTGGTCGTCCAGGTAAATACGGTCCAGGTTGTTACCCAGGAGTCGCCTCGGAGTCCCTTCGACTTCTTCTTTGGACCACGGGAGGATCAAAACGAAGAACGAGAGTTCCGCCGTCCCGGTCTCGGGTCCGGCGTCCTCGTCCGCCGCGACGGGAACATGGTCTACGCCCTTACGAACAACCACGTTGTCGGAGATGCCTCGGAGATCAGGGTCATTCTCTCGGATCAGAGAGAGTTCGACGCGGAGATAGTCGGCAAAGATGCGCGAACCGACTTGGCACTGGTGCGCTTCGAGACGAGCGAGGAGCTTCCCTTGGCGTACCTTGGCGATTCGGACAATCTCGGGGTCGGAGACTGGGTGATGGCCGTCGGTAACCCCTTCGGCTTCGAGTCGACGGTTACCGCAGGTATCGTCAGCGCGGTAGGGCGCCGGGCGGCACCAGGGTCAACCATCGCCGGCTTTACCGACTACATTCAAACGGACGCCGCGGTTAACCCCGGGAACTCGGGTGGCGCCTTGGTAAACCTCGAGGGGGAGATCGTCGGCATAAACACCTGGATCGCCTCCCGGACCGGTGGAAGCGTCGGTCTCGGGTTCGCCATCCCGATAAACAACGCCAAACGGGCTATAGAGGATTTTATATCCGAAGGACGCATCGTCTACGGATGGCTGGGAGTGAGCATCCAGGATGTCTCGGAAGAGGTGCTGCCCCAACTGGCGGAGGATCTAGGTATCGACGGCACCGGCGGAGCTCTGGTCGTGAACGTACACCGGGGCTCACCGGCGGTCGAATCCGGTCTGCGTCCCGGCGACTTCATCACCCATGTGGGTGATACCACCATCGACGACTCCGTCGAGCTGACGCGTGTAATCGGAAATATCGAACCGGGACGAAGCGTATCCTTCCGGTTTGTTCGTGACGGAGAGGAACAAACCGCCTCGGTAACCCTCGAGCGCCGGGGAACCGAAGAGGAAGTTTCCGACTCCAGCGACCTCTGGCCCGGCCTTCTAACCGTCGGGATAACCGACGAGCTTCGCCGGCAACGGCAGGTTCCCGGAAACGTCGACGGGGTTATTGTCGCTTCTGTCGTCCCCGAGAGCCCGGCGGCGGTTGCCGGCATACGGGGGGGAGACAT
>CAZLDK010000061.1:0-13862 GCA_964558285.1 uncultured Spirochaetaceae bacterium | reverse complement strand
GTGAGCCCGCGACCGAGGACCCGGACATCGAGCTCGTCCCCCGGGGGCTGCCACTTGGCGGCCACCGGACCCGCCAGGCTCCAGTAGAGAGCCGCCGCCGGTAGGCGAGGGGCGACTCCCTGTAGCCGTGCAGCCTCGAGGTCCACCCGGACTACCCCGGCTTCGGGGCTTTCCTTAAAGTGGAACACCACGCCCTGGGTAGCGGTAAGCGCTTCCGCCGCCCTGGCAACCTCCCGAGCCGTCCGCCGGGCGTCCCCGGGGCTCGCCGCCGTGACCAAAACCGGAACCCACGCCTCCTCCGGAGGCTCGTCGGGGTAGAAGAGAAATCCCGAAAGGTAGCCCCGGGCCGCTTCGCCTTTTAGCCAACGGCGAACCTCTTTAGCATCGGCGGTGTCGATCTCGAAGCGGGCCCGCTCCTCCTCGAAGGTCACCGCGACCCGGCGTACCCCGGGATAGGCGATAAGCCGCTCCTCGAGGAGTATCGCGTCGGCCTCCACCGCCGCCGGGGTGGTCCGAGCCGGATACTCTAGTGTGACGCGGAGGAGGCCGTCGTCGACCGAAGGCGCCGAGTCCCGGGGAAGCGAAACGAGGAGGACCGGGGCGGCGACGGCGGCCAAGAGGATCGGAATCCTAGACCATCGAGGAAGCCCGGCGATCCTCTCGAAGAGGGCGGAGAACCAGATGGGCGCCGGGCTCCGTCCGCCGTCCCTATCGTTCGCATGGGCCTTTCCGAGGGCGAGGAGCGCCGGGAGGAGGCCGAGAACGTAGAGGCCGGAGGCCGTAACGGAGGACACGATTGCGACAGCGAGTCCGGCGAACTGCTTGGAGACCGAGGGCGGGGCAAAGACCAGGGGTAGAAAGACGACGACCGTCGTGAGGCCCCCCAGCACGACCGGGGACCGAGCCCCTCGCACTGCTCTCTCGGGATGGCCTGCCGATTGTCGATGGAACTCGAGGTAGACCGCACCCGCGTCGACTACCAGGCCCACGCCGACCGCAACTCCTGCGAGGCTGAAAACATCCAGCTCCATTCCGAGAACCGACAGGGTGGCTAGGGATGCCAGGGCGCAGAAGGGAATGCTACCCGCCACCGCGGCAGCGGGAGCCAATCTCCGGACAAAGAGCAGAGTGATCAGCCCGACCGCCGCCGCACCAATCCCGAGGGCCAGAGCCGCCTCGGTAAGGGCTACCTCCACGGTCTTCCCGTAATCGTAGAGGATCTCACTTACCGCGACGGAACGTGCCCTGCGTCGAAGCCGGCGGCAGAGCGCCACTTGGTTGGCGCCGCCGGCTGCGGTGATCGTGACAACCGACGTAGCGCGTCCGTTTATCCGGCTTACGCTCCCCTGTTCGGCGGCGGATACTTCGATGTGCGCGATGCCGCCGAGGGGTTCGCCGGGCCCCAGGAGATGGAGGCCGAACTCAGCCGCCCGCCTGGGCCGGGTATCGAGGCTCATCGGCGACTCGTTTGGTCTGTGGAAGCCCCCCAGGACCCCGATGCCCTGGAGCTCGCCGACCAGGTCCGGTAGCGAAAGGCCTGCCGCCGCGAGCCTCTTTTCGTCGGGGCGTACCAGGAGCTCTCGCCGGGCACCGCCACCGACAGAGACCGTTCCGACGCCCTCGACACTCTCGAAGCGCCTCCGAAGCTCCTCTTCGTCTGTCGGCGGCAGGGCCACAACGAAGACCGGCCGAGCGGAGGGATCACTCTGATCGATCCGTGGGCGCTGGGCGTGCTCCGGAAAGCGAACCGAGGCTCGGTCCACCGCCTCCCGGACCGCAATGTAGGCGGCCTCAGGTGAACTCCGGTCGTCGAAGAAGAGGAGCACCCGGCTCTCCTCGGACCGGCTCACCGAGCTTATGCTTTCGAGGCCCTTCAGCTCGAAGAGCGCCTCTTCCAGCGGAACGGTGATCGAGTCTTCGACGGTCTCGGCGAAGGAGCCTTTGAGCTCGACGGTTACCGCGAGCACGGGCCCGGTGCCGTCCGGGAGGTAGGCGAGGGGAATCCTCAACGCCGGAGGTAGCAACAGCAGCGTGAGGGCTCCGAAGAGAAAGAGCCGCCGGAGGGGCCTGATCATGTCTGTGACCGGAGACGGTTTTTACGTACCCCGCGGCGAAAGCCAACGGCGTAGAGCCCGGGGTAGACCACCAGTGTGCCAAGTGTGCCGGTAACCAGTCCGCCCAGCACCGCCGCGGCGGTGTTGGCTTGAACCTCTCCTCCCGGCAGCGGCAGGAGCACCAGGGGAACCAAGGCGACTACCGTCGTCGTCACGGTGATAGACACCGCCGGCACGCGACCCAGGGTCACCTCGACGATCTCCCCCGGGCGTCGGCGGTAGGCGTCGGTCAGAAGAATCGTCGCGTTTACCGAGATTCCGAAGAGCACCAGGAGGCCGAGAACGCTCGCGACGTTGATCGTCATTCCCAGGAGCAGTAGCAGTCCGAGAGCTCCGGCGGCCCCCAGGGGGACCATTCCCAATACACCGAGTGGCGCGGCAAAAGATTCGAACTGGGCCCCGAGGAGGAGATACATCAATAGGAGTGCCAGTCCGAAGACCAAAGCAATCTCCCGGGCCGCCGCTTCGAGGGCGTGGATACTCTGGATGCGCGATCCTTCTGGGGCGACCGACTCCAGGTCGGCGCTCCCCGGGGGAACCACCAGCCGAGCTACCGGTTGCCGGTCGACGCGGGGCAGCGTCTCGGAAATCCGGGTCTCCTCGAAACGCCCAAGAGTCCCGACTTCTACCTGAGCCCCGGACCCCGGAATCGCTATTTGCTCGATCGCCCTGACGCTTCCCGCGTCCCGGGGCTCGAGGCGGACCCGGATATCGATGTCTCCGCCCTCTGCCGGGAGCCGCGCCGGAACGCTTCCCCGCACTGCGTTAGCCAGGGTCGACAACACAGCCGAGGCGGTTACCCCGGCCTGGACAGCGGATTCCGGGTTCAGGATAAGCCGATGCGCGATTCTACGGTCGCTACCCTCTACTCGGGCTCCCTCTACCCGGTCCGCAAAGCGCCTCGCAATATCCTCGGCCTCCCTGCGGAGGGGTGCCCGGATCTCGACACCCCGCTCCTCCCCGGCGCCGAGGGCCGCCGTGAGGCTGTCCCTTGGGGGTCCCAGGGAGAGACCCGGAGAGCCGGGGCGCGGCCCCCCGAAGACGGCGACTCCGGCGGGGGCCTCTCGGGACGCTTTGCCGAGTATTAGGGTTCCCCGGAGGTGGCGCAGATTGCTCTCGGGCTCGCCGCGCTCCAAGGGTGCATCCTCTTCGTATCCGGCGTAGAAGTAGCGTCCAACGACCCCCGGCGAGGAGCCGGCCGAGGCGTCGAGCTCTTCGGCCGCCGCGAGGACGCGAGAGAAGGAGGCGCCCGGGGGGAGGCTCAGGAGGATCTCCCAGCGGTCACTCGCCCGGGCCGGGGCGAGCTCCCGGGGTAGGGCGAAGAGGAGGACTCCCGCGGTGAGGAGAAGTAGCCCGTAGGCGGAGACGGTGACCAAGGGACGACGAACTGTTGTTTCCAGGACGCTGCGGAGGATGGCGCGGCCGTGCCCGATGGCCGGGGTCGTCGGTTCCGGGGCCCCCCATCCCGTCAGCGCCACCAGGGCCGGTGTGAGCGTCAGGGAGGCGGGAAGGGAGAAGGCCAGGAGCAGAGAAACCGAGACCGCCAAGTCCCGGAAGAGGAGTCCGACAACCCCGGGGACGAATACGATCGGCAAGAATACGAGGAGGGTGGTAAGGGTGCCGGCGAAGGTGGAGCCCGCCATTTCGTCGGTCGCCTCGGCGACCTCCCTAGGAGTTCGGGCCCGCCGTCGGCGGATGTTTTCCAGGACAACGACGTTGTTGTCCACCACCATGCCGATCCCGATGGCTATGCCGGAGAGGGAGATGATGTTGATCGAAAGGTCCGCGAGATAGAGGATAAAGAAGCTACCTGAAGCGGAGATCGGGAAGGCGGTAATCGCAAGAATTGCCGGCAGTAGGCTCCGAAAGGCGCGCCAAAGCACCATTCCCGCCGCACCGGCCCCGATGCCCGCCGCAATCGCCAAGCCTCTCAAGGACCGGCGGACCTCATCAGCCCCGTCGGAGACTATTCGCAGCTCCATCTCCCGGCCGACTTCCGCGTTCAACTCCTCCAGGGCGCGTCGGACCCCCCGAGAGACCGCGATGGCCCCGGCGCCGGAGCTTGCATAGACCGCCAACCCTAGGGCCTCCCGGCCGTTCGAGAGGAAGAGGGAGCTCGCCTCGGCCTCCCCCATCTGCACCTCGGCGATGTCCGCCAGGCGCAGGACGCCGGAGGGCACCGGTAGAGGCAGGCGCCTCAACTGATCTACCGTCCCTACTCCGGTGGTTATCTTTACAACCCGGTCGATCGGGCCGTCGACGTAGCTCCCTGCCGGAAGCTCGTAGACCGACTCTCCCACCGTTTGGGTTACTTCAGCGAGGGAGAGACCCGTTCCCCGGAGGCGACTCGCATCGACATCTACCTGAACCTCCCGGCGTCGCTGCCCCTGGAGCTGAACCCGCCCGACTCCGGAGATCCGACGTAGGCGAGCCGCCACCTGAGAGGCGACAGTGTCGCCGACGAAGGCTATGCTTCTTTTTGCCCGGGGCAGGGCCACGATCTGCAGAAGGGCGCCGTGCCCCAGGTTCTTAGTCGCGGCGATAGGCTTCTCGCTACCCGACGGCAGAGAAGGATACACCCGGTCGATTTGCTCCCGTACCTCCACCGACGCCACCGACAGATCGGCGTCCCAGTCGAAAGTGAGCTCGACCTGCGAGATTCCCTCCTTGGTCGTAGACTCGATGCGTCGAACGCCTGACACCGAGGCCATGGCATCCTCGACCGGCATCGTCACGAGTTGCTCCGTCTCTTCGGCAGGGAGGCTTCCATACTCGGTTACGACCGCTATCCGGGGAAGCGGGATGGCGGGGAGCAGATCCACGGGAAGCCGGAAGAGCGCAACGGTTCCGAAAACCACCACTACCGACCAGAGCGCAAGGACCGAAACGGGATGGACCGTCGCCAGACCGATGATTCGACGCATCAGAATCCGTTGACCTCGAGGGACCACTCCTCCGATGGGGTGTTGCCGCTGCTATCGGTAAGCTCGGTGCCGACCTCCAGGGTCACGATGCCCCCTCCCGGGGTGTCCGCCTCGACCGAAAGGTGGACACGAATCGCCGTCCGGCCGGGGGGAAGGGGGGCGCCGTGGGGATGGGTGTCTCGAAGCTCCAGGTCCCGGACCACGAAGCTTATCGGAGCTCCTTGAGAGATGGTGATATCGACAGCCTCCATCGCCGATGCGAAGAGGAGCTCCGCCTCTGCGGAATGAGAGACGACGATGTCCACCGCCGCATCACCCGAGGTGGCAAAGTCGACGTTGTCGGCGAGGCCCACGAGGGCGAAGGACCCCATGGCCAGGCTCTGCGCAAAGTAGGCAGCCACAACCTCCGGCGGCCGGGAGTCTTCCCCGGTTATTCGGAATCGGTAACGGTCATCCCCTACCGAGAGCTCGTAAACCTCCATCCAGCCCATCTCTTCCCCGGGAACCAGGAGGACGCTTCGTCCGTCGTCTTCCCAGGTGAGCCCCTCGGAGAACGAGGGTTCCAGGCCGACGATTCCGGGCCGGCGATCGATCGGGACGCTCCGGGTAAAGGTGACACGAAAGGAGTCGTCTTTCTCTACGGGGAGGGTATTGAGGAAGACGACCGTTTCCTCGGAAAGCGGAGCTCCGTCTGAGACCCGGGCCACCGATACGGCTGCAAGTTCTTCTTCCGCCGGCAGGCGAAAGCCGACAACCACCGGCTGTATCAGCCGATTCCCCGATATGTCGGTGGCGTCTGCCTCCAGGCGCACCGTGTAGTCGGCTCCTCCGGTGTAGGGAGATATGGGCGCGAAACTGACCGCGGTGTCGCCGGCGGCCCAGGCAAAGGCTCCGGCGATTCTCGGACGTATCAAGAAGGCTCCGTAGAAGCTCTCCCGATCGATCGCCTCGGAAAAGGTGATCTCCACCGGCGTCAGAGGATCTTCGAGCACCGCGCCGTCCGCGGGAAAGAACGAGACTACCTCCGGGGCGACGTCCTCTGTCCCCGTCGAGAAGGAAACGTTGAGCTCCCGCCTCAGACTGTTGCCGTAGAGATCTTCCGCCACGGTGGTTACCCGCAAGTCGTAACTCCGGGCTCCCCGGATTGGGGCTCCCGGGGTAAAAGAGAGCCGCCGCCCCCCGGCGGACCAGGCAAAGCGTCCGTCGAGGACCTCTCCGTCTTCGGTTAGAGAGAGGGCGCCCTCCGCTTGGGATCGGTCCATTTCCGTCGAGAACTCGACCCACACCGAGGCGACTGCCTCCGGTGCAACGGCCCCTCGCGACGGATAGTAATCAACTATCTCGACCGGCCTCATGTTTAGGATCTCCTCCACGAAGTCGCATCCGGTCCAGGTTAGGACAAGGGCCACCAGAACGCCGCACATCCCAGCGCGCCACACCTCAGGGTGCCGGGTCTCGGCCCGCCCACCGCGGCTCATCAGTCGGCCTCCGGGAGGAGCAGAACTCGCAGATCCGCCTCCAACTCGTTGCCCGCCGTAGAAGCGATCCCCGTTGTGCCTCCCGGTAGCGAGAGGAGAAGATAGTTCTTCTGCGTATCCGAGGAGGGGACCACGTTGTGGTAGGTTAGACGGAGATCCCGGTTCGTAGGCCAGCTGTAGCCCAGAAGGAAGGGCGGGGCAAAGTCGTTGGATAGCACGGTGGTCAGCCGAATCGCCTGCCTGAGTGCGAGCTTATCGGCGTCGGTCTCGAAGGGCGCCGAGAAACCAACCGCGATATTGTAGCCAAAGTCCGGTGAGAGTCCCGGGCGAATCCGAATTGCCGAGTCCTCCTGGGAGCCTGCGACGGAGATTCCGTCCTCCACAAGCGCCACGGTGACCGCGAGAGGCTCCAAGGTCGCCGCGAGCTGTACCGAGAGCGGATTCGACAAGGGGATCCCGGAGAGGCCGGTCGCCGTCGCGTCGAGGATCAGGGTGAAGGTGACGCCGGGGCGAAGCGGCGCGTCCGGAACGAAGACGAAGACGCTGTCCGACGGCCAAAACGTCTCGCCGGCCACCCTCGGCGAGAAGGAGAGCGCCCCTTCGGTTTCCCCCCGGTCCATCGCCTCGGAGAAGGTAAAGCGAAAGACGTCCTTTGGTAGGAGCTCGTAGCCCGACGCCGTAATCTCGCTCCCGGGGCCGGAGAACGGTGGTGTGGTCCCGGGGTCCTTCGCCGTCGCTTCCGCCGCCAGGAGGGTCGGCGCGAGGGCGTCCTGTTGTGCGAGAAAGGTCGTCTCGAACGCCGACCCCAGGGCTCGGCCATCGCCGTCTTCCAGTTCCTCGGTGACGGTGAGGGTGTACACGGTGAAGCTCTTCCATCGTTCCCGGGGGCGGAGTATTACCCGCCTTCCCCTATCGTCTCCGGGATCGACCTCTCGATCGATGTCCACCGCAGGATTCATGGTGATTCCCCGGAGCAGCGTTGCCGGATCGACCGCCCTAGAGAAGGTTACAACGATGTCGTCGCTCAGCCCCAGGGTCGAACCTCCCGGCGGTTCGACCGAAACGACCGCCGGCGGCGGATCGCCGGCACTCTCAAAGAAGAAGGGCGTAGAACGATACACCGTGTAGGAAATCCCCTCGTCGTCCTCGAAGGTGCCGGAGAAGGTGACGGAATAGCGTCGACCGGGTACGTAGGGTTTTTCGGGAACAAAAAAGACGCGGCGCGATTCCCAGCGGTAGCTGCCGGCCAAACGCCCGGTCGCTTCCTCAACCAGAAAGATATCTTCTACGCTCTGACGGTCTACCTCCCGATCAAAGGATACAGAGACTGCTTCTCCGGGGTAGAGCACCTGGTTCCGGCTTTCGGGATATAGGTTGATACCCGAGGTGTCGGGGAACGAGACGACGGCTCGGCAGCCTGCCAGGACGAGGACGGCGACAACCGTCCCTAGGACCGCGGCCCGGGGGATCACTGTACGACCTCCACCCGGGTGCCATCGGGGAGGCTCCGGGTGGCTTCGGAAACGACTCTGTCTCCCTCCTTAAGGCCGCCGAGGATGACGATTCGTCCGTCGCTACTCGCGCCGGTCTCGACGACCAGTCGGAAGACGTTTCCGCCCCGAAGGAGGAGGACCTCGCTCCCCTCGGGGCCGTCGACGGCAACGGCCTCCGCAGGAAGGGTGAGCTTTCTTCGTGGCGGACCCACCTCGATGCTTCCCCGGAGGAACATGCCGGGAACGAGCGCTCCTTGCGGATTCTGCAGGAGAATCCGGACCCGGGCGGAACGGGACTGCGGGTCTAGGAAGGGCGTAATCAGATGTACCCGGCCGAAGAGCGGCAGCTCTTCATCGCCCTGTTCCAGCACTAGCTCCGCAGGCTGCCCCCCAGCCAGGAGGGGGAGATCGTCTTCCTGGACATGAACCTCGACGAAGACAGAGCTCGTGTCGAAGACCGTGAAGAGGAGCGACTGTGGCGTTGCCTTTTCACCCAGATCCAGGTAACGGCGTCCCACCACACCGGCAATCGGCGACCGGACAAGGCTCTCGTCCCGGAGGATCTCGACGCGAGAAAGCTCCGCCTGGGCCATCTCGAGCTCCGACTCGGCGACTTCTGTCTCTGCGGCTAGACGACGGACGTTGAGCTCCAGGAGCAACGCGGCCCGCCGCCCTCTGTCCGTGGGTAACCCAAGCCCCGCCTCCAGAAGATCCCGATCTCTGAAGCCGATCCGTGCTATCTCCAGATCCTTCTCTGCCTGGAGAAGGCTCGTCTGGGCACCCTGATACTGGGTGCGCCGGGCATCGAGCTCTCCCTCGGCAACGCCTCCTACCTGGAAGAGCCGCTCCCGGTTCTCCAGAGTTTCCCGAAGGCTCTCCGCTTCCAGCCGCTTCTGGGCAACCTCGTGCTCCATTCTCTCAATCCCTAGCAGCCGGGCTTCCACCGAGCGTCGTCCCTCCGCGAGCTTCTCCCGGGAGAGCCGAAGAAGGGAGCGCTTGCTCTCCACGCGCGCTCGCGCCTGATCCAGGTTGATGTCGAGCTGAACGGTCTCCAGCTGTACTAGGGGGCTCGCCACGAGAACCCGGTCGCCCTCTTCGACGAAAAGCTCGAGGATCCGTCCTTCTGCCCGGGGATAGATGTCCGCCTTACTCCGTTGCGCTACGGTGCCAAACACCCAGACACGCTGGGGCACCATCTCCGAGATAACCTCGACTACTGAGACACGAGGCGATAGAGGCGCCTCCAACCTCTCCTTCGGGGTGCAGGACGAAAAACTCGATACAAAGCCGGCGGCCACGAGGGCCAGGGCTGAGAAGCGAATACCCGACTTCATCTTCCACCATCCCGGCGGAAAAGCTGGTTGTAGTCGTTTGCCGCTCCGCTGAGACCCAGAGACTGAAGCAGGGCGACTTCGCTCTCGAAGAGCCCAACCACCGCTGCCAAGAGATCGATCTGCAGCCGGGCACGGTCGATCTCCCCATCGACGAACTCGACCCTCGTTATCTCGCCGACCTCCAGCTGCAGGTGCGCTACGGTTCGGCGTCTCCCTTCCAGGTTCGACTTTTCCCGGAGAAGATCCAGAGTGCTCCGGGAAGCGCCAACTTCGAGGAGTCCCTCCCGGACCGCGAAGGCGATGTCATCTTCGAAGTCCAGAAGCCCCCGGCGGCTGCGTTGGACCGCGAGAATCGCCACTTCCTCGGAGTAGATTTCCTCGATATCCTCCGCCGGTCGGCCCGAGGCGGTTAGCGCAGCCGAGCGCTCGAACCGCCCCCGACGTCCGACAGTTACGCCGGTCTCGGCCGGGAGAACCGGTGTGGCAAAGGAGAGTGCGAAACCTAGGCTAAACCCGGGCTCCGTTAGGGGAAAGGACCTGCCGGCAGCGCTTACTTCCGCTGTGGCGCTTACCGCCGGAATCCAGCGGCGGCGAACCTGATCGAGCTCTTCCCTGCGGTTGTCCAGTTCGACGCGTCGCCGGGCGAGCTCCAGACTCTCGAGCCGTGCTCGGGCAAGGTAGGCCTCGGCGGTCCTCTCCTCCAAGAAACCGGAATAGTCGGGGTTGATCCGGCCCTGGGCAACCGGCAGCATCGTTTCCGGCAGCCCTACCAGGCGACCAAACCGGAGGGCGGCGAGCTCCTCTCGTCGCGTCGTCCGGTCCACCTCGATCTCGAGGTCCTTCAACTGGAGCTCGATCTCGAGGAGCTCGATCTCGGTTGACTCACCTATCGCCACTTCTTCCTGGGCGATAGCCAGCTGTTTTAGGCCGTTGCCGTAGGTCTCCTCGAGGATAGATCGCTGCTGCCGAAGCTGCAGCAACGCCGCGTAGTTGGCGACCACCCTCAAGACGAGCTTTTCCACGGACTGCTCGTAGCTTGTCGACGAGAAGCCCAAGGAGAGCCTCTGCATCTCGCGCTCGTAGCGACGAGCTCCGCCGTCGTAGAGAAGTTGCTCGATGCCGACCGCGATGCGCCGCGTACGGCTGTCCGGATTGAAGTAGGATACCGAAGCGTTTTGGCTATAGCTGACCGACAAGCTCGGGAGGAAGGAACGGACGTCTAGTCGATACTTCGCCGCGGCGATCTGCCGGTCGTGTCGGGCGAAGCGCAACTCCGGGTTGCTCTCCAGCGCCAGGGCCACAGCCTCCTCGATCCGGAGCTCCCGTGGTTCCCCAGAAGACGCAGGCTCGGCGCCGTAGGTCAGCGCCAGGGCTCCCAAAAGCATAAGGCCCGGGTGTCTGCCGTGGCGCCAACCGGTTTCCGGTCCGGTGCTCCGATTGGTGCGCCTCATCGGAAGACCTCGGACAGCGATTTCTCGACGATATCGTAGAGATAGCGATAGGAGGTTATGGTACTCTCTGTCTCCTCGCTGTAGAGGGCGATGGCCATCGGCCGGGGGTTGGCCTCCGGGGGGCCTGCGAAGACCCGGGTCTCGACACTCACGGTGTTCTTCGTTTCGAATCCAGAGACGAAGGGCGCTTCTGAGACGGAGACCAGGAGACGGAGCGGAGCCGTGGTCGTCGTGGCGACCCGATCGACGTTTAGTCTGCCGATCAGGAGGGCGTAGATGTAGGCTGCATTTCCGCGTACCCGAGGGGTCGCAACGCCTGCCTCTACGGAAAGCTCCCTTAGCTCCACGCTCGCCGTCGAAAGCGCCTCCTCTGCTCCGGGCTGGATATGGACCTCCCGGGCCCGAGGGGGTGGGAGAAGGGTGCAGCCACCGAGCCATATGACAATCGCCCCGACGAGCGCCGGAGGGAACCAGGGGGCTCCGCGCCGCTTCACCGAGCTTCTCCGAGGATCGCCTCGGCCCGGTGGATATGGCGAAGAGCCTCTTCGGGGAGACCTGCCGCCCGGTATATCTCCGCCAGCTCCACATGCCCCCTTGCAAAGCGAGGAGCCAAGGCCGTCGCCTTGGAGAAGTACTCGATAGCCTGAGTGGTATCTCCGAGCTCCCTGGCACTCTGGCCCATGAGAACCAAGAGCTCGGCGTCTTCGCTGCTTACTCCGAGGGCCAAAACCAGGACTCGGCGCGAATCTCCGGGCCGGCCTAGGGCGAGGTAGCTCCGTGCGAGCCACTTGCCCGCATCGACGTGGTGCGGGTTCTCTTCGACGAGTAGAGCGAGTTCCTCTGCCGCGGCGGCCGGATCACCTTGAAAGTAGAGGGTCTTTCCCAAGAGCAGGCGCCGGGCCGCAAGACGCCGCCCGCCTCGACCCGGAGCCTCCAGAATGCGACGGGCTCCGGAAAGATCGCCCTGAACGTAGAGCGTTCGGGCCCGTAGGTAGTCTTCGATTTCAGCCTCGCCTTTCGGGGCCGATCCGCAGCTCGATAAGAGCAATATAAGAATCGTAGGCAATAGGTAGCTCATCGCCCTATACAACGGGGCTCTTTTGCCTGGTGATTGAGCTTTGCACCAGATTTTCTGCGATCGATCGATCAAAAGTTTTCCGAATAGTGAAGAACCACGAAAGCCACCCCCGTTTAGAAGGGTGAGATATAGAGGGCCCGGCGCTTCTATTTTGGACGACGGATCGCTATAGTTAAGGAGGCACAGAGTTGGGAGAAATGGCGGAACTTGCCGAGCGTATCGAAGAAGAGCTTACTCAAGCTTTCGAGGTGAAAGACCGAAACGCGCTTCGGCGCTACGCCCGGTTGATAGAGGAGCACACCGTCGACCGGCCAACCTTCGCGGTGACGAACGACGAGGTTCAACGGGGGCTCACCGTACTTCAGGGAGACCTGCGGGTTCTTGCGGAGACTATAAAGCAGGGACTGGCCTTCGCCGAGAAGCGGCGAGACATCGAGATGCTGATCCTCCAGCTCCAGAACGGCGAACTCCGCTCGAGGCGGTCCAGCGGCTTCGCGAAGCTCGAAGTGCGGAGCAGCGACACGCGGTGAGCGCAGCCTGAGGACGGGGTGGATACCAACCACGCACATCCACAGGACCGGCCGCACCGCCTCCAGAGATGGACGGTGAGGGTTGTCCTTCTCGCAGTCCTCGCCGCGGGGTTCGGCCTCAGAACGTGGAATGCCGACGCGATGTCGGCAAGCCGGCGGGTGCTCCTGCCGGGTACGGATCCGCACTACCACATCCGCCGGATCCAGAAGACGCTCGAGCAGTTCCCCTGGGTGCCGGCATACGACGCGTATGTGAACTACCCGGAAGGCGCCGCGATCTACTGGCCCGCGGGCTTCGATCTCGCCTTGGCCACGGTGGCGCGGCTGTCGGGCGCCGATGCCTGGTCGGATGACGCCACGCGGGTCTGTGCATGGTCCATCCCGGTCGTCGGCCTGTGCGTTGTCCTGGCCGTCTATTGGCTTGGCGCGGCGTGGGAGGGGCGTTGGGTCGGCGTGCTGGCGGCAGCGCTGGCAGCCCTGCTGCCCGCGGCTGCGATGCGGTCATCCGTTGGGCGCGTGGATCACGACCCGGCGGTGGCGTTGCTTTCGGTCCTTGCGTGGGCGGGGTACGTGACCGCCTGCGCGTCGCCCGCGGGGCTGGGACGTCTCCTGTCGGCCGCGTTCGCAGGCGTCGCTCTGGGCCTGGGCACATGGGTCTGGCCCGGCGCCATTGTGTTCGTTGCTCTTGGAGCTATCGCTGTGCTCGTGCGCGCGTCTGCCGCGCAGGCTGTGGCAACTGACAAGCGGCAGCATCTGGACGTCGGCTGCGCAATGATGCTGTTCGCGGGTGCCGTGGTCGCCATCGTGGCGCTGGCCTCGGAATCGGCACACCTGGGCGAGGCGTCCGTGGTGTTCCTCTCGCGCGCGCACCTGGCCGTGGCCGTGGGGGCCGCCTTGAGCCCGCTGCTGTTGCTCGCGGCGACGCGCACGCGGGGCGGACGATTGGCGAGGCTGGCCTGCATGGTGGCATCCCAGCTTGCCCTCGTGGCGGTAGTCTTGATCGCGTTGCCTGGCCTCTGGGACGCCGCGACCAGCGCCGCGGCATTCATGCAGCGCCAGACCGACACCGTCGTTGCGGCTGCCGGCGAGGCCAGGGGCCTGTTCTCGACAGGTCTCGCGGGGCTTCCCGACAGCCTCGGCTGGGCGGCTCTTGCCCTCCCTGTGGGTCTGCTGCTGCTCCTCTGCCGCGCGGTCTCGGCGAGGAGCCGCGACGGCGACTGGCTTCTCATCGTCTGGACTGCGGGCACGGCGGGAATGGCGGTCCTCCAGAAGCGGTTTGCCGTCCTTCTCGCCCCGGCCATGGCTCTTGTCCTTGCCAGCTTCCTGGGCTGGACGTGGCGCGTTGCGGGGCGCCGTCTGGCAAGGGTGAAATGGTTCATTCGGGCGGCGCTCCTCGTCGCGTTGATCGCTGCGAGCCTCCCGTCCTGGCCGCCCGCAGCAAGCGATCCAGTGGCGGCGGA
>CAZLDK010000060.1:0-14154 GCA_964558285.1 uncultured Spirochaetaceae bacterium | reverse complement strand
TCTCGAAGCTGGTCGCAATAATGGAGGAGCGTCTTGAGCGCGGCGGAAACTAACAGCCGGGGAACGACAGACCGCCCCCGGGTCCGGATAACCGACGCCGTCAAGGATTTCGGCGAGGTTCAGGCGCTTCGGGGGGTCAGCCTCGATGTCCCCCAGGGAGCGGTGGTCCTGGTGATCGGTCCCTCGGGAAGCGGAAAGAGCACCTTGCTCCGGTGCGTAAACCGTCTGGAAACCCTGACCGGCGGCCAAATCTGGATAGACGACGAGTCGGTCACCGATCCCCGGTCGGACATTCGCCGGATCCGAGAAGAGGTCGGCATGGTCTTTCAGCAGTTCAACCTCTTCTCCCACCTCACGGCGCTGGAAAACATCACCCTGGCCCCCCGGACAGTTAAGGGCATACCCAAGTCCAAGGCGGATCCCCGGGGCAAAGAGCTTCTTGCCCGAGTAGGACTCGAGGACAAGGCCGATGTCTACCCGAACCAGCTCTCCGGGGGGCAACAGCAGCGGGTGGCCATAGCCCGGGCTCTGGCGATGGACCCGAAGGTGATGCTCTTCGACGAGCCTACCTCGGCCCTCGATCCGGAAATGATAAAAGAGGTCCTCGACGTCATGCTCGCCCTCGCCCAGGACGGCATGACGATGATGGTGGTCTCCCACGAGATGGGTTTTGCCAAGGCGGCGGCGGACACCGTCGTATTTATGGACGAGGGCCTGGTAGTTGAAAGCGCTCCGCCGGATGTTCTTTTCTCGAATCCGACGGAGCCCCGGACCCAACGCTTCCTGGAGCATATTCTGTAATGTCAAACAACTGGAAAGACGTATATCGGACGATCTCGGCGATAAACAGCCGGGATCAATTCTGGGCAGGGCTCGCGATGGTTCTCTTGCCCGCGGTTGCACTCTACGGCGCCTACGTCGCGGCGGTGGAGACGGTGGAGGAAGTGACCGGGCCGACCTGGGTGGCTCCCGCCATCTTTGTCTTTGCCGCAATCCTTCTCGGGGGAAAGTACGGCTGGCGCTTTTACACCGCTCGGACCCAACCGGCTTCGGTCTTGAGCGGGCAGGTCCTCCACAAACCGTCCCGGCTCAAGAGTATGACCGGGTTCAGCCGACGAGGAAGCTCGGTGAGTATTCACATCGACGTCGAATCCGCCCGGACCCTCACCGAAGAGGGGCTCGGTGATGAGCTTCCCAACCGCCTCGGCAAGCAGGAGGTTCGGTGCAAGAAGACCATCTGGTCCGAGCTCCCGGTCGGCATGAGCGTCGATCTGGTGGTCCTCCCCCACGGGGTCGCCGCCGCCTACGGCATCGAGGGCGTATTCCGTCGGGCGCCGACCTTAAGCGACCTTTTCGTAAAGAAGTAAGGGGGGCCCCAATGGTACGTCGAATCGCGGTTTTGTTGACAGTCTTGTTGGTCATCGCCCCGGCCCTCCTGGGGGCCCAGGAAGAGCTCGCCGAAGAGCTCGAGAGAATCGATCAGCTCGATAAGGAGGACCGCTTGGAGGAGGCGATTTCCCGCTCCCGGGCCCTCCTAGACCGTCTTGAAAGCGCCCAAGGGCCGGCGGAGTCCCAGCTCCGGGCCGAGGCGCTCTGGCGGCTCTCCCGCGCCATCATGAAAGAGACCAACCTGGATCAATTCGAGGGGCTCGGAGACGACGAGGCGATCCGCCGCTACGAGGAGGGGGCCGGCCACGCCCGGGAGGCGATCGAGATCGACCCGAGCATCGCCGAGGCCTACTTCTGGGAGGCGGCAAATCGCGGAATCGTCGGCAAGACCCGGGGGGTCCTGAACTCCCTCTTTATGGCATCGGACCTCGACGAGCTCTTGCACCAGTCGGTCCGGAGGGACGACGACTACCCGGAACCCTTCTTTATGCTCGGTACCTTGTACCGGGAGCTCCCCGGACGACCCATCTCCTTCGGCGACGATGACGCCGCGGTCTCCTTCGGGCGCCTCGCGGTAGACCTCCACGAAGAAGAGTTTCGTCGGGGAGAGGACATCGTCCCCTTCTACGACTACTATCTGGAGCTTGCGATGAGCCTCTGGGACCGGAACTGGCGCCAGAACAAGCGCGACCGGGAACAGAGTAATAAGCGGCAGGCTGCCGGAAGCGCCGACGGCCCGGTGGAAGAGGCCGCCCTCTACGAGGGGAGCGTGAGCATACCCGGGCAGTCCGATCGGGAGGAGGCTCTATCCCTGGTCCGGGAGATGGAGCGGCGATTGTCGGCCATCGCCGACCCGACGGTGAGAAACCGGCGGGACCTCGCGAAGGCGCAGGAGCTCCTGTCGGACTGGCAGTAGGCACCGGTTCTCGCAGACAGTGCGGGGCACCGGCACCTCGACCCGGGCGTCGGCACACAGCGCCCCGGCGCCGTTTATCGCTTAGGTCTGCTCCAGCACCAGTACCAAATGACCGGGGATTCGCCGGAAGACTCGAACCCGGTGCCACCCCGCCTTTTGCGCCATCGCTTTGAGCTCCGGTGGGCGAAAACCGCGACAAATCGAGGTTCTGCCGTCGTTGTAGGCGAAGCTGCGCCGGAGAAAGATGCCGGCGAAGAGGCTGAAGGCGGCGAGGGGCAGGCGCCCCCGGTAGAGGTCGTTGAAGACACAGCGGGTGGTTCCTCGACGCTGCAACTCGCCGAGAAGCTCGACGACCTCGTCGTCGGAAAGGTGATGAAGAAAAAGGTTTCCAAAGGCGGCGTCGAAGCTATCCTTCGGGAGGTCTTCCGGGGCCCGGCCTTTCAAAATCCGTATCGGCGTTCCGTCGTCGGCTTCCCGGGCGAGCCTAAGGACCCGGTCGTCGTAGTCCATCGACACCACCTCCGGTGCCCCCCCCTGCCGGGCAACTTCGCGGTAGAGCCACCGGGCCAATTCGCCGTCGCCGCCGCCGAGCTCGAGGACGCGGCAGGTCCTAGCACCTGCGAAATCGGCCAGGATCCAACGCCTCAGGAGGTTCCGGGAACGGGAAAGAAATCGGTTTATCAGTCGGAAGTGTCGAAAGGTGCGCCGGAGGAGCTCGAAGTCCGAGTTCGGATCGTCCATCAGCTCCCGGCCCTCCCACCGGAACTGGAGGGAGCCCCGCTCTAGCATTTCGTCATGAGGGCGCTTTCTACGGTAAGCCCCGGCCCGAAGGCGGTGGCAAAGAGGGGTCCGGTTCCCGTGGCTTCGAGATGACGCTTGAGAACGAAGAAGATGGTCGCCGAGCTCATGTTCCCGTAGTCCCGGAGTATCGCGTAGGAGTGATCCAGGGCGCCTTCCTTGAGGCCGAGAGCCTCGGCTGCCCGGTCGAGGATGGCCCGGCCTCCGGGGTGGATGGCCCAATGGGCGATGTCCTCTAAAGAAATCCCCAGCTCCCCGGAGAGACGCACAACGATATCCCGGATAGTCTCCCCGATAAACTTCGGTACGTAGGCCGACAAACGCATGTCGAAGGCGACGCTTCCCACCTTCCAAGACATCTCCTCTTCGCTGTCGGGAACGACGACGCTCGAAAAAGCGTCGAGGGCGAGCCGGGGTCCCGTTCCCCACTCCCGGGCGGAGACTAAAGCCGCTCCGGTGCCGTCGGCGAAGAGAGCGTTGGATATGATGAAGTCGGCCTCGAGACGCTGCTGGAAGTGTAGGGTGCAGAGCTCGGTAGCGACTACCAACACCGTAGCGTCGGGATCGCTCCGGCAGAGCGAATACGCCAGCTTCAGCGCCGGGAAGGCTGCGTAGCACCCCATAAACCCGATGTGAAAACGGTCGATGCTGTCGGGAAGAGGGAGCGTTTTTGCCAGATAGAAGTCGAACCCCGGCGCCGAGAAGCCGGTGCAGCTCGCCGTGACGACGTGCGTTATGTCGGCAGGGCCGGCCCCGTGCCGGCCGTCGAGGAGCGCCCGGGCCGCCTCCAACGACAGACGATTCGCCTCGGTAATAAAGAGGTCGTTTCGTTTCTCGATCGACGGTTCAGGCAGAAGATCCGCCGTCGGAGGATAGAATTGATACTCCGATGGGTCTTTTCCGTAGTCACCGACGACCGAGTGACGCCTCTCGATGGCCGATCGGTCGTAGATCCGATCGATGAGTCTCTTATGCTTCTCAGAGTAGACCGGAAGCGCCCGCATGAACTCTCGAGCGTGGTCTTGGGAATAGGAGGTTGGAGGCACTGCGGTTTCGATACCATGAAGATAAACCGGAGACTTGTCGTTCATTATAAGGTGTCCGTAACTTACCGCTGAGTATGCACGCAAGGCAAGAACGTTGAACTCCCGACACCACTTCTCCGAGCGCCTCGGGCCGGAGGTTTTCGACGATGCCGAGCGAAAGCGCGTCTTCAATCAAAAGCTCTTCGACGTCGTGGCGCTGCGTTACGACGTGGTCACCCGGCTTCTCTCCTTCGGGTGGGATCAACGGTGGAAGAGCAGGATGATCCGGAGGATGGGGCGGCAAGACGTTCGCCGAATCGTGGATTTGGCAACCGGTACCGGGGATATCGCGAGGCGACTGGCCGTCGCCTACCCGGACGCCGAGGTCATCGGGATCGATCTCTCGGCACAGATGCTCCGCCGTGCCCGGCGGTTGACCCGGAGGGTGCTGACTCAGGACGGCCGGGTCCATTTTGTCCCCGGCGACATGAACCGGCTTCCCTTCCCCGACGGTTCCGTCGACCTTGTGTCCGGGGGCTACGCCCTCCGGAACGCCCCCGACCTCGGACAGGCGCTCCGGGAAGTCCGTCGCGTTCTGCGCCCCGGCGGCCGCTTTGCCTTCCTCGATTTTTCTCACAACGGTCTTTTTCGCGGCTGGTTGGTCGCCTTCTGGGGGCGTCTCTGGGGCCTGCTCCTGAACGGAAACCCCACTACCTACGGCTACATCGCCGAAAGCCTCGGGGCGTATCCGACGCCGGAGGAGCTCCGGAGTCGTTTCCAGGACACCGGGTTTGTCCGCGTCCGTCGGGTTCCGCTTCTCTTTGGGACTATGGAGCTCTTTGAGGGGAGGGCTCCTGGTTCGAGGGGTTAGACCCCGGAAGCGTGAGCATGGCGAAATGCCGGGGCACCTGCCGGCGAAGCGGTCCCTCCAGAAGCCACCGAACAAAGGCGTCTCGCAGGGGAGCGGAGACCGGTCCGGAGCGGGTACCGATCCACATCGAGACACGGGCCCTCCGAGCCGCCGCCTTGGCCGCCGGACGCCTCCCGAAGCGGTAAAGATGCCGGGCCGCCGCGAAGGAAGCACGGTTGTCGCGAATTCGCCGGAGGAGATAGACGGCGGCCGCCGCGTCGGCGAACCCGGTATTCATTCCTTGGCCGCCGATCGGAGAGAACTCGTGGGCGGCGTCTCCGCAGAGAAAGAGCCGGCCGAGGGTGTACCGCGGGGAGATGGTCTGTCGTGGCTGAAACCGACTCGTCCAAAGTACTCTCTCGGGCGGAATGCGTATCCCCGCTCGTCTCGACACAGCCTGGGCAACAGCGTCGGGTATCCAGTCCTCCTCCTCCCGCTCCCAGGCCTCGTCCTTTATCTCTGCGATCCACCGCCGGCGCCGTTTCGGCTCCTCCCCGGCGCCGAAGGGAAAAGACTCGAGGGAGCCCTCCCGGGAGAAGAAGAGATGCGCATCGCTTCCGAAGTCGGTCGTTTCCGGGAGGTCGAGCATGGCGAAGCGGCGTGGAAGCAGCCGGGGAGGCGGCACCGCCGCCAGGCGTCGGGTTACGCCCCCGGGGCCGTCGCACCCCAGGGCGCAGCAGCCGGCTATCCGGGAGCCGTCCTCAAGCGTCACGGTAACGCCGTCGGCGTCTTGGTCGACCCCGACGACCCGGGAATCGAAGCGCAGCCGGGCGTTTTCCCCGAAGCCGGCAAGTTTTTTCCGGAGAAGGGACTCGGTGACGACTTGAGACACCGAGAGAATGAAGGGAAAGGGTCGAGGTAAGCCGTCCATGGAGAGTCGACCAAGAGGCTGTCGATTTCCCCAGACTTGGGCGTGCCGGATCGGCACCCCCGCTGCTACTAGGTCGTCGGCGATTCCGATTCTATCCAGAATGCGGAGCGACGGCGGCGTAACCCCTAGAGCCCGGGGGCTCCCCCGGGGCGCCGCCCGGGCTTCGAGGACGGTTACTCGAAAGCCTTCGTGAGCAGCCAGGGCGGCGGCCAGAAGACCTACGGGCCCGCCACCGACGATGAGAAGGTCGGGGCTCACGGTGCCGGCCTGCGCTACCCTTCGAGGGAAAGGTCTATCCGCTCGGTGTCCTTCCCCCAGAGCTGATCCAGCCGGGCGTCGCGCCCACAGGCGGTCCGGTAGAAGCGGTACTGGAGACCGTTCTTGATGTAGTAGTCCTGGTGGTAGTCCTCTGCGGGGTAGAAGGTTTCCAAGGGACGAATATCGGTGACGATCGGCATCGCGAGATCGGTGCTGTTCTGCACCTCTTCGAGGCTTGCTTCGGCGAGGCGACGTTGCTCCTCGTTGTGGTAGAAGATTGCGGTCGTGTACTGTTGGCCCCGGTCGCAGAACTGTCCGCCGCCGTCGGTGGGGTCGATGTTCGGCCAGAAGACCTCGAGAAGCTCCTCGTAGCTAATCTTGCTCGGGTCGTAGACGACCTGCATCACCTCCAGGTGTCCGGTTTCCCCGGAAATCACCTGCTGATAGGTTGGGTTGGGAACGTCGCCCCCGGCATAACCGGAGGTCGTGGAGATAACCCCATCGAGCTTGTCGTAGGGCGGCTCCATGCACCAGAAGCAGCCCCCGGCGAAGGTCGCCCGGGCCCGTTCCTGGGCTCCAAGAAATGCGAAGCCGACTAGCAGCAGCGAGAGGGAGAGAAAGGCGATCCGTTTCATAGTGTACTCCTTACCGAGCCGGCTCCAAGCGATAGAGCGGCGCGTTCGATTCGTCGATAAGAATCCATAGGTAGCCGTCGGGCCCCTGTCTTACGTCCCGGACTCGTTGCGGGGCGTCGGTAAGACGGATGAGCTCCTCGGAAACAACGTCGGTGCCGTCGAGGACGACCCGCCGAAGGTGGCGGCCCCGGAGGGCTCCGGCGAAGAGGTTGCCCTCCCATTCCGGGAATGCGTCCCCGGTGTAAAAATCCATCCCCGACGGTGCGATCGACGGAACCCAGTAGGTTAACGGTTGCTCCATCCCGGGTGCTTCCCTGGGGCCAATCCTGCCTCCACCATACTCCTCTCCGTAGCTAATCTCCGGCCAGCCGTAGTTCCGGCCGGCTCTGACCACGTTTATCTCGTCTCCCCCCTGGGGACCGTGCTCGTGGGACCAAATCTCGCCGGTTTCGGGGTGAATGGTCATGCCCTGGGCGTTCCTGGTTCCGTAGGCATAAATTTCCGGGAGAGCGTCTCGGCGATCGACGAAGGGGTTGTCTCGGGGGACCGACCCGTCGGGGTTGATCCGGAGGAAGGAGCCGGCGTGGTCGCCGAGGTCCTGGGCCCGATGCCGGGAACCGCGGTCGCCGATGCTAAAGACGATGGTTCCGTCGGGCAGCTCCACCATCCGGGAGCCGAAGTGGCGACCGCCCCCCGAAGGATTGCTCATCCGAAAGATGGTTTCGACCTCGGTCAGGCGTGTTCCCGACAAACGCCCGGACGCGATGCTGGTGCCCGCGCCGCCGTCGTAGCGACCGGAGAAGCTGAGGAAGATGCGCCCGGTTCGGTCGAAATCTCGGGAGACCAGGACGTCGAGGAGCCCCCCTTGACCCGTCGGCGCAACCCGAGGAACGCCGTCGATCCGGGAGAGCTCACCGTCCGAATAGCGCCGAAGCGAGCCGCCCCGTTCGGTAATAAGGGCGTCGCCGTTGGGAAGGAAATCAATGCCCCAGGGTTCGTCCAGACCGGTGGCAACTTGAACTAGGTTGAAGGTCACCGCCTCGGAGGTGACGCGGTTCACGACCGTCTCCTGTGCAACCGCCGGGCTCGAGCAGCCTAGAAACAGAGCGCCGGAGAATGCCGCAACAAACGGAAATAGGTAGGTTCTTGACTGTCTCACTCTGTAAAGGTATGGACCTGAGAGTGGGAGGGCAAGCGTCTGCGTCCAACGACCGCCATCGCGACTGCTCCGACGATCGCCAGGCCCGCGAGGGTCAAAAAAGAGAGACGGAAGCCGGCGAGAGACCCCCCGAAGGCGTCGACGACGAGCCCGAAGAGTAAAGGACCGAGGGCGCCGATGCCGATGCCGAATGTTATCATCACGCCGAAGGCGACCCTTCTTCCCCGTTTGGGAGTCGCATCGGCAATTATCGCGTCGAGGGTCGGAACCGTAGCGGTCTGAGCGGCACCCATCCCAAAATACGCCAAGGCGAGCAGCGAGGGCGGAAGCAGCGCTACGGCGACGATCGTAACGGCGTACATCCCGAGTGCACCGGCGGCAAAGTAGATTCGGTGTCCCTTGTCCGATAGGTTCCCGATAATCGGTTGCACGATAACTCCCGGAATGTAGAGCAGAAACAGGAAGAGTCCGGTAGGCGCCCGCCCCTCGAATACGCGGACCAGGTAGAAGTCCGATACGTCGAGGATACTCCACATGGCTATCTCTCTGGTTCCCGCGATAAGCACCACGGCAATCAGAAAGCCCCAAGCGACGCTTCTCGCGGCCCCCCGGACTGCAGTCGATTCCTCCGGTGCTTCGGCCACGGGAATCGGATTCTCATCGGGCCCCTCGTCGACGACCAAGAGGTAGGCAATGGTCGCGAAGGCGACGCCACCGAAGCCGAACCAGACGGCGAGCTCCTGCCAGGTAAGGCCGAAGCTCCGGGCGAGAATGGACGAAACGAGGGGGCCGAAGGCGAAGCCCAGCCCAGACCCGACGCCGGTAATGCCGAGGGCCCACCCCTTCCTGTCGGGATAGTTGTTGGTAACCAGGGCCATGGCAAGGGGGTGATAGACCCCGCCACCGAGCCCCGCCAGGGCCCAGAAGAGGTGCATCGCCTGAAAGCCGTCCGGGGGCACCAGAGCGAATCCGGCGATGGCGAGGCCATTGACCACCATGCCGACCGATAGAATCAATCGGGCGGAGACCCGACGGGCCAGAAACCCTGCGCCGAGGTTGCTCAGGGCGTAGACCAGAAGATAGGTCGTCTTGAAGGCGGTAATCGCCGAGATCGACGTTGCCCCGAAGTAGAGGCGGATCTCTTCGTTCAGGGGGCTGAGGAAGATACCAAAGGTGTGGTTGATACCATGGACCGCCGAGACAACCAGAAGGCTTAACAGCGTCCGCCGGGCGGATACGTCCGCGCTCATCGACGTTGCTCGAAGAACTCGGCGAGGCGACGTTTGGTGTCGCCGTCGGAGAGGCAGGCCGTGGACGCTGCCGCCTCCTCGAAAGCCCGGGTTGCGGCCGGGGACTCGAAGGCGCCGTTTACCAGCTGCTTGCACATTGCCACCGATATTCGGCTGTTCCCGGCGATCGCTTCGGTCGTCGCCGCGACTTCGGCATCCAGCGCTTGGTCGTCTCCGAGAAAGGCCAAGAGCCCCAGGGATTCCGCCTCTGCGGCGGAGAAGGGTCTGCCGGTGAATATGATACGCTTTGCCCGGGAGGCCCCGATGCGCCGGGGAAGCCGTTGGGTCCCCCCCCAGCCGGGGACGAACCCAAGACCCGCTTCCGGGAGGGCAAACCGAGCGTTCGTCGAAGCGTAGATCATGTCGCAGGCGAGGGCCAGCTCGAGTCCACCGCCGTAGGCGTACCCCCGGACAACCGCGATAACCGGGATATCGAGCTTGTGAAAGCGGTCGAAGACCTCGTGACCCCGGAGGATCCAGGGGCGGATGCTCTCGGCGTCGATCTCTTGGAGAGCCTTTAGGTTGGCCCCGACGACGAAGTACTTCGGCGAGGCACTCTCGACCAGGAGGACCCGGAGCTCGGGAGTGGCGGCAACGGTATCGAGGACGCCGTCGATTGCCTCAAGAACGTTCAGATCGAGGGTATTCGGCTTGTCCGCTGGGTCCGGACGCAGAGTCAGGCGGGCAACGGCCCCCTCTTGCGCCAAGAAAACGGTAGTGTTCATCGAAAAAACCTCTCGTCCATCTCGGTGAGTGGCTCGGCAATCTCCGGTGTAAAGCTCATCTGTTGGAGAATGTCCTTCTCGAGGTCGATTCCGGGGGCTATCTCGATAAGCCGTACCGTCCCGGCCGTCGTCAGCTCGAAGACCGCCCGTTCGGTGACGTAGAGCACCGACTGTTCTCTCTTGCCGGCGTACTCGCCGCTAAAGGTTACCTGGTCGACATCCTCTACGAACTTGGGAATCTCCCCCTCCTGGTCGATAACTATCGCACCGTCGCCCACGGTGGCTCGAAAACCCTTGGCGGTAAAGGTTCCGCAGAACACCACCTTTTTGGCATTCTGGGTGATGTTGATGAAGCCGCCGCATCCCGTCAGACGGGAGCCGAGCTTGCTCGTGTTGACGTTGCCGTGGCTGTCGGTCTGGGCCATCCCGAGGAAGGCGACGTCCAGGCCCCCGCCGTCGTAGAAACTGAACTGGTCGAGCTCGCTGATGATGGCCTGCGGGTTATAGGCGACGCCGAAGATTACTCCGCCTGCCGGCTGGCCACCGACGGCTCCCTGCTCTACCGTCAGGGTAAACTGGTCGAGGATTCCCTCCTCAGCGGCAACCGCGGCGATGCCGTCGGGAACGCCGAAGCCGAGGTTGACCACGGCGCCCTCGAAGAGCTCTTCGGCGGCCCGGCGGGAGATGACCTTCTTTGCGTCGAGGGGCCGCGGCTTGATCGACGCCATCGGAACCCGGACCCGGCCGTTAAAGGCCGGATTGAAATCCTCGAGGGTCGTCTGCTTCTGGTTTGGGTCGACGACGATGTGGTCGACGTAGATCCCGGGAATGCGCACCTGCATCGGGTCCAGGCTTCCTGCTTCGGCGAGGTACTTAACCTGGGCGATGACGACGCCGCCGCAGTTGCGCACCGCCTGGGCGACGTGGATACCCTCGAGGAGGGCTCCTTCCTCCTCGAAGGAGATGTTACCCAACTCGTCGGCCGTAGTGCCCCGGATGAAGGCGACGTCGAAGTGGAAGCGCCTCCAGTAGAGCCACTCCTCGCCGTCGAACTCGACGACGCGAACCAAGTCCTCGGTGGTTACCTCGTTCATCTTACCGCCCTCTAGACGGGGGTCGACGTAGGTGCCAAGGCCGACCTTGGTTATGACCCCCGGCTTCTTCCCCGCCACGGCGGCAAACATGTGGCAGAGGACTCCCTGGGGAAAGTTGTAGGCTTCGAGTTTGTTGTCGGAGATCATTGTCGCCATCTTCGGCGCCATCCCGAGGTGCCCGGCGATATCCCGTCGCACGAGGCCTTCGTAGGCCAAGAGGTCGTTTCCGATACTGTCTTGATCCCCGAGGCCCGTGGCGTGGCAGAGCGTGAGTCCCCTGGGGCTTCCTTCGTTTACGTACCGCTCGCCGAGAGCTCGCATAAGGGCGGTGGGTTCCCCGAGCCCTCCACCGGAGCCCGATATTGCAAGGGTGGAGCCGTCTCCTATCAGGGATGCTGCTTCTTTCGCTGTTAGTACCTTGCTCTTGGCCAATTCACTATCTCCTTGAAGAGTTCTTAAGCCTCCGGCGGGCGTGCGCCGCAGGACTCTCGGACCACGAGGGTCGGTTCGTACAATACCGTCCGGACCGGTAGGTTTGGGTTCTGTAATCGCTCCATCAATAAGCGCGTGGCGGTGCTCCCGAGAATGTCTCTTCGGTAGTCTATGGTCGTCAAAGACGGACGCCAGTGCCGCGACTCGTCTAGGTTGTCGAAGCCGACGACAGCGACGTCCTGTCCCGGGACTACCCCGGATTCCCAGAGACCGAAGAGCACGCCATGGGCAACGAAATCGTTAAAGCAGAACACCGCCGTCGGCGGATTCGGCACCGCGAGCAGCTTCTGGATGCCTTGATACGCAGCCTCGGAGCTAATCGGGTGTGCGTAGATAAGGCGGTCGTCCGCCGGGGTGTTGGCCTCTTCGTGGGCCCGGAGGAACCCCTGGAGCCGTTCCTGCCCCGCGGAGCTTTCGGTCTGCCCCGCCATAAAGGCAATTCGCCGGTGCCCCAGTGACAGCAGATGCGCTACGGCACGGTACGCCCCTTTTTCGTTGTCGTAGCCGACATAGTCCGCCGCTACCCCCGCGGTCCACCGAGTGGCCAAGACGAAGGGGGTCGGGCCGGAGACGAGGTCGCCAAGGTCTTCGGCGTCGGTGGATGCCGCCGGCGAGAGGATTATGCCGTCCACCCCGTACTCGAGCATCGATTCGATAGTCTGGCGCTGTTTCGCCGGCGACTCTCCGGTACTCGAGAGAAAAAGAATCGCGCGCTCGTTCTCGATGTGCCGCTCGACCTCAACTGCGAGAGCGGCGTAGAACGGATTCCGGAGGTCCGGGACGATCATCGCCACAGCGCCGGAGGTCTGTTTTCGCAGGCTTGCCGCTGAGCGGTTGTAGACATAGCCGAGACGCTCCATGGTGCTCTGAACCCGCTCCCGGGTCGCTTGAGCAACGAGGGGACTCCGGCGAAGCACCAGAGACGCCGTCGCACGGGAGACCCCCGCCTCTTCGGCGACATCTTTGAGCGTCGGCCGACGGACGAAACGACTGTCTTGCGTAATCTCTGACGGCATCGCGGTTTACCTCGGGGATTATTGGATCGATCCAACACGATTGTAGCCCCGGTTATTTCATTCGTCAACGAAGAAATAGTGCCGGCCTTGCCTTGACACCCCTTCTCCCGGCGCCGGATACTCGAGGAACAAATCATGGGACTCTACTACGAAGACTTCGAAATAGGCGTCGAATACGAATCGCCGGGGCGCACCGTCACCGAGGCGGACCTGGTTCTGTATACCGGCCTATCGGGTGATTACAACCAGCTCCACACCGACGAGGAGTACTGCAAGACTCACAGTATCTTCGGCAAGCGGATGGTCCACGGCCTCTTCGCCCTGACCATTGTGGAAGGGCTGAAGTTTCGGGTCGGGCTCTTCGACGGCACCGCCCTCGCGAGCCTCGAGTGGACCTGGGCGCACAAGAAGCCGCTCTTCGTCGGCGATACGGTTACCGCCAAGTGGAGCATAACCGAGAAGCGAGAGACTAGTAAGGCCGACCGTGGCATCATCTGGGAGGCGGTACGTCTCGAGAATCAGCGGGGCGAGGTTATCGGGGAGGGCTCCCATACCGTGATGATGCAGCGAAAACCGTAGCTTCCAAGACGCTATCCATAAACTCCGTCGCCGCAAGCGCCGTCCTTCCGGTGCTCTCGCAAGCCGGTCCCCCCCGGAGCTCGGCAACGCAGGCCTCGATGGTCGGTTGATGGACGTGGGGCGGGTTGTCGAGCGTTAGCTCTTCGACCCGGTCCCCCCGGCGAAGTACCACCGGCGAGGTGTCGAAGCAGCTGAAACGGATGCTCCCGGAAGAGCCGTAGACGGCGATCTCGTCGGCTCTCTCGTCGGTGGTAAAGCACCAGAGGCCGGACCCCAGGATCGGGGCGGCGGCCCCGGCGGCCCCGGCGGCGCTTTGGGCGGCCACCACTCCCGTGCCCGGGAAGGCAAACGAAGCCACCACACAGTCCTCCGCCGGGTAGTAGCCGGCCTGGTTCGCGGCGCCGCCTCCGAGGAGCTTCGCGTCGCCGAAGGCGTAGTTCAGAAAGTCTATCATGTGGGAGCCTACATCCAGAAAGATTCCGCCGCCGGAAACCTTCGGGTCGACCCGCCACTCGAGCGCCCGGCCCGGGGTCGCGTCCCCGGCGCCGTCATTGCCCCCAGTCCCCAAGTGTGCCGTCGGCTGGCTCAGGCGTACCGTGACCCCACGGGGGGTGCCGATGGCGCCCTCGGACAGAAGCTCCAGGATTCGTCGAAAGCGGGGAAGGTAGCGGCGGTAGTAGGCAACCCAGAGGGGCACCCCCGCCGCGTCGCAGGCGGCTATCATCTCCCGGGCTTCCGCGGCATTCAGGGCCATCGGTTTCTCGCAGAGAACCGGTTTGCCGGCCTGGGCGCTCTTGAGGACAAGCTCCTTGTGCGTCGACGGCGGGCTCGCTACGTAGACCGCGTCGATCTCCGGGTCTGCCAGGAGGGCGTCCGCGTCGTCGTACCATTTAGACACGCCGTGACGCCGGGCGTAATCCGCGGCCTTCTCGCCGTTGCGCCGCATGACGGCCCGGAGCTCCGAGTGCTCCGCCTTGTAGAGTCCGGGGCCCGACTTC
>CAZLDK010000059.1:0-14413 GCA_964558285.1 uncultured Spirochaetaceae bacterium | reverse complement strand
GGTGATGCGATCCTCGACCACGCCGTTGGCCCGCATCAACCGCCACTTGTAGTGATCCCCCGAGAGCCAGGCGTCGAAGAGGTCGGAAAACTGGTAGTTCTCTGCGATCATCTTTGGGGAGAGATGGCAGTGATAGTCGAAGACCGGCATCTTTTCCGCGTAGTCGTAGTAGAGCCGACGTGCGGCCTCCGTGTCTAGAAGAAACTCCTCGCCTAAAAACTCTCGCATCGTTTGCTCCTCGGTCGCATTAGGGATGTACCGGACCCGGCCGGCCACAAGGATACCACGGCGAAGCCTGCGGCCTCAATCGAGGTCAACGCCCGGAATCCTCATTGTTTTATGACAAAAGAAATAGTAGAGTGCTGCAGAAGAAGAACGCAAAGGAGCGTAATAATGAAGACAGCAGCAAAGATTATCGGCCTTATGGCCCTCGTGATGGCTATCGGAGCCTGTACCACCTTCCAGCTTACCGGCATACAGGTAGTCGAAGACATGCCCGGTATGACCCCCATCGACGACTTTGAGACCACGGTAAAGGTCAACGAGTTTATCGGGGCTTCCGGTGGCGCGAACCTCTTTAACGTCACCGCCGACGAGATGGACAACGAAATCTACGACGCCATCCGCCGGGAAGTTCAGCGCCGATCCGGCGACGCCGCGATCAACGTGACCGTTCGATACGAGGCGAGCTTCGTCAACGTCCTGTTGAACATAGTGACCTTTAATATCTACGCCCCGGCGACGGCCCACATCTCCGGAACGGTCGTAAGCTACAACTAGCCGCGTGTCTGTCGGTCCTCGGTGCCGCCGCGTTCTCTCGGCGGCACTGCTTCTACTCCCTGTCGGCCTACTGCTCTCCTGCAGCCCCCCGGCCGGGGAAGCGGCGTCTGAGGCCGAGTCTCAGGCGAAGGCGCTCTTCGCCGCCCTGGAAGAAGCAGACGCAGCGGCCCTCCGGCGCCTCGGTCCGGCCTTCGAGGGGCTGGAGCCCGAAGAGATCGACCAGCTCCGGGACCAGCTGATCTCTCGCTTCGAGTGGCAGGTAGGCGAGGCGGAGGTATCGGGTCGCCGGGCCGTTGTTCCGGTTACGCTTTCTCCCCGGGACGCCGAAACGGAGGCCACCCCCTCCCGAACCGAAGAGACTATTCTGGTCCCGATGCGCTGGCGCTCGGGATCCTGGCGGGTCGAGTCCTCCCTGACCGTAACTCAGCAGATAGACCTGGTGCCGCTCGACGAGTAGTGTGGCCGAGCTACTCCCGACCGTTCCGGACGGCGATTAATTCTGCAAGAATACTCACCGCAATTTCCTCGGGGCTCTTTCCACCGATAGGGAGGCCGATGGGGGTGCGAACCCGGGGAAGCTTCGACAAGTCGAAGCCGGACTCCCGCTGGCGCGCTTCCCGCTCGGCCTGGCGTTCCGGCTTTCCGATGGCCCCGATGTAGGCCGGGCGCGGTTGCTCCATCAATGCAACGAAGAGGGCATCCTCGAACCGAGGCTCGTGGTTTAGAGAGACGATGTAGGAAGCGTCGTCTACGCCGAGCTCTGAGAAGACCTCCCGGGGCCAGGCTGCGACTACCCGGTTCGCCTCCGGGTGCCGAGCGGGGTCGGCGAAACTTTTCCGAGGATCGGAGACCGTCACGTCGAAGCCGACGCGCGCCGCGAAGGCGGCCAGCACCGCGGCGGTATCGTCTGCTCCGAAGATGAAGAGCTTGGTCCGGAGGCCTAGGGGTTCCCGGAGAATTAGCTCCTCTCCCAGGCGGGTGCTTTCTGCTCTTCCTTCCCCGGAGATGATGGTCCCTCGGTGGATCTCCCGCTCGACGACGACCGGCTCTCCTTCGAGTCCCGAAGACACCCCCGTCACCCGGGTCATGGCGAAGCCCGGCGTCGTCGTCAGAAGGCTGTCGATTAGCTTTTCGGTTGCCACCTCGAGGAGAACCACTATCGACCCGTCGCAGTTGAGCCCAACCTCGAATACCGGATCCCGTACCTGGTGATACTCGATAATACGGGGCCCGCCGTCTTGCCGTACCGCCGCTGCGCGGTGGGCGACATCCTCCTCCACGCATCCGCCGCTTACGCTCCCGAGAAAGGTTCCGTCTGCGAAGAGCGCCATGCGGCTACCCAAGGGGTGGCTCGAAGAGCCGGCTATCTCGACGATCGTCCCGAGCACTACCGCCTCGCCGTCGCAGATCCGGCGTTTGGCCGCTTGCAACACGTTTTCTTGACTCGTCATCTGGCTATAATACACACCATGCGTATTGAAGAAATCACCACATTCGTCCTCAAGATGCCCCTTGGAGACCGGCGCTTCTATTCCTCCCAGGCCGCCTTTCCCGAGCGCAACAGCTTTCTGGTGCGGCTGAGGGCCGACAATGGTTTGGTCGGCTGGGGCGAAGGGGGGCAGTACGGTCCGGCGGAGCCGGTTGCCACCTTCGTGGAGGATGTGTTTGCTCCCTGGGTTCTCGGAAAGGACCCGGTGATGGTCGGTGGGCTCTGGGAGGAGAACTACGCGAGAACCCGGGATTTCGGTCGCGGGTCTGCAGCGGTGGAAGCGATAAGCGCCCTCGACACGGCGATGTGGGACCTTAAGGGGCAGGCCCTCGGCGTTTCACTCGCGGACCTCGCCGGCGGAAGGGTGCGGGAGGGAATCACCGCGTACGCGACCGGCTGCTACTACACCGACGAGGACCTTGCCGATCCCTCGGCCGCGGCGCCTCGGGCCGCCCGGGAGGCAGCGAGCTACGCCGAAGCCGGCTTTCCGGCGGTAAAGATTAAGATAGGCCTCCTCTCGGCGCGCCACGATATCGGCCGGGCCCGGGCTATTCGAGAAGCTCTCGGTGACGAGCTCCGGGTAATGGCCGACGCCAACCACGCCTACGACGTCCCGTCGGCAAAGATAGTTGGGGCGGCCCTCGGAGACCTCGGCTACGGCTGGTTCGAAGAGCCGGTGGTACCCGAGGATCTCGACGGCTACGCCGAGCTCCGGGCGGGGCTTTCCATTCCGATCGCAGGGGGCGAGTGCGTGTACACCCGGTACGGCTTCAGAGAGCTCTTGGTGCGCCGCTGTTGCGACATTCTTCAGCCCGATATTTCGGCCTCCGGAGGGTTCTCCGAGGCGCTCAAGATCCAGGCCCTGGCGTCGGCCTTCTCCGTTCGAATCGTGCCCCACGTCTGGGGCTCGGGGATAGCCGTCGCCACGGCGCTACAGTTTCTCGCAACACTTCCGGTGGCGCCGTTCACCGCCAATCCGCTTCCTTTCGAGTCGGAGCCGGTAGTCGAGTTCGACCGAAACCCGAATGCCCTCCGGGACGACCTGGTGGAGCCGGCGCCGCGACTGGTGGGAGGAAAGATCCCGGTCCCCGAAGGGCCCGGGCTCGGGGTCCGGGTCCGGAACGATGTCCTCGCCCGTTACACGACCCGGACCCGTCGGATCGGCGGTTAGTCGGTAAAGTTGGGGTCCGAGACCGCGAGGTCGTAGCGACGGCTCTCCGGTTGGTGGGCCGCCATCACCCAGAAGTAGCAGCTTTTAACGCCGGGGGAGGCCGCCGTCGGGTGGTAGCCCTCGGGAACCACGACGCAGTCCCCCGTAGAGACCGGGTGGATCGCTTCGACCGTCCCCGGTTTCCGGGACGCAAAGTGGAGGGCGTAGTGGGGCTTCGGAATATCGAAGTAGCAGTAGACCTCTTCCAAGTGTTTGGTGTGCTCGTGGGGCGGCCAGCTCGTCCACCCGCCGTCGTCTCCCCAGGTAATACCGTTTATCATCGTCGACGCTTCGGTTTCCTGGTTGACCGTCATAAAGACGTCCCGGCGGTAGGGCGGCTTTCCGTGGACCTGGCGAATCTCCCCGAGGGGAAGGGTCGGGTCGTAGGGGCGAACGTAGAAGCTTCCTTTGCCTTCGAAAGGGGCGCCCCCCAGGTAGAGCATCGAGTCCTCGAGGGCTTCGACGGTTACGCTGTCCGCCGGGGTCTGGTACCAGGAGTCCAGGCGGTTCAAGGTCTTGGCTCCAGGATTGATCCGCACCGACCCAGAGGCGACCATTCCGTTGAGCTCCAGCCCCCCGGGAGCCTCCGGAGAGGTAGCGATGACGCCCTCCAAACGCTGTTGCGATCCCTTGGTCAGGTTCAGCCGGTAGATCCAGGTCTTGCGACAGGCGGAGTTCTCCGGCGATATGACGAGGTGAAGACCCGGCTCCTCCGGGGACGCGTACTTCCACTGTTCCGGATGGCTCCGGTTCTGTTCTTTCTTTTCGTTCGACACGAATTGCTCCTTTTCTTGCTGGTGCCTAGATTGCGGCGTGGATGCCACCGTCTACGTAGATAATCTGTCCGTTTACGAAGCTCGAAGCCGGCGAAGCGAGGAACACCAAGGTTCCGAGAAGCTCCTGTGGATTCCCCCACCGGTGAGCCGGGGTTCGATTCTTGAGCCAGGTATCGAACTCCGGGTTGTCCGCCAGGGGCTGGGTCATCTCCGTAATGAAATAGCCCGGCGCCAAGCCGTTCGCTTGAATGTTGTACGCCGCCCAATCCACCGCCATCCCCCGGGTCAGCATCGCGAGCCCCCCCTTGCTCGCGGCGTAGGGAGCGATGGTGTTCCTGCCGAAGCGGCTCTGAACCGAACAGATGTTGACGATCTTGCCGGCTTTCCGAGGGATCATCCGGCGGCCTACCTGTTTGCCGACGACGAAGGCCCCCTTTAGGTTTATGTCCAAGACGCGGTCCCAATCCTCGACCTTGAAGTCCTCCAGGGGTGCCCGGGACTGGACCCCGGCGTTGTTCACCAGAATATCGATGGGACCCGTTTCCGCTTCGATCCGCTCAACCGCCTCGGCAACCTGGGGCTCGTCGGTTACGTCGAAGACGCTTTCAGTAGCCTGGTAGCCCGCGGCGCGGAACTCGGCGGCTTTACCGGCCACCGTTTCGGCGTTGCGGCCGTTGATAATAAGGTGGGCGCCGGCTGCGGCGAGCCCCTGGGCGAGGACCGCCCCGAGACCCCGGCTCGAGCCGGTAACCAGCGCCCTGCGCCCGGTTAAGTCGAATGCAGAAAGGTCGAAAGCGTTCATCAGTTTCCTCCGAGAATTGCGTTTGGAATCCAGGATGCCAGGGGCGGAAACGCCACCACCAAGAGCAGGACCAGGATCAGGGTAAAGACAAAGGGAACAGCGTACCGGATGGTCTCGTCGTAACGACACTTCGCGATGCTCGTCGCGACAAAAAGTAGAACCGCAACCGGCGGTGTGGTCGCGCCGATCTGCGTCGCCATCACCAACAGGATGCCGAACCAGTAGGGGTCGAAGCTGAAGATCTCCGCGATGTACACGGCGACGGGCACGAGAATAATGAGTATCGCCAGCGATTCCACGAACATGGTGAGAATAAGCTGGACCAGGAGGAGCACCAGGAGGACGACGATCGGCACCGTAGAGATGCTCGTAACCAGTTGGAGGACCGCCTGGTTAAAGTTGAGGTACGAGAGGAGCCACCCCAGGGCCCCGGCTACCGAGATAATACCGACGACCATCGCGGTGGTTACCGCCGAATCGAGGATAACCTCCCGGAGGACCTTCCAGCTCATTTCCCGGTAGACGAAGGTCGTCGTGATGAGGGCGTAGATTACCGTTACGACCCCAGCCTCCGTCGCGGTAAAGACGCCGGTAATGATACCCCCGAGAATGATGACCGGAGCCAGGAGAGCCACCCAGACCTTTCCGGCGGACCGGATCAGGCGCATCAGGTTGAAGCTTCCGGTCTTTTTCCGGAGCTCCGGGAAGCGGGGAAGAAAGGACTGGATGTAGATCGTCGCCATCAAACCGAAACCGATGAGGATTCCGGGTATCATACCTCCGAGAAAGAGCCCACCGATGGAGACTCCGGCCATCGAGCCGTAGATTATCATCGTCATGCTCGGAGGGATAATCGGACCGATAGTGGAGCTCGTGGCGGTTATGGCCGCGGCGTAGCCGGCCTTGTAGCCGTTTTCCTTCATCGAAGGAATAAGGATGCTTCCCATCGCTGCGCTGTCCGCCGTTGAGGAGCCCGAGACGCCGGAGAAAACCATACTCGCGACTACGTTTGCGTGGCCAAGGCCGCCTCGAAGGTGGCCGACCGCCGTCTCGGCAAACTCTACCAGACGTCGGCTTATACCGCCCCGGGACATGATCGAGCCCGCAAGGATAAAAAAGGGCATCGCCAACAGACTAAAGGAGTCTATCTTCGTGAACATCTTCTGCGGAAGAAGGGCGTTTACAAGGGTCGGCTCGTTGAATATTCCGATCATCGCTACCGCGGCGATGGCGAGGATGACGGGAATACCTAAAAGTATCAGGATCAAAAGCAGAAAGAAGATTCCAACCAGCATCACTCGAGCCCCTCGATCTCCGGTCCCCGCTCCTCTCGGTCGGCGGTGAACTCTCCTAAGAAGAGCTGTCGTAACACGACGAAGGCGAGGTAGGCGCCGCCGATTACCAGCCCGAGGTAGGCGAAATCCATGCGGACTCCCATGCCTGGACTCGTCTGCCGTTTTGCCACTTCCATGACGACGAGGGTGTAGTAGACCATCACCCCGGCCAAGAGGAGCCAGAGAAGGTTCGTTAGAAACTCCAGAACGGTCTGAAGCTTAATCGGAAAAAGACGGCGAATAATGTCCATGCCGATGTGGGACCCCCGACGATACCCGATGGGAATCGCGAGGTAGACCAGCCACACGTGGGTGAACTTCTGAAACTCCTCGCTCCAGCTGAGGGACCTGTTGAGGACGTAGCGGTTAAAGACCTGCATGCCGCCCACGACGACCATCACCACGAAAATGGCGATCACCAGCGCCTCGACGGCCCGGTCTACCGAGGTAAAGAACTTTCTCATGCCGCGGGAAACTCCTTGATACAAGACGGGCCCGGTAAGACCGGACCCGTGTAGTAGTTACTCCAGTACGCTTTCGGCTTTACCGAAGGTCCCGGATGGCCTCGAGAAGATCCGTTGCTCCGCGCTCGGCGGCGATCTCGTCTTGGATCTCAAGGGCATTGCGCTCGAAGCGCGTCGTATCGATGTCGTTTATCACCATACCCTGATCCCGGAGGAAGTCGAAGGCCTCTTCTTCCCGTATCGGGGCCAAGCGTCGCTGCTCGTCACGGGCTCGGCGGGCACCTTCCATGATGACGGCCTGCTCGTCGGCGCTAAGCTGTTCCCACTGATCGAGGGAGTAGATGAACACCAGGGGGCCGAAGAGATGCTTGGTCAGCGCGATGTACTGCGCAACTTCGTAGAAGTTGTTGGCCACGACAACCGACGCGCCGTGCTCGAATCCGTCGAGGACGCCTGTTTGCATCGCCGTGTATACTTCTCCGAAGGCCATCGGGGTCGCGTTTGCGCCCATCGCGTTCAGGGCGGCGACGTAGATGGGGGTCTGGATCGTTCGAAGTCTCAGGCCCTGAAGGTCGGCCGGCTCGGTGACTTCCACTTCCGACGTCACTACGTTCCGGAATCCCCAGCTATCCATCCATGCGAGTACCTTGAAGCCTTCGCTCTCGAGCTCTTCGCCGAGGGTGTCTCCAACCTCTCCGTCGAGGGCCTGGTGAACGTGATCGTATCCGGCCCAGAGGAACGGAAGGTCGAGGACGCCGACTTTCTCGTTGAAGTTATTCAAGATGGCGGTGCCGCTGATGACCGCCGTCGCGCCTCCGCCGAGCTGGATCGCCTCGTAGACCTCTCGTTCTTCGCCCAGCTGGTTCGCGGCGTAGACGGTAACCTCCAAGGTGTCGCTATTCTCGTTGACGTAGTCGCGGAAAATAACCGCGGCGGTGTGGATTTCCGATGCGTCGCTGGCCTGGTGACTGTGGGACAACCGGATCTCTTTGACTTCCGCCATTCCCTCTTCGGCTCCTCCGGCGGCGAAGATCAATCCTCCGGTGGCCAGAAGAAGCACCGCAGATACCAATAGGTACCGTGTGATTCGTAGGTTCATGCAAACCCTCCTCTTTATGATTCTCTCTCGCGATCAACAATCGCGTTTTTTACGTCGTGTGAAAGGGTCTTTGTTACGGTCATGTGGACCTTCATGGCCATAGCCGCTCCCTCGGCGTCCCGCCTCCGGATCGCATCGAGGACGTCACGGTGCTCTTTGAGGGCCCCCCCGCTGCGGCCGCTGTCGCAGGTGTGCAAAGCGCGGGACATCAGGATGATGTCCGGTGTTATCAGGCTTACCAGAGAACGCAGGACGTTGCTCCGGGCACACTCGGCGATCTTGAGGTGAAAAACCAAGTCTTCTTCGAGACCGTCCTGGCCGAAGCGGACGAGCTTCTCAAACTCTTCCAAGGCGTTCTCCAGAGTTTCCAAGTCCTCCTCGGTTCTCCGTTCCGCCGCGAGACGCGCGGCATGCTCTTCGAGGACCATCCGGGTGTCGATGAGCGAGTCGAAATCCTCTTTTTCCAGATCTATGACGTTGGCGAGGAGCCCTTCGAGGGCCCGGACGCCGATGTTCGCGACGAAGGTGCCCCGTTGGGGGTAGGTCCGCAAAATGCCGTAGAATTCGAGGCGTTGGATGGCCTCCCGGACGTGCCCCCGTCCGATTCCCAATCGCTCGGCTAGGTGCCGTTCCGACGGTAGGCGGTCTCCCGGGGTAAGGTCGCCCCTGGAAATGAGGTCGCGAATTTGCCGAATGATGAGGGCACTCGGTTTCTGTGGGTCTATTTGGGAAAAGAGGTCGATTTTTCGTTTGCTCATACGGCGCTCCCCATTGGGGTCGAACTGACTTGCTACCAACTGGTTAACCAGTGGCTAGTAGACTACCATGATCTCGCCAATCTGTCAAAGCGAACCGGTGGAAATGAGATCCGTCAGAAAACCGTGGTGAACCCTATGCCGAGGGATACACCCGACCGGGGCTCGTCGCCGGTGTTTCCGTCGACGGGGTAGAGGTCAACACTGTCCGCCAGGCGAGGTATTCGATCCGGTGCGACAAAAACCTCGACATTCAGGCGCTTTACCCAGACCCAATCGGCCGGGGTTCCGCTCCGACGGCCGGTGAGGGGGGCGAAGTACCAGCCCCTTTCGCGCTCCTCTTCGGTTAGCATCTCTTGTGTGCTCTCCGGCAGCCGTTCGCCGGTCGACATGCGGTAGCCGGCGAAGTCGGAGCGGTCGACACGGATGGCGTAGTCGAAGGTCTTGTCGCCGACGACGATGCGGGGAAAGTAGGGACGGATCTCCCGGCCGCGGTAGGACAGCTCTCCGACCGGGCCATTTGGGCTAGTTTCGCGTTTGGGTTCCTTTATGGTGTAGCGCCAATTCTCGTCGGGACCGGTGCGAACCTGCGTCGTGACGGTTGTACACCCGGCAAGCGCGAGGGCAACCACGGTCGTAATCAAAGCCAGGAAGGGTCTCGGGCGTCTCATATATAGAAGGTTCTTCTACCCGACCCCGTAGTCAAGGGCTCTCGACGTCGCGGCGGCGACGGCGGCGGCAACGACCAGGTCGAGCCCCCGAATTCTTTCCCCGGACTTGTGGAATTATGTTGCACAACGGGTTTTTGAGTGTTAGTTTTTAAAAAGTAGTATTTGGAGATAATTTTTGGCAGGCGGCGCCGTTGTGGCGACGGTGCCGGTCGTGCTTAAGGAGAATGTATGATACGACTCAAAGACATTAAGCTGACACCGAAGCTAATAGGGCTCTTTCTATTGGTGGGAATACTCCCCCTCGCGGCGATCGGCATTTGGGCATCGCAGCTGTCGAGCGGTGCCCTGATGGACCAATCCTTCGGCCAACTCCGCTCGGTCCGGGACATCAAGGAGCGGCAGATTGCCGATTACTTCGACGATAACGCCGTGGACCTCCAGGTTCTGACGCATACGGTGCAGTCCCTCCAGACGCTGGCCCTCGAGGAGATCGAGGCCATCCGGTCCAACCAGGCAGAAGCGGTGGAGACCTACTTCGAGCAAAGACCCATAAACCCCGGGGACCTCGTCCGCGGCGGAGTAGCCTACCAAGCGCTCCAGGAGATTGTCGGAAACCGGTCCGGCCTCGGGCCTAACGGCGAGACCTACCTCGCGGAGCGGATCGATGGTCGCATCGTTCTGAGAAGTGACATCACGACTATGGGGGACGACTTGGTATTCGGATACGACGCGACCTCTATCGCGCCGGAGTACCTTCAAATGGCGATTAACGGCCAGGAAGGGACCGACATTTTTCTGGACTCGAGCGGAAAGCTGGTCATGGCCTCCTACGCCCCGGTGCCTATCTCCGGAAGAGAGTGGGCCATCGTCACCAAGGATAACCTTCGGGAAGCGATTGTTCCGCAGGTGGCCGGAGAGACCGGTGACTATTACGACAACTTTACCGAGGAGTACGGTTACTACGACCTCTTCCTGATCAACGAGGAGGGCCACATCTTCTACTCGGTGGCCGAGGAGGCGGACTACGAAACTAACATCCTCACCGGTCCCTACTCAGATTCGAGCCTTGCCGACGCCGTCAACGATGCTATGGCTGTGAAGGATCTGGGATTCGGAGACTACGCTGCCTACGAACCTTCCGGAGGAGAGCCTGCGGCGTTTATCGCCGATGCGGTTCTTCATGAAGGGGAGATAGATCTTATCGTCGCCCTTCAGATGCCTCTGGAGCGAATCAACCGGATCATGCAGGAGCGGACCGGCATGGGGGAAACGGGGGAGACCTACCTGGTAGGGCCGGAAAACTTGATGCGATCGGACTCCTTCTTGGATCCGGAGAACCGCAGCGTGATTGCCTCCTTCGCGAACCCAGAAACGGGATCGGTTCGGACCGAAGCCGCAACCGCAGCCTTGGCGGGAGAGACCGACGCCCGTCAGATCATCGACTACAACGGCAACACGGTCCTCTCGGCCTTTTCTCCGGTGGATGTCTACGACACCACCTGGGCTCTCCTTGCCGAAATCGACCGGGCCGAGGTTCGGGAGCCGGTCCGGGCCTTGATTACCTCGGTGCTCGTGGCCGGTATTGTCGTGACGATTCTGGTCGTCATCGTCGCGGTGATGGTGGCCTTGAGTATCTCTCGACCGATGATCAAGGGGGTAACTTTCGCCGAAACGGTAGCCGCCGGCGATCTTTCGACGGACATCGACGTGGATCAGGGGGACGAAGTCGGCATCCTGGCCCAGGCGCTCCGGGAGATGGTCCAGCGCTTGCGGACGGTCGTCGGAGAAATCTCGTCGGCGACCGGCAATGTCTCCTCCGGAAGCCAACAGATGGCCTCCAGCGCGGAGCAGATGTCCCAAGGTGCCACCGAGCAGGCGGCGAACACCGAGGAAGTCACCTCCTCCATGGAGCAGATGGACTCGAACATTCAGCAGAACGCCGACAACGCCCAGCAAACCGGGGCTATCGCCCAAAAGGCCGCCGAGAACGCCGAAAAAGGCGGCAAGGCCGTCGACAAGACGGTGCACGCGATGAAGGATATAGCCGACAAGATTACGATAATCGACGAGATCGCCCGGAACACCAATCTACTGGCGCTGAATGCCGCGATCGAGGCGGCCCGGGCCGGTGAGCACGGAAAGGGGTTCGCCGTCGTAGCCTCCGAGGTCCGAAAGCTCGCCGAGCGGAGCCAGAAGGCGGCGGGCGAGATTATGGAACTCTCGGGCCAGAGCGTCGAAGTTGCCGAGGAAGCCGGAGTGGTGCTAAACGCCCTCGTCCCGGATATCCAGCGTACCTCAGAGCTGGTTCAGGAGATAAGCGCCGCAAGCAACGAGCAGAGCTCCGGTAGCCAACAGATCAACAAGGCCATCACCCAGCTCGACCAGGTTGTTCAGCAGAACGCCTCCCAGGCCGAGGAGATGTCGAGCATGGCAGAGGAGCTGGCGAGCCAGGCCGAGGAGCTCGAAGCGTCTATCAGCTTCTTTAAGGTCGATGCTTCCCAACAGCACTATCTTACCGACGGCCGGAAGGGAAACGGAGGCGATAAGGGTGGCAACGGCCACAACCGGCCTCAGGTAGCGCCCCCGGAGACAGCGAGTGCCTCTGCGAAGGAGCGTCAGGTAGACGCAGCCGGAGGCGGCATCCAGACCAAGAAAGAGACCGGTATCGCCCTCGCGGCGGAAGATGCCGATTTCGAGGAGTTCTAAGCCCATCTCAGGGCCGATTCTCTCTAAGAGGGACCGTTTAGACGGTCCCTTTTTTTTCGCCGACTGCTTTTCGTGGCGAACGCGTCGAGCGAGTTGGAGCTTTTCAATTCTATTGATGTTTTTTTCTTGCGTGATTTGGTAATAAATGATACTATTATTTGGTCTTTATTGGAGTAAATGGCGATGTTCGGCGCCAAGGGGGTGCCCCGGAGGCCCGTCAAGAGGAGAGGGTATGAAACGGTTAAAAGACATCAAGCTAAAACCCAAGTTGGTAGGACTGTTCCTCGTCGTGGGAATGCTGCCCCTCGCTTTGATTGGCTTCTGGGCGGCGCGGGCTTCGAGCGACGCCTTAATGGAGCAGTCCTTCGGGCAGATGCGGGCCGTTCGAGACATAAAGGCGTCCCAGATATCCGGCTACTTCGCGGAGCGCGAAGGAGACCTGAGCGTCCTTATCCGCACTATCGACAGCTTGCAGCTATTGGCCGAGAAGCAGCTCGAATCGATTCACGCGAATCAGAAGCGGGCTGTCGAGAGTTACTTCCTAGACCACACCGTTGTCCCGGAAGAGATAGTCCCCGGCAGCCGAGTCCACCGGGCGATGAACGCAATCGTCGGGGAACGCCTCGGTATGGGTGCCACCGGTGAGAGCTACCTCGTGGAAGAGCGCGGCGGTAGGATGTACTTTCGCAGCGACCTCCAGACGATGGGCAACGGGAGCTACGTCCTTGGGCGCGACTTTACGGATCGCGCGCCGGAGTATTGGATTAAGGCTTTTGCAGGCACCAGCGGCTCCGAGATATTCACAGACTCGGCGGGCAACCTTGTCATCGTTGTCTACTCGACGGTCGAGGTCCCGGGGATGAGCTGGATTCTGGTCACCAAGATGAACGTAGAAGAAGCGATTATTCCTCACGGTGAGGGGGATACCGAGGATTACTTCGCTCACTACATCGAGGAGTACGGCTACTACGATTTCTTCTTGATCCACCCCGAGGGGCAGATCTTCTACTCCGTCGCCAAAGAAGCGGACTACCGGACCAACATCCTCGATGGGCCCTACGCCGGCTCGAGCCTCGGAACCGCAGTGCGTCAGGCCTTGGCCACCGAGGGCTTCGGCTTCGGCGACTTTGAACCCTACGAGCCTTCCGGCGGGGAGCCTGCGTCCTTTGTCGCCCAGGCGTTGATCGAGCACGGAGAGGTGGAGCTGATCGCGGCGCTTCAACTGCCGATCACCCGGATGAACGAAATTATGCAAGAGCGGACGGGGATGGGGCGCACCGGGGAAACCTATCTTGTCGGCGCCGACAACCTGATGCGCTCGGACTCGTACCTCGACCCGGAGAATCACAGCGTCCTCGCCTCATTTGCGAACCCGGAGACAGGTTCCGTCCGAACCGAGGCCGCCGAGGCGGCACTTGCGGGAGAGACCGACGCCCGGGTCATCGTCGACTACAACGGCAACGCAGTGCTTTCGGCGTTCGCACCAATCGAGGTGTACGACACCACCTGGGCCCTCTTGGCCGAAATCGACGAGGCGGAGGTTAGGGAGCCGGTTAGGGCCCTGGTTATCTCGATCCTCGTCGTTGGAATCGTGATGGCCGCAGCCGTGGTCGTCGTCGCACTCTTCGTCGCGGTCAGCATTTCCCGGCCTATGGTAAAGGGAGTCGCCTTCGCAGCGACAGTCGCCGGAGGCGACCTCTCTACCGATATCGACGTCGACCAGAAAGACGAGGTCGGAATACTCGCCGACGCCCTCCGGGATATGGCCCGAAGGCTTCGAACGGTTGTCGGAGAAATATCCTCGGCGACCACCAACGTCTCCTCTGGCAGCCAGCAGATGGCCTCGAGCGCCGAGGAGATGTCCCAGGGCGCCACCGAGCAGGCGGCGAACACCGAGGAAGTCACCTCCTCCATGGAGCAGATGGACTCGAATATTCAGCAGAATGCCGACAACGCTAAGCAGACGGGCGCTATTGCCCAAAAGGCGTCGGAGAACGCCCAGAAGGGAGGGGAGGCGGTCCAGGATACGGTCAAGGCGATGAAGGAGATCGCCGACAAGATCACAATCATCGAAGAGATAGCCCGAAACACCAACCTTCTCGCCCTGAACGCAGCTATCGAAGCGGCCCGAGCCGGCGAGCACGGCAAGGGTTTCGCCGTCGTAGCCTCCGAGGTCCGGAAGCTGGCCGAGCGAAGCCAGAAGGCGGCAGGCGAAATAATGGAGCTCTCCGGTCGAAGCGTCCACGTTGCCGAGGAAGCCGGGGAAATCCTCAACGCCCTCGTCCCGGATATCCAGCGTACCTCAGAGCTGGTTCAGGAGATAAGCG
>CAZLDK010000058.1:0-14755 GCA_964558285.1 uncultured Spirochaetaceae bacterium | reverse complement strand
GGGGTCATACCGGTCATACGCTTGAAGAGTCGGGAGAAATAGCTGTGCCGGGTGTAGCCCGCCTCTTCGGCGATCTCGCCGACGGAGAGGAAGGTTGTCTTCAGAAGACCCTGAGCCCGGGACACCCGAAGCTCGTTGACGTAGTCGACGTAGCGCTTCCCGATGGTCTTCTGGAAGAGTCGGGAAAGGTATTCGCTGCTTATACCCAGGCGCCGGGCCATTTCCTTCTGGCTAAAATCCAGACGGGACGACTTCTGAAGCTCCGACAACGCGCGATGAACCAGATGGTTTTGACGAATGCGCACCGCCGAGGCTGTGGCAGTATGGCCCAGAATGAGCCCGGCGTGGGAAAGGGCATGAAAGAACAGCTCCGCGTGCCCCAGGAGTTCGTGCTGGGAAGAGTGGATGAAATGAGCGCTCAGCTGTTGGACCGCGTCCCGGTCCAGCTCCAGTCCTTTGGCGGAGATACGCTCGGTAAGGAACGAAACCGTTCTCCGCTTTTCGGGGAACCGCCGCAGTTGGCCCAGGGAAAGCGTCGCCACCATCCGATCTTCGCTAACGATTGGAATTACCAACTCGTTGACGCCGAAGTCGCACTCATCGACGAAGGGACGCCCGATCTGTTGAGCCCGAGCGTCCCGCCGTGTATTGCAGCACAGAAGACAGGTCTCGAATTGGAGCTTCTTCATCCTCTCGCAGAAGGGGTTCTTGTGCCCCATTCGTCTCAGAAGGAACGTATTGCGCTCCCTGCTCTTTTCGTCGAAGTAGATAACTCCGGTCAGTCCCGTTAACCGCTCCATCGAGCTTATGAGGCGTTCAAGGGTATGGGACCCATCTTCGGTAAACAGTTTCCGAGGGTCTTCTGCGGCTATCATCTGGGCCGTAATTCTACGACGGTTCGACGCCGATGTCAAAAAAGTGCAAAGAAGCGGCGTTGTTCACGCACACCACGGGAGCGCATTGAGTGTTAAGCTGCTACCAAGGAGTGCACAACAAATGAGCGTGGAAGACTACAAAAAAGAAGTTGCGATGATGAATATCGAGAAACTCGTCGAAGAGCGGGAGGGACGACCCGATGTCACCTTCCCGGTGCCGGAGAAAGAGGTTCTCGCCCGGTACGAGGAGCTCTACACCGGTGCGGTAAACGACGTGCTTCGGGAGTTTTGCCTTCTCGACCAAGCGCTTCCGTACAACATCGTCCCGCTGCGGGAGTATCGTACGGTTGCCGGAGTCGCCTTTACCGTAAAAAGCTCGCCAAATGCGATGATTCGCGGCGAGATGACCTTTCGCACCAAGATGCTCGACGAGATGCACGAAGACGCCTTCGTTATGTGGGACGCATCCGGGGACCAAAAGGGTACCCTCTGGGGCGGAGTGATGACCCACACGGCAAAGGGCAAGAAAGTGAAAGCTTCCTGCATCGACGGTGGTATTCGGGACACCCACCAGATCCTCGAAGCGGAGTTTCCGGTCTTCTACAAGTACCGCATCTCCAACGGCAGCCTCGGGCGCTGTCTTATTACCCACTACCAGATTACGCTCAAAATCGGAGACACGACCATCAAGCCGGGGGACATCGTCGTCGGTGACATTGACGGTGTCCTCGTGGTGCCCCGGGGTATCGCCTACGACGTCCTGGTCCGGGCCGAAGAGATCAGAGAAAACGAAAAGAAGATCTTCTCCTGGGTCCACGAAGGGCAGTCGATTCAAGAGATCACCAAGAAGGGCGGCTACTTCTAATGAAGCTTGGTCTTCTCCTGTCAGGCCACTACAACGAGAAGTGGGCCCTGGCCCGACAGATCGGGGTCCGCCACGTGGTTGCCAAGCTTGCCCCGGAGCTGACGGGGATGAAGCCTCCCTGGGACTACGCGACCCTGGTGCATTTCAAAAGCGCTTTCGCCGATGCGGACATGGAGCTCGCGGGTTTGGAAGGGGACCAGTTCGATATGTCCCGGATCAAGCTGGGGCTTCCGGGGCGAGACGAAGACCTCGACCGGTACCGCCAAATGGTGACCAACATGGGGCGCCTCGGGATCGATTTGCTCTGTCTCAACTTCATGGTCGGCCTTGGTTGGTTGCGTACCTCCACGACCACGCCGGGTAGGGGCGGCGCCCTGTGCACCACCTACGACCACGAGGCGATGAAAAAGGCACCGCTGACCTCTGCAGGAGAAATCTCGGAAGAGCGAGTATGGGAAAACCTCCAGTACTTCCTCGACGCCGTCGCCCCGGTTGCGAAGGCCGAAGGTGTACGCTTGGCCTTTCACCCCGACGACCCTCCCATATCACCGCTCCGGGGAATAGGCCGGGTACTCTCTTCTCTTTCCGGCTACCGGCGCCTCTACGAAATGGGACCTCCGGAGGTGGTCGGGTGTACGTTCTGCCAGGCGACCTTCTCCATCATGGAGGACGTAACAGACCTTTCCGCCGCTGCCCGAGCCCTGTCTGAGAACGATCGGCTCTTCTTCGTGCATATTCGCCAAGTCGCCGGGGACCGGTGGAGCTTCGTCGAGCGTTTCCACGACGAAGGCCCCGTAGACCTCGGCAAGATGGTGGCACTCTACCACGAGCTTGGCTTCTCGGGCCTAATCCGTCCGGACCACACACCCACGATGGCCGGCGAGATGCACTTCGACCCGTCTCAGGGTGCCTTGGCCAGCGGGTACGAAATGAAGGGACGACTCTTTGCGATTGGGTATTTGAAAGGCCTCTTGGAAGGACACGGAATTGCGTATGAGTAGCGAAACAGTAACCACCCGAAGTATCACCCACCCGGACTTTCTGCTCCTTTCGAAGCGGGGGAGGGACATCTTCCACGGAATCGCCGAGGGCCTTCCGATTGTGGATTTCCATTGCCACGTAAACCCCGGCGACATTGCCGAGGATCGAGTATTCGAAGACCTGGCGCAGATGTGGGTCGTCAACGATCCCTACAAGCACCGCGCGATGCGCATAAACGGGGTGCCGGAGCACAAGATTACCGGGGATGCGCCGAACCACGAGAAGTTTCTTCAGTGGGCGAAGACGGTTCCCTACACCCTCGGTAATCCGCTCTTCCACTGGAGCGCCATAGAATTGAAGCGTTTCTTCGGCGTAGAAGAGATGCTGGAGGAAGCCACCGCGGCATCCATTTGGGAGCGGGCCAACGCCCAGCTCCCTGACCCCGGGTTACGAATGAGAGGACTCCTTACCGGGCTGAAGGTCTACTATCTCGTAACCTCCGACCTGATCTCCTCAGACCTCGCGGACCATGAAAGACTCGACTCGGCGGAAACCGGATTCCACGTCTTGCCCTCCGTCCGGATAGACGAGGTCGTCTCGATTGCCGACAACCCCGGAGAAAGACCGGCGATCCTCGACACCCTTTCGGAGCAAACCGGCCTTTCCCTGGAAAGCTTTGCCTCGTTTCGAGAGGCGGTGTCGAAGAAGCTCGATCACTTCGATCGATTAGGGTGCAAACTGTCGGATACGGCTCTCGCGGACTTTTCCTTTGTAGAGCCGGCCGAGGCGCGCGCAGATGCGGCGTTTTCCAAATTGGTATCCGGCGGATCTCTGTCCGGCGAAGAGGCGATCGAATTGCGGAGCGCTATCCTTCTTTTCCTCGGCGAGGAGTACACGAAGAGGAATTGGGTGATGCAACTGCATATTGGGGCCCAGCGCCAGACCAGCAGTCGTCTGCGAAAGCTCGCCGGGGGGGCCGGAGGATTCGCGGCCATCGGGACCCCGACGGACATCCGACAGCTGGTCGGCCTTCTCAACGGACTGGAAAAGAGAGAAGCCCTACCACGGACCATTCTGTTCAACTTGAATCCGGTGGACAACGCTGCCTTTGCATCGCTGACGGGGTCCTTCGTCGCCGACGGCGTCCCCGGTAAGACGCAGTTTGGGCCCGCCTGGTGGTACAACGACCACGCCGGGGGTATTCGTGATCAGCTTGTCACCCTCTCACACTACGGGATGCTACCGCGCTTCGTCGGAATGACGACGGATTCTCGGAGTCCCCTGTCCTACATTCGCCACGACTACTTTCGCCGGATCTTCAGCAATCTCATCGGCGAATGGGTAGACTCCGGGCAACTGCCGGACTCGGACAGCTTGATAGAACGACTGGTGACGGATGTCTGTTATCGAAATGCCCTGCAGTGGGTAGCCGAATAAAGGAGTACGAGAAATGAGTCAAAAGAAATATCAAGACAGAATCGCGGTCGTAACCGGCGCCGGAGGCACCCTCTGCTCGGCGATGGCCCGGGACCTTGCAAACCAGGGCGCCAAAGTGGCGCTCCTGGGTCGAACGAAGGAGAAGCTCGATCGCACCAAGTCCGACATCGAAGAAGCCGGGGGCATCGCCGAGTCGTTTTCCGCAGACGTTACAGACGAAACTCAGGTTCGCCAGGCCGCCACGGCCATTGGGGACACCCTGGGAACTCCGTCTATTCTTATCAACGGTGCCGGGGGCAACCAGATGGACGCCATCACGACGGTGGACACCTTCGATAAGGAAGAGCTTCAGGGCACGAGTCCCGAGCTCCGGGGCTTCTTCAACCTTCAGATGGACGCCTTCCATCGAGTCGTCGAGATAAACATTATGGGAACGGTAATCCCGTGCCAGGTTTTTGGACGGCAGATGGCCGCCGCCGGAAGGGGCGTAATACTCAACATCGCCTCGATGAACAGTTTCCGCTCCCTTACCCGGGTCCCGGCGTACGCCTCGGCGAAGGCGGGTGTCGAGAACTTTACCCGGTGGCTTGCCTGCTACCTGGCGCCCCTCGGCGTCCGGGTAAACGGAATCGCCCCCGGATTCTTTCCCAACGAGAGGAGTCGATCGAGGTTGATGACTCCAGACGGCGGATTGACTCCTCGGGGTCAGAAGATTATCGGTAACACGCCCCTCGGGCGCTTCGGAGAGGCGGAAGAGCTCCTCGGCTGCATGAACTGGCTCCTGGACGACGAAGCTGCATCCTTTGCGACGGGTATTACCGTTTCCATCGACGGGGGGTTTATGGCAAACTCTCCGGTCTAGGTTGGCTCGGTATGGGAGGTAGCGTGGATAGGCCCAATATTCTCATCCTGATGACCGACGAGCACAGGGCGGACCTGTCGGGCTTCGGGGGCAGCAGGGTGGTACGCACTCCTGTTCTCGATAGTCTTGCGGAGTCCGGAGTCGTGTTCGACAACGCCTACACACCGTCTCCGGTCTGCGTTCCCGCTCGGCAGTGCTTGGCGGCGGGGCAGCTGCCAACCACGTGCAGATGCCCCGGGTGGTACGACCTTGCGCCGAATTACTACACCTTTGCGCGACACTTCAGTCGTCACGGCTACCACACCGCCTGCGCCGGAAAACTCCACCACGAGGGCCTCGACCAGATGCAGGGCTGGATGCAGCGGATCGGCGACGAATGCAAGGTCTCGCCAAAGCACCTCCCGGACCGAGACGAAGAGTCTTTTCGTCACTACAGCCGCCCCTTCGGAGAGTACAAGTGGTCCGACGCGAAGGAAATAGCCCGTGCCGGGGCAGGGGAGGCGTTCTATCAGAAGACCGACGCCTACACTGTTCTTGGCGCCAAGAACTTCATCGAAAGCTATTTCTTAAGCCCCTTTTACGACCGGGAAAAGGGCAACCATCAGCCGGTTATGCTGAAAGTAAGCCTCAACCAGCCGCACTACCCATACTTCGCCGACGAGCAGCTCTTTAAGTACTACTTGAACCGTGTGGAGCCCTATATCGACGAGCAGCTCTTCGACCACCCCTTCCTCTCGGAACGGGCCGTCCGCCCTGGGGTGGACGCGTCGCCCCGGGAATTGAGACGGGCCACTGCGGCCTACTACGCGATGGTGGAGACCATCGACCGCCACTTCGGCGAGGTGATAGGCGCCTTAGAGCAGGCCGGAGAAGTCCTCGACGATTGGATCGTAATCTACGTAAGCGACCACGGAGAGATGCTCGGCGAGCACTCGATCTGGGAGAAACAGAAGTTCTTCGAGTCCAGTGTTCGGGTCCCGATGGTCATTCGACTCCCGAAGAGCGGGCCCGGCGGCCCCGGGCGAAGGCGGGAGAACGTCAGCTTGATCGACCTTTTTCCCACTCTCTGCGACCTCTGTGACCTTCCCATCCCTTCGGGCCTCGACGGGCGCTCCCTCGCACCGCTTCTCCGGGATCCCGACAAACCGCCGCCGGAGAGCTGGAACGACGAGGTGGTCTCGATGTTCTCGAAGTCGAATCAGCCGCTGCTCCCGGAGGAGCGGCGTGCCTGGGAGGAAAGCCCGATACACGACTACGGCGGGATGAACCTCATGGTCAAACAGGACGACCTGAAGTACCAGTACTACGGAGAGCATATGTCCGAAGTGCTCTTCGACCTCTCAGTAGACCCCACCGAGGGGCGAAACCTTGTCCAAGAAGCCGGCTACGCCGAGGCCCTAACCGCTTTTAGGCGCCGCCGGAGGGAGCTGGGGTTCGGACCGGGGTAGCAGTCGTTTCCGCGAAACCAGGGAGTCGCACAGGAGTATCGTCGATTTGAGGGATTCAGATAATAACCCCCACGTCCGGAATGAGGTGCAATTACCCCACGGCAAGACCCAGCTGGCACTCCGGCTGCCTCCCGGCGCCCAGGTCCTCGAGCCCGGGCAAGCGCCCCCGGTTCCCATACCGCAATCGGCGCTCAAAGGCTTCGTTGAGCGTCCGATTGGGACCCCGCCGTTGGGCGAGCTCCTGCGCTCCCGGAAGCCCAAGACCGTCGCCATCACCATCTCCGACATAACCCGAACGGTTCCGAACAAGGCGTTCCTTCCGGTGCTCTTGGACGAGGTGGAAGCCGCAGGAGTTGCGCCGGAAAACATCAGCATCGTAATAGGGACCGGGATGCACAGGCCGAGCACCGAAGAGGAGCGGGAGTACCTTCTCGGAACGGAGATTCTTGGCCGCTACCACGTGGAGGACCACCGATCCGAGGCGTCGGAGACACTTGTGCAAGTCAGCGACGAGCCCTACGTCGCGGTGAACAAGCGGTTCGTCGAGGCCGACTTCAAGATTGTCACCGGCTTTATCGAACCGCACTTTATGGCAGGCTACTCCGGCGGCCGCAAGGGGGTCTGCCCGGCGCTGGTAGACCTGGCGACGGTACAGCGCTTTCATGGCTACGAGACCATGGCGAACGCCAACAGCCGGGAGGGCGTCCTCGAGGGGAACCCCTGCCACGAAATATCGTTGGATGTGGCCCGTCGGGTCGGAGTGGACTTCCTTTTTAACGTCGGAATCAATAGTGACAAAGAGATTGTCGGGGTCTACTGCGGCGAGCTCCACGCCGCCCACGCCGCCGGCTGCGCCGAGGTTGCCCGGTGGACGAGCGCTGAGATCGAGGGGCCGTATGACATCGTGGTTACCCACGGCGGGGGCTACCCCCTCGATCAAACTTTTTATCAAACGGTCAAAGCGATGTGCACGGCGCTTCCGGCTCTCCACGAGGCAAGTACGCTGATCGTTGTTTCCTCCTGCGCCGAGGAGCTCGGGAGCCCGGAATACACCGAGCTGATGAAGAAGTATGCCGGCCGGTGGAAGCAGTTTCTCGCCGACATCGCCGCGCACCCGGAGACCACGGCGAAAGACCAGTGGGAGCTTCAGTTGCAGTGCCGCGTCTTGGAGCGCATCGGAGCCGAGCGGCTTTTGTTTATCTCGGACGACATGGACCCGGCGCTCCGGCGCCAAGCGAATGTAACGCCGATCCTAGGGGAGGGGAGCGCCGAGGAGCGCCTGCAGCAGACCCTCGAGCGCCTCCTGTCCGAGGAACCCGGAGCCCGGGTGGCCGTTATTCCCGGCGGGCCGTATACGACGTTGGTCCCGTCGAATTCGATACCCGCTTTAAGACTTTCGGAAAGCAGATAGCGACAGTTTTGAAGTCGTCCGGCCGAGAAGACCAGAGCATCCCACCAGGACAGTGACAAACGCGAGACCAGATGCAACGCAAACTCCAGAACCGGGCGGTCTAACTCCTGCGGATTCCAGGCGAAAAGATCGTGCACGTGTTCCCGGGCCTCCGGACGGCTCATCCCGGGACGGAGTTTACCGGTGACCGTAACAAAGTAGTCGTTTAGCACCTGATAGCTCGTACGCTCGTACGGCCCGTCGAAGTTTTCCAGAGTCGTTCCAACAAGTGCTGAGCTCGAGGCTGCTTCGTGTCAACAAATACCTTGCCTGTCATGGAGTTCATTCCTGCTGGGGTAAGCGCCATCCGCGCTGATCTTCTGGGGCTCCCGCCCGAGAAAGCCGGCCATGGCGGAGTCGTACTCTGACTCTGCCGAAATCCGTTCCTCCAGAATCGTCGCGAGATACCGGGAGACGCTCTGATCGTTTCTGGCAGCCTCGACTCGAACCCAACGAGCGACCGTCTCCGGAAGGCTCACCGTAACGTTCTTCACCACACGAATTTCGTGATTCACGAGTATCGTGTCCAGCTCCAACCCGAAAAATCGCAACATTCAGTTGACACCCCTCCAAGGCATGATAATATATCATTGGCCTGACCATCTATCCTAAACCAGGAGGAGAAGCACCATCCACATCATCATCCCAATCAAACAAGTCCCCGAGACAAGCAACGTCAAGATGGACCCGGAGACCGGAACCATGATTCGGGACGGAGTCGAATCCGTCGTGAACCCCCTCGACCTCTACGCCATTCAAGTAGGGGTGGACTTGAAGGCCCGACTCGGGGGCACGGTCACCGTCATAAGCATGGGACCCGACAAGGCAATCAAGGCCATCAAAGAGGCCATTGCCATGGGCTGCGACGAGGGCGTCCTTCTTTCCGACGCCGCCTTTCGGGGATCCGACACCTGGGCTACCTCGTATACCATCTCTCAGGCCATCCGTAAGATCGGCGGCTTCGACCTGATCCTCTGTGGCGAACGGGCGACCGACGGCGACACGGGCCAGGTCGGGCCGGAGATTGCCGCCTGGCTTGGACTGCCGCTCTTGAGCTACGTCAGTCGAATCGAGGAGCAGGCTCCAGGATCGGGTTCAATTGTCGCAGAGCGTCTTATCGAAGAGGGCTACCAGCGGGTAAAAGCTCCGCTTCCGGCGCTTCTGACGGTGGTTAAGGAGATTGCCCGACCCCAGTTGCCGACCCTCCGGGGCAAGAAGAAGGCACGGCAAATGGAAATACCGACCTGGGGGAAAGACGACCTCGACGTCCAAGACGCCTACCTGGGCCTGAAGGGCTCTCCGACCCGGGTGGTAAAGATTCGCACCCCGAAAGTTGCCCGGGACGGTACCGTCGTCTCCGCCGGCGAGGAGAGGGAGATCGATACCGCGGTTGAGGGTCTTGTTGCCTTTCTCCGGCAACGAGGGCTACTCAACGCAGCAGGGGTGAAAGCCCCGGGGGCCAAGACCGGCCGGGAGGTGTCGGCATGAGCTTTGTATGGACCATCGCAGAACAGAGGGGCGACGGACTCAAGAACGTATCCTTCGAGCTCCTGTCCCGGGGGCGAGCCCTCGCCGACAAGCTCGAAACACAACTTGCCTCGGTCGTAATCGGAGGCAACCTAACAGAAGGTACCCTCACGGAGCTTATCCACCGCGGCGCCGACGAGATCTACTACGTCAAGGATCCCCGCCTCGATGACTTTGTCTGCGAAAACTACAGCCGGGTTCTTGTTTCCCTGATCAAGCAGTATCGGCCCCACACCATTCTGGCCGCGGCGACCTCGCTTGGCAGGGCGCTTATGCCCTACGTCGCGGTGGGGGCGGACACTGGGTTGACAGCGGACTGCACCGAGCTCGACATCGACCCCGAGACGAAGCTGCTACTGCAAACACGTCCGGCTATCGGGGGCAACATCATGGCTACCATCAAGACGCCGGATAAGAAGCCGCAGATGGCGACGGTGCGGCCGAAGTCGTCCCGGCCCCTCCCGCCGGATTCCGACCGGGTCGGGAAGATTATCGAGGTGCCTGTAGAAGAGGAATGGATAGACGGGCGAGTCGAAGTGCTCGGCTACAGAGTCGAAGAAGGGGAGGGCATAAACCTTGAGGAAGCCGAAGTGGTCGTCGCCGGGGGACGAGGTCTCAAGAAGGGTGAGAACTTCAAGCTGATTCGAGACCTTGCAGCCAGGCTCGGCGGAGCGGTCGGTGCCAGCCGGGACGCGGTAGACCGGGGGTGGATCTCGTATCCCCACCAAGTGGGCCTGAGCGGCAAGACTATCTCCCCCCGAGTCTACATCGCCTGCGGAATCTCGGGCTCGATTCAGCAGCTCGCCGGCATCAAGACGGCGGAAGCCATAGTGGCCATCAACAACGACCCCGAGGCAACCATTCACAAGATCGCCGACTACGGCATCGTCGGGGACCTCTTCGAGGTTATGCCCCGACTTCTTCGGCGCCTGGAGAAGGAGGATCAGGGATGAGATACAATCGCGTAACTCCCGAAATCGTCGCCGAGCTCGAATCGATAGTCGGCCCGCGAAACGTCTATACCGACCCGGAGCGCCTGGAGGGCTATTCCCACGACGAAACGACCGCCGAGGATTACGGACACATGCCGGAGGTAGCCGTTACCCCGACCACCACCGAGGAGGTGGCAGCTGTCGTCAAGCTCGCCAATAGGCACCTGGTTCCCGTTACGCCCCGGGGCGCCGGTTCCGGGCTCTCCGGTGGCGCCATTCCGACCCTCGGTGGTATCGTATTGTCGGTGGAGAAGATGAACGAGATCCTCGAGATCGACTACGGCAACATGGTCGCCGTCGCCGAAGCCGGGGTCGTGACCAACGAGCTGAACAACGCCGTGGCCAAACACGGGTTGCTCTTTGCCGGCTATCCGATGAGCCTCGAGTCCTGTTACCTCGGCGGGAATATCGCCGAGAACGCCGGCGGCGGCAAGGCGGTAAAGTACGGCGTCACCGGCCGCTACATTCTTGGCCTGGAGCTGGTAACACCGACCGGGGACGTTGTGTGGCTCGGGGGCAAGCTCTCGAAGGACGTCTCGGGGTACGACTTGAAGCAGCTCGTGATCGGCTCCGAGGGGACGCTCGGGATCGTAACCAAGGCGATCGTCAAGCTGATCGGGCTTCCCACTGCACAGGGCGATCTGCTCTGTCTCTTCGACTCTCCCCAGGCAGCCATCGATACGGTATCCATCATCATGGGGAAGGGGATCGTTCCCACCAGCGTCGAGTTTATGGACAAACTCTCGGTTAAGACTTCCTGCGACTACCTCAACGAGAGTCTTCCTTACGAAGAGGCCGGCGCGATGCTGCTGGTCGAGCTCGACGGCTCGGACCCCGAAGAGGTGGCGTTGCAGCTTGAGGAAGTGGGAGAGCTTCTTCAAGAGAACGGCGCCATAGAAGTCTACGTCGCCGACAACAGCACGACCCGAGAGCGGGTCTGGAGTGTCCGGCGCAACATCGCCGAGGCATTCAAGGTCGCGAGTCCGGTTCAGAGCATAGAGGACATCGTCGTTCCGGTCTCCTCCATTCCGAAGATCATCCCCGAGCTCGAGCGTCTCTCGAAACAGTACGACACGCTTATTCCCTGCTACGGCCACGCCGGCGACGGCAACCTCCACGCGACCCTGGTTAAAAACCCAGAGCACTCGATGGAAGAGTGGCACGAGATCGAGCCGAAGATTCTCCGGGAGCTCTACCGGATAACTGCGGACCTCGGCGGAAAGATCAGCGGCGAGCACGGCATCGGAATAAAGCGGAAAAAGTACCTTGCAGAACTGATCGATCCGGTGGAACTATCGTTGATGCGGGGAATCAAGGACGCGTGGGATCCTAATCAAATCATGAACCCGGGGAAAATCTTTGACCCGGAGGAGGCGTGACGATCAAGGTTCAGCCGGTAAAGACCAAGAAAGTCTATCGAGTCATCATCGAACAGATATTGGAGATGATACGGACCGGGGAGCTCTCCGTCGGTGAGAAGCTCCCTCCGGAGAGACAGCTCGCCGAGATGTTCCACGTAAGCCGCCCTTCGGTTCGAGAAGCCCTTCGGGTAATGGAGGTGATGGGCCTCCTCGACCGGCGCCCGGGTGGTGGCTCGGTGGTCACGGACCTGAATATCGGCGAGCTCTTGAACATGCTCTCGCCGATATTCCTTAAGCGTGGCGGCCTCGCGATAGAACTGGTAGAGCTGCGTTATCTCCTGGAGACCCGGGCGGCGGAGCTTGCCGCCCGAAACATTACTCCCGAGAAAGCGCTCTCCCTAGAGGGGTGCGTAGAACGCATGGCTTCCGCGGCGGACGATGGTGACCCGGAGGCGGAGGCCCGGGCCGATATAGAGTTCCACGAGACCATCTTTTCCCTGACCGAGAATTACGTCCTCCAGGAGGCGGCGCGGTTTGTCACCACTCTCTTGGAGAGCTCTGTCCGTTTCGGCCGCCGGGTGATTCTCGAAGGCGGCTACGAGAACCGAGAGCTCCTGGAGCAGCACCGCCGCATTTTGGCCGCCATCGCGGCGGGGGAGCCGGAGCTGTCCCGAGCCGCCATGGAGACGCACATGAACCTGGTCTTCGAATACTACCTTCGAGCGGAGAAGAAACGGTGAATAACTACGGAGCGGTAAACGACCAGGTGGTCAAAGAGTTAGCCGACATCTGCGGAGTAGAGAACGTCTCGACTGAAGAGCGGTTAATGGTTTCCTACGGCCGAGACAAGATTACCGAGGACCACTACTCAGGCCGCGCCGACGTGGTGGTGTGGCCCCGGTCAACCGAGGACGTGGTAGGGGTGATGCGGCTCGCCGCAGCCGGCAGAATCCCGGTTACCCCCCGGGGTGGTGGAAGCGGCCTCTCCGGCGGAGCGGTGCCGGTCCAGGGTGGTATCGTCCTCGCCTTCGAGCGAATGAACCGCATCCTCGAGATCGACGAGGATAACCTCGTGGTGGTCCTCGAGCCTGGAGTCGTTACCAAAGAATTGGACGGAGCCCTCGAGCCCTACGGACTGTTTTTCGCCGGGTACCCGATGAGCGAAGAGATCTGCCAGATCGGCGGTAACGTCGCAGAGAACGCCGGCGGCGGCCGCGCGGTCAAGTACGGCGTTACCGGGGATTACGTTCTGGGTCTGGAGGTGGTTACCGCCGCAGGGGAGCTCCTGCGTCTCGGAGGGCGGCGGATAAAAGACGTAACCGGATACGACCTCATTCATCTGTTCGTGGGGTCAGAAGGGACCCTGGGGGTTATCACGCAGATTACTCTTCGACTGCTCAAGCGGCCCGGGGTTCGCTCAGCCGCCGTCGGTTTTCTGCCGGACGAGGCGGTCCTAGAAGAGATCACTCCCGCTCTGCTCAAGGAGCTGCCCTCCCGGCCCTCGGCGATCGAGCTTGCCGACGCAACCTGTCTCCGGCTCCTCAAGAGCGTATCCAAACAGTGGTCTTGGGTCCCCGACGGGGCTGCGATGCTCCTGGTCGAGTTCGACGGCAGCGACCAAGGCTCTGTGGAGTCCGAGCGGGACGCCGCGGTGTCGCTGATGGAGCGCTCCGGGCTCGTCGAGTTAAGAAGTGCCCGGACCCCGAAAGAGTTCGAAGAGCTCTGGAGGCTACGAAAGCAGATCCCCTGGGCCCTGATGCGGACGAGTCCACACCAGACGATGGAGGACGTAACGGTGCCGGTTTCCGCCGCCTGGCCCCTGATTCAAGCGACCCGCGGACTAACCTCTCGTCGCGGCGTCGAGGTAGCGAACTTCGGCCACCTCGGCGACGGAAACATCCACTGCACACCGATCAAGCCGCCGGAGCTCCCGGTCGAAGAGTGGTATCGGGAGCTCAAAACGCTTTTGCCTGAGCTCTACCGTATTGTCTCCGGACTCGGCGGGACCATCAGCGGCGAGCACGGAATCGGACACAAGCGGGCCCCCTACATGCCGGTGGTGATGGGGGCCGCGGAGCTCGGTACTCTCCGGGCGGTAAAGAATGCCCTCGACCCCCAAGGGATTCTGAACCCCGGTAAGGTCCTCTGACGTCCTGCAGCCCGGTACCTATCCTAAGGCCGGTCCTTCACCCCGCCGATCGAGAGGTGCTTTGTTTCGAGGTAGGACTCCATCCCCTCGAGGCCGAGCTCGCGACCGAGGCCGCTCTCCTTCATCCCGCCGAAGGGGCAGTTGCTCGTCGAGGGGACCGCGTCGTTGATACCGATGGTGCCCGCCTCCAAGAGCTCGCCGAGGCGCCAGGTCCTGTTTAGGTCGTTGGTGTAGGCGTAGGCTGCAAGGCCGTACCGCGTGTTATTCGCCTTCTCGATAACCTCGCGCTCGGTGTCGAAGGCGACCACCGGGGCCACCGGCGCAAAGGTCTCCTCTTGCATGCACGCAGCGTCGTCGGGGACGTCGGCGATAACCGTCGGCTCGAGGTAGAACCCGTCGAGGCTCCCGACGCGGTTTCCTCCACACATTACCCGGCCACCGGCCTTCTTGGCGTTTTCGATCTGGGCCAGGGCGTTAGAAAGCCCCGCTTCGTTTACCACGGGTCCGATGTCCACCCCCTCCTCGAGACCGTAGCCAACCGTAAGCGCTTCGGTTCGTCGGACAAACCGGGCGAGAAACTCCTCGTAGACCGGGCGCTCGACATAGATGCGGTTGGACGCGATGCACGACTGTCCGGTGTTCCGGAACTTGGTGATAAGCGACCCCTCCACCGCCAGGTCTAGGTCGGCGTCGGCGAAGACTAAGACCGGGGCGTGCCCCCCGAGCTCGAGGGAGAGGTTGGTGACGGTCTTCGAGGACTTCTCGATAAGCTGCTTTCCCACCTCGGTGGAGCCGGTAAAGCTTACCT